>JAZLJP010000135.1:0-10127 GCA_045617985.1 Kiritimatiellia bacterium
CGCCCTTCATGTGCGTGCCCACGTAGACGTTCTGCACGTAGAAGGCCCCCCTCGCATTCGGCGAGACGTAGTTCCGCTGCTCGCTCTGCATCACCGGCTTTTTCGCGGACCGAATCGGCATCGGCGAATGGCACCCCGCCCCGTCGGTGTGGAACGTGACCATATTGCCGTGAAGGTCGAAGTAGACGATCCCGAGGGGTTTCCCCTTGCCCACCTGGCGCACGCAGAGGAAGTGTTCGTCATCGAGCGGGAAGGGATCGGCGAACTTGCGCACAATGCCGGTGGTCGAATCGTAGTCGTGCCGGCCGCCCTCGTGGATGCGGTTGATGAACTCCGCCGGCCAGGTACGCACAACTGGCGTGCGCCCATCGACGCCCCTCGTACGGTCGATGAGGCCGAGCGCACCCCAGGGGCGGTCGTGGCAACTTCCGAGGATGGCGATCACCTTCGAGGCGTTCGAAAGGCCGCGTGCGTTGATCACGGCGCCCGGGCTCGTCGTGTTGTTGCCCCAGTAGATCGCGTGGCGCGTACCGTCGGGATTGCAGACCCAGAGACCCTGCGCGTCGCCGAAATTGCGGTCCACGTATTCCCAGCGGTCGTAGAGGACGCGTCCATCGGCCAGCACCGAGGCGTGCCCCTCGAAGAGCGTGGACTTGCCGATCTGGTGGATGTTCGCGCCGTCAGCCTCCATGCGGAAGAGGTTCGCCATGATGTGGCGGTTGCACATGCAGTACTTCGGCTCGCGCGTGGACGAAAAGACGATGCGCCCGTCCGGCAGCCACGCGGGATCGATGTCGCTCACGCCCTTCGCGAACGTGAGCTGCTTGAGGTTGGTGCCGTCCGTATCGACCGTGTAGATGTGGTAGTCGTCCGCACGGCCCTTGCGCATCGCAAAGACGATGCGCGTGCCGCTCCAGTCCACTTCCGGATCGCGAATCGTGCGGCCCTCGACTTCGGGCACGATCACGCGCACGCGCCCCGTCTTCACATCGAGCGCCTTCAGCGCGCCCTGCGTCACGTAGCGCTTCTCGTTGATCTCGCCGCACTGGAAAATCGTCGCCGTGTTGTGATGGTCCACCCGCCACATCGGATGCACGGTGTAGAGGATCTCCTGCGCGTTGACGAGCGGGTTTTCCCGCACGAGCATCTTCTGGAGCATCTTCTGGTAGGCGTCGGAGGAAAGGCCCTGCGCCCGGTGGGCGGCGAGTTCGGCGAGGAACCGCGAAGCCGGGTAATTCGGGAATTTCGCGCCGAGCTCCTTGACGGCCGCCTCCACGCGCGCATACGCGCCCGCCTTCACGGGAAGAGAGGGAGCGTCTTTTTTCCCCACCGCCGCGCCGAACGCCGCACAACCGACGAGCGAGGCAAGCGCGAGGAACCTGAACCGAGGCCGCGCCATGTCACGTTCCTTCCGCTTCAAGCGCCCACGCGCCAAGCGCGCGAGAGAGCGAAAGATAGCGCTGATACAGCTGATCGTAGTCGGCCTTCGCCGCCGGGTCCGGCGCTTCGGCCTCGCCTGCGCCCGCAAAGGCGTCCACCACGTCGAAGGTCGGCCAGAGCCCCGCGCCCACGCCGGCGAGAACCGCCGCGCCGAGCGCCGCCGCCTGCTGGCCGATGGCCGCGCGCACGACCTTGAGGCCGTAGACGTTGGCATAGATCTGCCGCCAGAGGGGCGCCTTCGCGCCGCCGCCCACGAGGACGAGCGGTTCGGCCACGGGCACGAGCCGGCTCAATTCCTCGAGCGCCTGCCGGAGACCGAACGCCACACCCTCCATCACGGCGCGCACGAGGTCGCCGCGCGTGTGGCGCAAGTCGAGGTTCGCAAAGCCGCCGCGCATCGCGGGCGTCACATCGAGCGAACTGCCGCCGGCGAGGGTGGGATTGAAAAAGAGGCCGTGCGCGCCCCGGCCGGCCGCTTCCGCGAGGCGGTCCATTTCCGCATAGGCATTGGGCGAGGAAGGAAAGAGCTGGTCTCTGAGCCACGTGTGGCTCGTTCCCGCCGAGAAAATCGCAAGCGCGCTCGCGTACTGGCCCGGCACCACGTGGTCGAACACATAGGGGCGCGTGCGCGCGTCGATGACCGGCGAAGCGCTCGAAAGCGCAATCCAGCTCGACGACCCAAGCGAGTTGTAGGCGCGCCCTTCCTTGTAGGCGCCCGCGCCGAGCGCCATGCAGCTGTTATCGACGCCGCCCGCCACCACTTTCACCGTGGGGGCGAGGCCGAGTTCCGCCGCCGCCGCCGGAGTGAGCGTACCGAGGACGTGCGTTGCGGGAACGATGTGCGGGAAGAGCGTGGCATCGAGCCCGCTCGCCGCGATGAGCTCGGGATCGTATTTCCGCGCGCGCAGGTCGTAGACGCCCGTGCCGCTCGCGTAGGAGTGATCCGTTGCGCGTACGCCCGTGAGGCGCCAGTTCACATAGTCCTTCGTGCCGAGAATCGTCGTGGCGCGCGCGAACCATTCCGGCTCGTGCGCACGGAACCACATGAGCTTGAACACCGAATAGAGCGCGGGCGGAAAGCCGCAGCCGGTCTCCTCGTACCAGACTTTCGCCATCTCCTCGCGCGAGGTACCGGCACGCTTGCGCAAGCGCGCAAGGGCGTCGAAAAAGACGTCCGCCTCGGCGCCCGCACGCGAATCGCTCCAGATCGGCACGCGCGCGCGGAGCAGATTCCCCGCCGCGTCGAGCGGCACCACGCCGAGCGAGTGGCCGGAGATGCCAAGCGCGAGGATCTCGTCAATCTGCTCGCGCGTGAGCTTCTCGAGAAGGCGGTGGGTGGACTCCACGGTCGCGCGCCACCAGTCCTCCGGCGCCTGCTCATGGAAGCCGCTCGCCGGATAGAACGTTTCATAGGCCGCGAAGCCCGAATCGACGCAACGGCCGTCGGCGGCGAAAAGCGCCGCCTTGATGCCACCGGTCCCGAAGTCGTAAGCAAGAACGCTGCCGCGCATCGATCCACCTCCTGTTCAGTCGCAAAGGGCGCCGAGAATCTTCTCGCCCCAGGTCATCGCCTTCACGAACTGGTCGAGCCCGTAGGATTCGTTCGGCGAGTGGATGCGGTCCTGCGGCTGGCCCCAGCCCACGATCAGGGGCGCGGCGCCGCTCACCATCTTAAGGACGGACACGACCGGAATCGATGCGCCGTCCCACTGGAACACGGGGCCGCGTTCGTCCATATCCTGCAGCACATACGTCGCGAGGCGGAAGACGGGCGAGGCAAGCGGCAGACGGAACCCGGCCGCTTCGCCGGAGAGGTCTTCCACAAAGAGCTTCATCCCGCGCGGCGTATGCTGCTCGAGATGCTTCACCACGCAATTCATCACCGTGTCGGGATTCTGGCCTGGCACGAGGCGCATCGAAATCTTCGCGAGCGCACCCGCGGGGATCACCGTCTTCGAGCCCGGCCCGCCGTAGCCCGAGTGGATGCCGTTCACTTCGATCGTCGGCCGGAACGAGTTGCGCTCCGTGGGCGTGAGGCCCACTTCGCCGCCCACCGGCGGGCAGCCCATTTCCTCGGTGTAGCGCTCGTCGCTCATCGCGGCCGCTTCGGCTGCGGCGCGCTCTTCATCCGTAGGCGCTTCGATGCCGTCGCAGAAACCCTTCACGGCGATCGAGCCATCGGGATTGTGGAGGGAGGCGACGAGTTCGGCCATACCCTGCGCCGGGTTCGGCGCGATGCCGCCGAATTCGCCGGAGTGGAGGTCGTGGTCCGCCGCTTCGAGGCGCACCGTGAAGTGGCTCACGCCGCGGAGGCCGGCGACGATCGCGGGGCGCAGATCCGCAGCCGCGCTCGTATCGCACACGAGCATCACGTCGGCCCGCAGCTTGTCGGCCATCGTGGGCGCGAGGGCCGCGAGGGCGCCCGAACCGCTTTCCTCCTGGCCTTCGAGCACGATCTTGATCGTGGGCATCGAGGCTTCGGGGGAACGCTTGGCGAGGAACTTCGCGATGCCGTTCAGGCAGGCGAACCACTGGCCCTTGTCGTCCTGCGAGCCGCGGCAGTAGACGCGGCCATCGTCCTTCAGGGTCGGCTCGAACGGCGGCGTTTGCCACGCTTCGAGCGGATCGGCCGGCTGCACGTCGTAGTGGCCGTAGAAGAGGATCGTGAGCGCGCCGGGCGTGCCGGCGCGCGTCGCGTAGAGGACGGGCGGCGTGCCGAGCTTGTTCGGCGCCTGCAGAAGTTCGCTCGTGAAGCCCATCGGCTCCAGCCACTTCTTGATCCACATCGCGCAGTTCACGCAGTCGCGCAGTTTCGTGGGGTCGGCGCCCACCGTCTCGAATTTCAGAAGCTCGAAGTACGACGCGAGAATCGACTCGTTCAGTTCGCTCGGAATTTGCATGTTTCTTTCCTTTTTTCGTTATTCGCTTTAATCGGTTCGCCTCACTCCGCCGCGGCTTCGCCGAAGAGGCGGCGCTTGAGCGTTTCGTGGTTACGGGTGAGGGAGAAAGCCGTCTGTTCGGAAATGCAGCCGCCGCGCAGAAGATCCGCAAGCGACTCTTCGATCGAGCGCATGCCCAGAGCGCCGCCCGTTTCGATCATGCCCGAAATCTGCGCCGTACGCCCCGTGGCAATGAGGTTCGCTACGCCGCTCGTATTCACGAGGACCTCCGGCACCACCCACCGCCGCGTACCATCCATCGACGGCACAAGGCGCTGCGCGATGACGCCACGCAGGCAGAGGGCAAGCTGATGGCGGATCGTATTCTGCTCTTCGGCCGGATACACCGAAACGATACGCTCCACCACGCCCGCGCAATCGGTCGCGTGGAGCGTCGTGAAAACAAGATGGCCCGTTTCGGCCGCACGGATGGCGGTGCGGATCGTTTCGAGGTCGCGGATTTCGCCCACGAGGATCACGTCGGGATCCTGGCGCATCGCCTCCACGAGCGCGTCGTTGAAGCTCTTCGCGTCGCGCCCCACCTGGCGCTGGCTCACAAGGCAGCGCTCGCTCTTATGGACGAATTCGATCGGGTCTTCAATCGTGATGATGTACCCCTCGTGCGTACGGTTGATGCCGTTGAGGAGCGTGGCGAGCGTCGTCGACTTGCCGCTGCCCGTCGGGCCGGACACGATGACAAGGCCGTCCTTCTGCTTGCAGAAATCCGCCACCGAACGCGGCAACCCCAGCTCGCTCATCGTGCGGAACGAATTGTCGAGCCGACGGAGGGCGATCGCAGTGGCACTCGCCTCGCGGAAGATGTTGAAGCGGTAGCGCGAGCCGTCGGGCGCGGAAATGGCACCGTCGATCGACCCCTCCTGCATGAGCGTGCGACGCACGCGTTCGGTGCCGTCGGGGCACCCCAGCGGCAATGTAGCAAGCCCCAGCTCCATCGCGATTTCATCCACCTGTTCGCCATTGAACGACATCAGGTCGGGCCGAGGCGAAAGGCGCCCGCGCACACGGAAGCGCGGCGGTTGATTCGTCGTCAGGTGGATGTCGCTCGCAGAGAGCTCTCCACACATCGCTAAAAGGCTTTCAAGAATCGGCAGCATTGGTCTCGTCTCCTCAAGGGGTCATTGATGATGCCACTAGTCTACCATAGTTGACGGGCAAATGGGAGCTAAAATCATTTTAACGAATTTTCGCGGGGCCGGGAAAGCCGATCGAGCGCGTTGAAAACCCCGGCGAGGAGGGCGCCTGAAATCGAGTGCCAGATGCAGGAAACGGCCGATGCGACCACCGCCTCCGGGAGCGCGGGGAAGTGCTTCGTTGCAAGAACCGTTGCCAGCCCCGCGTTCTGCATGCCCACTTCAATCGCAATCGTGCGCTTCTTCGGCCGCGTGAAGCGCGCCAGAACGCCGCTCGTGTAGCCAAGCACGTAGCCGAGCGCATTGTGGAGGAAGACGGCCACGAAAATGAGCGCGCCCGACTTCACAATCGCCTGCCCCTGGGCCGAAACGACGCCGCCCACGATGCACGCGAGCCCCAGCACCGCCACGCCCGGCATCACCTTCATCGCTTCGCGATAGGCCGGGCGCCGCCCGAAGAGCTGGTTGAAGAGGAAGCCGAGCCCCACGGGGAGGAGCGTCACGAGAAGGACGCTCTTGAACATCCCCACCGCGTCGATCTCCACCATCTCGCCTGCGAGATACAACATCAACAGCGGCGTCGTCAACGGCGCAAAGAGGGTCGAGAGCGTGGTGATGCCCACGGAGAACGCCACATCTCCCTTGCAGAGGAAGCTCATGATGTTCGAAGAGACGCCGCCCGGGCAGCACCCCACGAGGATGAGCCCCACCGCGACACCCCGCGGGAGCCCGAGGAGGTGCGTCAACGCGAGCGCGATGAGCGGCATGAGCGCGAACTGCGCGAGCGACCCGAGCGCGATGTCGAGCGGGCGCGAGGCGAGGATCTTGAAGTCCTGCGCCGTGAGCGTCATCCCCATCGTGAGCATGATCACGCCCAAAACGGCGGTTTGCGTGTAAGCGCGCACCCAGCCGAACAGCCCCGGCAGAAAAAACGCCACCACGGCGACGGCGGTGATGAAAGCCGGCGTCTGCTTCGCAAGCCAGGCGGCGATTTTCTGCAAGGTGGCCATGATTCGTCTACTTGGTACCGATGGCACGAATCATGTAAGGCCAATAGACCTTCGTGTAGACCGCGCACGAATAGATGTTGAGCCCGATGAGGAAGGCCTCGATCGCGTAGACGCTCCACAGGAAGCCGGCATCGACCTGCGAGGCCGTCGCGGCGGCAAACCACTGCGGCAGGAACTTGCGGAACGCGAGATAGAGATAGATGTACCCCGCCGCCGGAAAGGAGAGCGCCGTACGCACCTTCCCGAGCCACATCGCGCTCACATCGGCGTGATAGGCACTCGCAACAGCGCGGAGGAACGTCACCCACTGGTCGCGCAGGATGTAGAGCACCGTGAAAACGAGCATCACCCCCGCATGGAAGGCGTTGTCGCCCTGCGCGCTGATGAGCCAGAGGAGCGTGGGGAAACTCACGATGAAGAACACCTTGTCCATCAAGGGATCCGCAAGTTTCCCGAACATGGAGACCACCTGCCACTTGCGCGCGAGCTTGCCGTCAAAGAGGTCCGACAGCCCCGAGAGCGTGAGCAAGACGCACGCCGCGACGGCGTAGCCCGCGTGGTTGAGATGATGCGCCAGAATCGCCGAGATCATGAACGCAAAAATCAGCGGCACGCGGGAGAACGTGAGCGCGTTGACAAAATAGGAATGAAATCGAGAGCTCATTTACTGGGCGCGCCGTCCTCTCCCACACCGTTCGTTCCGCCGGCGCTCGCCTCCGAAAGGCCCGCCTCCAGATCGACCGTCAACCGATCCATCAACACCGACGCCTTTTCCTGTTCGGCGACCTGCCGATGCAGAAGATTCTTCAGCTCGGCAATCTGGATCTTCGAAAATTCAAGCAACGCCTGCAACGTATCGCGCCGTACCCGCGCTTTCGAAAGTTCGCCCTCGAGTTCCTCGACACGACGCTCGGTCTTCTGGAGGTTGCGGCGCGTCGCGAAAAGCTGCTTCAGGATTTCACCCGGCTCGATATCGAGATCATCGATCTTCATCCCGTCCGGAATCGGCACGAGAACGCTCTCGCCACAGTTCACGCAGGCGATCTGCAAACCGGCTCCCCGGTAGTCGATCGCAAGGTTATGGCCGCAATGGGGGCAGTCGAACACGATATCCGTTTCACGGATTTCGGTTCCCGTTTCCTCATCGCTCGTTGTCGTGATCGGGTCGTTGTCTTTGATTTCTTCTTCGCTCATGGGCACCTCCTTGTTCAAGCTCGCGGAGTGTAGGTTTCCTTCGCACGTGTATATTATAGAGAAAAGACGGCCAATGCGCAAGCACTGACCGTCTTTTTTTATCACGAAGGGCTACATTAGGCCTTCGTCACCTTGCCCGCCTTCAAGCAGCGCGCGCACACCGTCTTACGGCAGGTATTGCCCTTGCCGTCGGTCACACGCACCGTGTGGAGGTTCGGAAGGAAGCGGCGCTTTGAAATACCGGTCGTATGCAAACCGATGCCGCCTTTGTACTTCGGGGAACCCTTACGGATGATCGACTTGCCAGCCGCCGGGCCCTTGCCGCAGATTTCGCAAACTCTGGACATTTTGAATTCCCTTTCTTTCTAAGTTACTTCGTCTCGGCTTCACCAGGCTGCCACTCGACATTGCCAAACGCATCGTCGAACGCCGCACCGAGCGAACCGAACTGCTCGCTCGCGCCGCTCGGGCCGGAACTGGTCGTCCCTTCGGACGTCGTACCCGCCGCCTCGGCCTCGAGCTCCTTGACCTCGTCTTCGGACATGTTGACCGCCTTGATCGAGAGGCCGATACGACGCTCGGCGCGATCGACCTTGACCACGCGGGCTTCGACTTCCTGACCGATCTGAAGCGCATCCTTGACCTTCTCGATGTGCTGATCGCTGATCTGCGAAATGTGCACAAGGCCGTCCACACCGTCTTCGAGCTCGATGAACGCGCCGAACGACGCCGTCTTCGAAACCTTGCCCTTGACGATCGAACCCACCGCGTACTTCGAGGCGATGTCGGCCCACGGATCGGTCTGCGCCTGCTTGAGACCGAGCGAGATGCGCTGGTCCTTGGCATTGACTTCGAGCACGATCGCTTCCACTTCGTCGCCCTTCTTGAGGCACTCCGACGGATGCGCCGGACGACGCGTCCAGGAGAGATCCGTCACGTGGATCATGCCGTCGATGCCCTCTTCGAGCTCGACGAACGCACCGTAGGTCGTGAAGTTGCGCACCTTGCCCTTCACGCGGCTGCCCACCGGGTAGCGGTCCGTAACGCTGTCCCACGGATTTTCCTGCGTCTGGCGGATGCCGAGCGCGATCTTCTGGTTCTCGGTATCGACCGAGAGGATCTGCACCATGATTTCATCGCCGATGTTGAGCATGTCGCTCGCACGCGCCACGTGCTTCGTCCAGCTGAATTCGCTGATGTGCACGAGGCCTTCGATGCCAGGAGCGATTTCCACGAACGCGCCGTAGGCGGCGAGGTTCACGACCTTGCCCTTCACGCGGCTGTCCACCGGGAACTGCTCGGTGATCGTGGTCCAGGGGTTCTCCGTCGTCTGCTTGAGGCCGAGGGAGATGCGCTCCTTGTCGCGATCCACGTCGAGCACCATGACGTCGAGCTCCTGGCCCACCTTGAGCAGTTCGCTCGGGTGCTTGATGCGGCCCCAGCTCATGTCCGTGATGTGGAGGAGTCCGTCGATGCCGTCGAGATCGATGAACGCGCCGAAGTCGGTGATGTTCTTCACGCGGCCCTTGCGCACTTCGTTCTTCTGGAGCGACGCGAGGAGCTCGGCCTTCTTCTCGGCCATCGTGCCCTCGATGAGCTCGCGACGGCTCACGATGATGTTCTTGCGGTTGTTGTCGATCTTGATGACCTTGAAGTCATAGCTCTGGCCGATGTACGGCGTGAGGTCGCGCACGGGCGTCACGTCCACCTGGCTGCCGGGCAGGAACGCCTCGACGCCATCGACATCCACGAGCAAACCGCCGCGCACCGCGCTGCGGATCGTGCCCTTCGCAACACACCCTTCCGTGTACTGCTCAAGCACCTTCTGCCACTGAATCTGGTCATCGGCGGCCTTCTTGGAAAGACGCACCATGCCCGTCTTGTCATCTTCAAGCTGAAGAAGCATCACTTGGAACTTGGTTCCGGGCTTCACTTCGGCGCCTTCGCCGAACTCGCTGAGAGCCACCACGCCCTCGCTCTTGTAACCGATGTCGACGAACACATCGTCGCCCTTGACAGAGGAAACGGACCCCTCGATGATGGAGCCGCTCTTGAACTGCTGATCCTGCGCCGAGGCCTGCGCCTTCAGGAAGTCGGCAAACACGCTCGACTTCTCAGCAGGCATCGTAGGTTTACGAATAGCCATGTAACTGAACTTTTTGTTAGGTTTGTGAATAATCACGGATTTCAGCCGTGCCCTTCCCGTTAGTGGGTAAAGAGGTGGGTAGTATATCAAAAAACGGATGAACAGTCAAATGGCAATTTGAAAAGTCAGAGATTAAAAGGTGAAAAGGTGAAAATTAAAGGTGCTTGGTGCCTGGTGCTTGGTGCTTGGTGCCTGGTGCTTGGTGCGGGGGGGGCTTGGTGCCTGGTGCCTGGTGCTTGGTGCCTGG
>JAZLJP010000136.1:0-9210 GCA_045617985.1 Kiritimatiellia bacterium
CCCCGCCGCCATCATCATGATCAGAATCGTTTTCATATCGCCCCTCTCCCTGTTCTCGTCTACAAAAAAACGTCTCACCCCTTGCAAGATGAAACGCTCTTTTAGAAAAATGGTCGGACCGACGAGATTTGAACTCGTGACCTTTTGCACCCCAAGCAAACGCGCTACCAGGCTGCGCTACGGTCCGATGGGCTTTCCCGCTAAGCTTGGGAAAGTGCCGTATAGTATAGCACAATCCCACGTAGAGGTAAAGCTTGAGTTTGAAAAATCTTACTTCTGCTCGTGCATCAGCTTGTTGATCTTGAGCATGCGCTCGTTGAGGTCGCCGAAGGTCACGTCATTCGAGTAGACGTCCTTGTAATAGGCATAGGCCTTCCCGTAGTCCTTCGCATCTTCCGCACAGAGGCCGAGCTGGTAGACCACCTTCTTCTTGAGGTCGTCCATCATCGGCAACTGGTCGCGCGCCGTTTCAAGCTGCATCACCGCCATATCGACCTGCCCCTTCTTGAGGAAGCACATCGCAAGGTAGTAGAGCGCCTGCAAGCGGTCCTTCGGCGACTTCTGCGCGAGCTGGAGGTGCTGCACGGCTTCGTCGTAGAACGAAGCATCCTGATCGCCGTAGATGTAGTACTGATAGCCGAGCTCGAAGCGGAGATGCAGATCGTTCGGATAGCGCTCCACGCGGCTCGCAAGATCGTCGAACACGAACTGGTTCTTCTCGCATTCAAGGTTATCCGCCTCTTCCGTGCGGCCTTCCTTGCGCAGCTGCTCGATCTGGTATTCGTAGCTCGCCGCCTGAACGGTGGAGAGCATGCGGTCGAGTTCCGGGTCGGCCTGGCTCACCGTCTGCGCCTTCTGCAGGGTTTCCACCGCTTCGTCGAAGCGCTTGTTCTGCATGAAGATACGCGCAAGGGCGCGGTAGAAGTTGAGGTTGTTCGGCTCGCGCTCGATGGCCGCCTTCTTTTCGGCGATCATCGCCTCGGCGTCGTCGCCCGTCACCACGGCCTTGTTCTGCTGGTTGATCTTCTTAGCCTGCTCCTGGTTCGCGAGGATCGCCTGATAGCCGCCCTTCTTGCCCACCGTGTCGCTCCAGCCGCTCGACATCGTGCTCTGCGCTTCGGCGTTCTTGAGAAGCTGGATGATGCGCTGGTCACCCGGCTTGAGCTGGGAGAGCTTCACATACGCATCGCGCGCCTTGTCGTAGCGCTTGGCCACCATGTAGTACTGCGCCACACGTTCCAAGAGGTTCGCATCGCCGCGGCTGCAGGAGTAGGCGGCCTCGATCGAAATCGCCGCCGCTTCGGGCATGCCGGCCGCCTCGGCCGCCTTCACCGCGCATTCGATGTTATCGGGATCAAGCGGATTCGTCTCCAAAAGCTTCTCCGCTTCGGCCATCGCCTCCGCGCCCTGCCCCTTCTTCGCCAAAGCCAGAATCTTCGAGCGCTTGGCCAGATTGCCAAGGCCCTGGATCTTCAACGCAAAACCCGACGGCGGATTCTGCCGGAACTTCGCAATCTGCGCCGCACGCAGAAGACGACGCGTCTCAAGCGAGCTCGGCGAACAGTCAAGCGCCTGCGAAAGCATTTCGACGGCAAGCTCATACCGCCCCGCCTCGAGCGCCTGACGCCCGCGGTTGGTGAAATTCTGGGCCTTTTGGGCCAATGCATCGTTAGCCATTTCTTCTCCTCGGATAAAACCAACTGAAACCTGTCAAAAAGAATGATAGGTATTATACCATGATACATCCTTTAAATCAACATGGGAATTTTGGAATGGCCATGGCACCCGTTCATCAAGTCAAGCGGACAAAGCGCGCAGCCCTAACCGGCTAACCCTTCTAGCGAAGCAGGATCAGAAACCCGCGGCGCATGAAAAGGCCGTCGTCCGTCGCGTAGAGCTCGAAGTCTGAACCCGGTACCGGCACGAACGTCGCATCGGGACGCGTCTCGGCGGTCCAGGCAATCAGGCACAGGTTCGCACGCCGCGGACGGTTCCCCACGTCGATCTGGATCGTCGCACCGGCGGCGCAGCTCACCACGCCCGTCTTGTTCGCGTTGTTCGCGAATGTCGTCACACCCGTCCAATCGGCCGCGTTCTGCGAGAGGTCGAGCGTTGCGCCGTGCTGCAACTGGCAATCGTGCCAAGCGGAGACCGGCGTCAAGCGCCCCGTGACCTTGATCGGCTGGCCATCCTTCTTCCGGTCGTAGGTCTGCCCACCATGCGGATAGTAGTTGGCAAAGCAGACCGTGGCGGAATCCACGCACAGTGCAGCACCCGTGACTTCGAGCGTCGTCGTCTGAGCCGTCACGTACTTGCCGATGGAGCCCGTCGTCGGATCGCTGCTCGAACCGCCCAAGACGAGCCAGCCGCCCGAACGCGCGTGCAACGTGCCGCCGCCCGTGATCGTGAGATTGCCGAGGTAGAAGTTCTTTCCGACCGTGATCTCCAACGCAAGCCTATGGCCGTTCATTTCGAGTGTCGCCGGCGCCCAGCCCGGCCCAACGCATCCGAAACCGTCGCCCGACATCACGGAGTCGGCCGTCAGTTCGACATGGCGCATCCAGGCATAACCCGACTGGCCGCGGTCTGTTGCGCTCATGATCGTGCCGCCGTTGAGAACGAAAGCGTAGTCGTTCTGGTTGCCATATCCGTCGAAATCGAGCGTCGCGCCCGCATCGACCGTCACCTTGCCAAACGGGCAGCCCAGATAGGATGCGGACGATCCATTGCAGACGATCTTGCCTTCGGCAATCACCGTGCCACCGCTGTAGTCCTGTCCCTTCGTGGGCTTGAAGGCGCCCGCGCCTTCCTTCACCACCTTCACGAGGCGCGTAATCGTGAGCGAGGCATTCTCCAGCGTCTGGCCCGCCGGCACCCGCACGTGCAGTTCGCCGCAGGGTTCGTCGTCGAACGGCACCACCGGACCTGCCGTGAGCCCCGCAATGGTGCTCGTGTAGAACTGGTCGCCGTGCGCGCGGTCGATGAGGCCGACCTTGCCGTCGCTCAAACGACGTACCGGCACGAAGTCGCGTAAGAGCGTCTCTTCGTCCCAGATCTTGAGCGCGAAGACCTGCGCCGTGATCACGCGACTGCCCGTGTTCTCGACTTTCGAACTCGTATGGAGCGCGAAGAGCGTCATCGACACGTTGCTGTTGAACGTGGTGTCGTCCGCACGATCGATGACCATCACACCATCCTTGAACAGACGTGCGTGGGAATTGGTGAGCACGCAACGCGTACCCTTGATGCTCGTCGCGCCGGTCTCGTAGCCCGAGTCGATCAACCCGTAGCCAATGGCCGGAATGCCGTCGCCGTTCACCCAGAAACCGCAGTTCGAAGTCGCACCGGGATACTTCGGACGTTCACCGACGAGCATCGCCGAGCCGCCGTCCGAAATCACCTTCACGTCAAGCTCCATGTGGATGCCGTTCTTGCCGACCACGCCGGTATCGACGTACTCGCCCTTGCTGTTCGACTGGATGTACTCCAGCCGCTCGTAGGGGCCGTGGGCGGACGTATCGGTAATCGTTCCCGTACCCGCGAGCGACGCGAGCGCGAGCTTGTGTCCGCGCAGGTCGATCGTGGAGTCGATCGGCACCGGCATTCCCGACCAATCGCAGTCGCCGCCGATGAACTTCGGAAGGACGATTTCCTTGAAGAGAAGCGGCGCGCCGTTCGTCACGTTGAAGACGCAGCCATCTGGAATCCTCACCGTCGAGTCGCGCGTCGGCACCGCCGGAATCACCATACCAAAGTCGTTCACGCACGTCCAGTTCGCCTGATTCGTCAAATCGAAGTCCCCGGCCGAACCGTTCCACTCCGCCGTGCGCGGAATCGTCGTGTCGCCGAAATACGCATGGATGCGCGCCTCTTCGATTGCCAGGCGGCAGCCGGAGATCTCCTCGCCCGCCGCGTCAAACGCCTTCAATTCCATCATCTTGAGCTGGTCGGGCGTGATCGTGCCCGCCGAACAGACATCGAGGTCCATCCCGGCACGTACGCCGTGGATTTCCATTCGCGCAAGCCCCGCGAGAATATCGCCCGGCGCCGCGTCGAGATCGACACGTTCCGTGAACCCGTTTTCGCCCACCGTGAGTTGCCAGCACGAATTCGTGCCGCCGAACTTCACGTTCACGCCGGTGATGGCGCCGTTCCCGATGAGCGTACCGGTTATCGTCGTTGTCGCCTTCGCGTTCGCGCCATCGAGTGTACCGTTCAACACCACGGCCCCCAGCGTGCCGTTGATGGTCTTGCCGGCCGGGGAGGTGAGCGCCAATGTCGAACCGGCGTCGACCGTGACCGTACCGGCCTGCACATAGGTGTACGGCTCGGAACCGTATTGGGCATAGATTTCGCCGCCGCCTTCACCCACGCGCACAGGGATGTTCCACTTGCCCGTCCCGGACCAGTAGGCGAGTTCGCCGCCCCGCAGCAAGGTGATGTCCTGCGTCTTCAGCGTGGGCGCATTGAGTTCGCACAGCTGCAGCACACCGCCATCCGACACGACGACATGGCCGACATTCACCTTTGACGCCACATCCACAAGCGCCAGCACCGACGAATTCTTCACCGTCAGCGTCGCGTTCGTGCCTTCAAAATCCGTAGTGCCGCGGAAATCGATGCGCGACACGCCGCCGAAGGTCGCGTCCCCCGTCAGCCGCACGTCCGACAAATGGTAGCCATAGTTGTTGAGTCCGCTGTTGACCAGAGCGCCCGTGCCATCGGGACCCTCGCCCTCGACGAAGAACTTCGTGCCGATGAACGGCGTGCTGCCACCGCCCCCGATGTGGGCATTCAAATCGAACTGCCCCGCCTCGCGGATCATGATCGGGCCGTGCGCCGCAAAGGCCGTGTCGTTCGCACCCGCCTTGAAAACGCCGTTCGTGACGAGCGTCGTCACGCCCGCGCCGATCCGACCGCCATTCCAGAGCAACACGCCCGCACCGTCCTTGACAAGCCGCACCGATCCGTCGACCGCGAGCGTTTCGCCCGTGAGCGTCGTCTCCGCCGGCACCATCACATGCAGTTCACCCGATGTCGGCGTACCGTCAGCCGCCACGGCAGGCCCCGTCAACGGCGAGGTGTTGGCACTGGCAAAGAAACGGCACGTCACCGCATCCCAGAGCCCGTAGGCGCCCGTCGTCAGGCACTTCACCGGCTGGAAGTCACGCATCAGCGTCTCGCCTTCGTAGATCTTGAAGGAATAGAGTTTCATCTTGCCGAGGCTCGTCGTTTGAACGGACACGCCGTTCTCTCCGCCCTGATTCAAGCCGAAGATGAACATGTCGTTGACACCGCCGTCCAGCGTACCCACCGTGGTGATGGAGTAGAAGATGCTTCCCGTATCGCCGTTGAACACCGTCGCCGTCGCACCCTCGCACACGATCTTCACACGCTGGTTGTACGGGAACGTACCCGCATACTGCGCCTCGTCGCCCGTACGGGCGTAGCGGGCCATGCCCGAACCGTCCCGCAGGAAAAAGACGAAACAGCTCTTCTTGTAGTCGGCGTTGCGGGCGCCGAAGGCTCCCCTCCAATTGGCGTCGCCCGAGTCTGTCGCGTCGACCACGCACTCGACGCGCGTATCGGGCTTGTGCCGGTAGAGCGTATTGACATACGACGCCCCCGCCGATTCGACATACTCGACCGATTCGAAACACGTGCTGTCATACACCTGCCCGCCGCCGTTCAAGGATGCCAGCGTCAACTTGTGGCCGCGCAGATCGATCGCCGTCTCGATCGCCGCCGGAAGGCCCGACCAATCGCAGTCGCCGCCGATGTACTTCGGCAGCACGAGTTCCTTGCAGATGAACGACGCCCCCGCCGGACAGTTGAACACGCAGCCGTCCGGCAACACGACGGTCGTCTTCTCCGTCGGCAGCAGACCCGGCATCGCCTCGCCGAAACTGTTGTAGCACGTCCAGTTCGCCGCGTCGTCGACACGTCCTTCGGCACCGCCCTTCCATTCGGCGCGCACCGGCGAAGTCGTATCGCCATAGCGCAGCACCAGCGCACCGTCCTGGATGAAGCACTCGATCGGCTCGTCGCTGTTCACGCGGATGAACCGCGCCCGGCCATTCTCGCCCGTCACCCCCGACGGCACCAGCACGTGGGAACGTGTGAGGTCCGTGCCCGCCTGGATATCCAAGTCGATTTCCACCGGATTTTCCTCGGTCGCGTTGTCGAACGTCACCGTCGCCGGCGTAAACGAATCGCATCCCGTTGGCGTAAGGTCCAGCGCGAGACGCGCCCCGCCCACAAGCGTCATCGAACCGTTCACGGCCGTGGTCCGTGCCGTGCCGTCCGCCACCGAGAACGTGCCCTTCGCAATCTGCAGCACGGGCAACGTTGTCACCGCCGCTGCATCCAGCACGTGCCATCCTGCCTTCACCAGCACGGCCGCGCCGTCAAGATCGTCTGCGGCGGGCGTTCCTTCGAAGGCGGTCAGGGTCGTACCGCTGCGCGTGAAGGCAATGCCCTCCCACGTGAGGTTCGCACCCGACACCGTCGATCCGTTCGGACAGAACGCATTGCCGTTCTGCACGTCGCAAAGGCCCAGCTGGCCGTCTGCCGACCAAGCGGGACGGTACGCCCGCTGCAGTACGCCATTCTCGTAGATGTCCGCCGCATAGGCCTTCATCTGCCCGTAGTACAGCCCCTTGTGTCCCTCCTTGCCGCTGAACGCATTCACGGCAAAGATCCAGATCGGCCCCTGCGTCTGTCCCGTTATCGCGCCCGAATGCGTGATCGAATCATAGGTTCGGGTGAAGTCGCCATCGCGCCAGCAGAGGAATTCCCCCGTCGTCGCATCGAGCGAGAAGAGGTAGCGGCTGCCCGCCATCAGCGGCTTCTGGTTCGACAACCAGTCGCCGTTCTTTCCCGTCACCAGCGTGGACGCCGCATTCTTGTTGCCATTGATGTAGACGCCGAACGTCAGCGCGCTCGTCGCATAGGTTTCTTCCTGCCACACGCCGAAGAACGCGCTCTTGATGTCGGCCCGAACCGGTACCGCATCCATCGTCATCTTGGTCGTGGCAGTGGCGGTGTATCGCGTGTCGATGTAGTCGCTGCCGTGCGAGGCAATCGCGTTCACGAGGCGCAGCGTGTCGTCGGGATCGGCGAAACGGCCCGCTCCCCGGTTGCCGTAGAACTTCCCTTCGACGAGATCCCACAGCCCCGCTTCGCCACGGGGCGCACGACACGGCACGAAGGACCGCAGCAACCGTCCGCCCGCGTCGCGCAGGGACATCGCAGAGAGGCGGATGTGCGTACCATACGTGCCTGTGTTCATCGCGAACACGGCCAGCTCGCGGTTGACGGCATTGATGTTGTTCGCGATCGCCACCGTCTTCGTCTGGCCGCCGCCGGACATCGTAACGGTCGCACCGTCCGTCCGCAAGGTGTAGTCGACGCCCGTCTCAAGCGCGAGCAGGTCGTTGCCGGCCGCATGGAACATGAACTTGTTGCTCTGCATGTTGAAGAGATAACGATAGCCCGTCCAGGCGTCCGTACCGAAGATCGCCCCGTTCGTCACGTAGCGGTTCACGCGGAAGGACATCTCCGCCTGCATCTGCGCCGTGGCTTCAACGCCCGTAAGGATGTACTGTTCGCCCGAGGAGGCGATCCAGTCAAGACGCGAGTAGCCGGCCGGCAGTGCGGGCTGTGCGGCAAGGAGGACGAGATTGCCGTCCTGAACCGCGAGCCGGGCGTCGAGTCCGGGGGAAACGAGACGGAACTTCGCCAGGTCGTCCGCCGCAACGCCGGCGATCAGCGTCGGCGCGTGGGCCGCATCGAACGCCACGCCGCCCTGCGGGGCGAGTTCTATGACAAAGGGATTTTCCACCGTCGCCGTCACCGCGACCTGCGTCGCCGCCAGCGCATCGCAACCCGTCGGCGTCACATCGGCCACCAGACGCGCGCCACCCGCAAGCGTGAGCGTGCCGTTGACCGTCAAAGTCCCGATCGCGCCATTCTGAAGCGAGAAGCGTCCCTCGGACAGCGTAAGCGGCACCGGAAGGCTCGTGAGCGCACCCGCCTTGACCGCATAGACACCCTTCTTCTCCACGCCCGTGTAGCCCGCAAGGCTCGCCGCCGCGAGCGTACCTTCGTACGCCTCAAGCGTCGTGCCGTCCACCAGGAACGCGAAGTCGTCTTCACTCGTGAACACGCCCGCACCCTTGTTGCCGTAGAACGGATAGGACGGATTGTCCGCATCGCTGTTGCCGATCGACACGTCGTAGAGTCCGCAAACGCCGTCGCCGTTGCGCCACGGCACGAAGTCGCGCTTGAGCGCACCGTCCTGCATGATTTTGACGCGGTAGTAAATACCGCTGAACGCACGGTTGCCAGTCGTCGTGATCACACCCTTCTCGCTGTAGGCGCCGATGACCACGTTGTAGCCCGTGTCGAACGTGTTGTTCGCGCCGTTGTGTACGAGCGTGCCGTCGATGAAGAGTTTCGCACAGTCGTTGCTCACAACGCAGCGGGTTCCAACGGGATATTTGTTCGTCTTCCAGCCCGAATTCACGTTGCCGTAGGCGATGCAGGCCTGTCCCGATCCATTCGCCCAGAAGCCGTATTCGTTGCTGGGGCCGTAGGTCTTGCGCACCCCGATGAAGCAGGTCGAGCCGCCCGACGAGAGGAACGCGAAATCGACGATCGAGTTGATGACCGATTTCGCCCGCACGCCCGTGTCGATCCATTGGCCCGCCGCCTTGAGACCCGTGATGCGCAGCGCCGGATCGCCCGAAGCGTAGAAGCGCCCCGTGCCGAGATTGCCGTAGAACTTGCCCTCGGTCTTGTCCCAGAGGCCGTTCTCGCCGCCCGGCGTGCGACATGGCACGAAGTCGCGCACGACGCGCGCGCCTTCGGACATCTTGAAGGAGTAGAATCGCGTCGTCTGATGGCGCCACGGACTGCCGCCGTTGTTGCCGCAGAAGAGGTAGAGGTTGCCCGCATACGGCGTACCGGCCGACGGAACGGCGACCTCGGTCCCGTTCACCGTCCACGCGTTCCGCTCAAGCACAACCGTGACATCCTGGTTCCGCTGGTTCGCGATAACATGTTCCACCGAACCGCACGACCAGGCCGTGAGATCGTCGGTGGCGTTGTAATAGCGCACCAAGACGCCATCCGCCGCACTGTCGTTGCCTGTGACACCGAAGAACACGCCCCACCCGACCGTGCGGATGCATGTGTTGAAACGTGCCT
>JAZLJP010000137.1:0-2992 GCA_045617985.1 Kiritimatiellia bacterium
ACGGCGCCTGGGTGCGGGCGGACGCGGACGGTGCGCTGCACGAGGCCCTGACGGCGCCGAAGATCGGCCCGCAGGGCTTCTATCGGGTCATCGTAAGGTAATAAAATGGTATAATACCGATAACATGAAAACGATTGCCGAGAACGCCAATGATTTCGCCGACCTCCGCACGACGGACGGGGGAAACTGCATCTACGTCGACAAGACGGACTACTTCCACCGGCTTGTCACGGCACCGGGGAAGAAGCTCTTCTTCATCGCGCGCCCCAGGCGGTTCGGCAAGTCGCTCATGATCACCACCTTCAAGTACATCTTCGAGGGGCGGCGCGAGCTCTTCAAGGATCTCAAGATCGACCGGACCGACTACGACTGGAAGGTGCATCCTGTCATCCACATCGATTTTGGATGTTGCGCGGCGGCGACATACGCCGAATTCGCGTTGGTCTTGCCCAACGTCATGAAGCTGGCGTTGAAAGACAGCGGTTGCGCCTATGACGAGACGTTGTCGCCGGCGATGAACTTCTTGAATGCGATCATCTGGCATTTCGAGCGTGGTACACCTTGTGTGGTGTTGATCGACGAGTACGACGATCCTGTCGTGAAGGCGCTCGCGAATCCCGCCGATGCGGCGCTTGCGCAGATCCGGGAGAAGGACTACGCGAAGCCCTATCTCGCCGACGGACGCCCCGTCTGGGCGATCGGCCTCGCCTTCGATTCGCAGACTCGCCAGCTCGTCGACGCGAAGGAAGAGCGCCTCGCATAAGGTGGTTTGAAGGATCGGAAAAAGAAAGTGTGACATTGTATGAATACGATGAATGTGTTGAAAATCGCTGGATTGGCTGTGGCGATTGGGGCGGGGAGTTCCGCCTTTGGAGCCCAGACGCTTGTTGATTTTACGAAGGAGCCGGCGCGCGGGTGGCGGGTTGACAGCCATGCGAAGGATCTGGTAACCTCTGAAAAGGGATTCTCGTTCACGGTCACGGGCGAAGACCCCTGGTTGATCGGGCCGATGAAGCAGATGCCGACGCTTCCGAAAGCGACGGAAATGCTGACGTTCACCGTGACGACGGAACCGGCCGACACGGGAATCTACCAGTGGCAGCTCTTCATCCGGGGCGAGAAGACCGGCTTCAACGAGGTACAGAGCTGCCGCTTCCAGCCGGTGGGCGATCCGCCCTACACGCGGTTTGTCGGCGAGATGGACGCTTCGCTCTTCCCGCGGGGATTGGGGGCGTTTCGCCTTGATCCGCCTGGCAAGGACGGCGGCTATACGGTGAAGAAGATTGAGGTCGACTTCGTCCTTCCCCGGTGGCGCTATGAACCGAAACCGGTTCCGCCGCTGGTGATTCCGGCATCCACGCCGCTCGTGCTGACGGGGACCGAGTGGGAATTACGCCATGACCCGGACCGCTTTGGCGCATTCCGCGTCATCGTGCGCGGCAAGCCCGTGGAGAACAACCCGTCCGAACCGTTCGTCTACCAGAACAAGGCGGGGAAGGTCTGCACGCTTGATTGGGAGGCCGCGAAAATGACCGTGACGCGCACGGGCTCCGATCTCGTGACCTCGGTGAAGACAACGGATGCCGATGGCTGCGACTGGACGTTGACGCGCCTCTTCCGTTCGATCGACGAAGGGCGTGCGCTCACCATTGCCACGACGTTCGGCTGTACGGAAAAGGGCGCCCCCGTGACGGCGCAGGTGTTCCATGTGCCGTTCCTGACGCTTTTCATCGAGCGCGGATCGCGCGGACACAAGCACCAGGCGATGCTGGCCGGTGTCGAATATCTGGATGACGAACCGTCGTCCAACCGGAAGGAATTCCGTATCCCGGAACACGATCGCCGCATTGTCGCCGAGTATCGTCTGTCGGCGCCGCTGGCGGTGTTCACGGATTCGGCGAACTGGCTCGGTTTCGCCTGGGACCGTTTCGCCGAAGGCGTGGATGTCGTGCGTCCGGCGGGGCCCTCGCCGATCGCGACGGTGTTCGATTCGCCCGATCGTCTCTTCGCGAGCGGAGGCCACCTCCTCGCGTTCTGGGCGCCGGCGGTGGGCCCGTCGCGCCGCGAGTCGAGTCGTTCGATCTATTCGCCGGTCCTCCTGCCGGAAACGACGCAGGCGGTGACGCTGCGTGCGGGCAAGGGCGATGACGTGGTAACGGCCTTGGCGACGCTGGTTCCGCCGAACCGTCTGCCGCCGCCGGACGAAGTTTCGCGCGGCGACGCGCTGGAACTGCTCGCGCACGGGTGGCTGGATTCGTCCGTACGCCAGGGGTTGAAGGTGCGCCATGCCTGCACGTCGTCGTTCCAGTACAGCATGGCGGCCGATGCCGCCTATCTGATGAAGTACCTTGCGGCGCAGCTTACGCGCATGGAACCGACGCGGAAATCCCTGCCGCCGCGGCTGAAGGACACCGCGAACCAGATGCTCGCGAAAATGACCCCCGAGCAGATCGCGCAGACCTCGGTCTCGCACGTTCGCCGTCCGGCGCCGGTGCTCCTCGGCGGCGATGTGACGAACAAGGTCAAGCGCGCCGCCGCGGAAACGGCTGCGCTTGCGCGTGCGTATGCGGAGGCGAAGCGGATCTGGACGAAGCCGCCGACGAAGGACGTCGACCTCGGAGAGACGCTGGGGGCGAACCATTGCAACGGCTACACGGCGATGGGCGTGGACGACTTGCTCAAGCGTGCCGTTTGGTGCGGTGACGAAAAGGCGATCGACCTGGCGCTTCGGGTCGTGGACAAGCTGACGGTGAACTACCACGGCACCGTGCCGCGCGGGGCGCAACCGTGGGAAATGCCGTTGCATACGCCGGACATCATGGCCTCCGCGCGTCTGGCGCAGCTCTACACGTACGCCTACATGCTTAAGCCCGATCCGGCCTATCTGCGCGAAGCGCGCCATTGGGCCTATTCGGGTCTTTCGATGGTCTATCTCGTGCCGCCGCCGCTGGCGGCGCGTCCGGGCGAGAAGGTGGGGCTGTATGCGACCTGC
>JAZLJP010000138.1:0-51835 GCA_045617985.1 Kiritimatiellia bacterium
GATGTTGTCTTCCTAAGACCGCTTGGCCTCCGACTTGCGGCATGGACGGCGCGGAGCACCCCCGGGCGCTGAAGCGCGAGGACCGCAAGGCGGTCGTGCGCGTGAACAGGATGGACCGCGACGTGTTCGGCGACGGGCTGCACATCGACGCGTCCCTCCAATCCGCCGAGTTCTTCGACGCGATGCTCCACGTGCATACGGGAGACCGGCGCGTGAAGATCCGCTGCAAGCCCGGCGTGGTGCAGTACTGCAAGGACCCGATGTCAAAGGACGCGGTGACGGAGGACGTCGGCGTCCTCGTCGTCGAAAGCCGCTTCGACGAGAAGTCGATCTACCTCTATGTCGTCTGCCCGGACTGGGTCCTCAGGAGCCCCGCGCAGATGGCCATCTACGCCGAACGCGCGGCTCAGGCCTACTGCGACCGCTGGCAGATCGAGACGTCGTTCTTCGTGATGAAGCAGGAGTTCGCGCTGGAGAAGGCAAGGGTGAGGACGTTCAGGCGGCTGGAGAACATCTTCTCGCTGTGCGTCCTCGCGTACGTCTACGCGACGCAGTTCCTCCGCAGGACGAAGGGCTTCAAGAGGATTCTGAAGTTCCTTGCCGACAATCTCGGGACCGTGTCCTCGAAGACGCATGCGCTTCTGGCGGGCATCCGTGCGCTTGTGAAGGAGGCCCGCATCCGGTTCATCAGCGGACGGCCGAGGAAGAGGACGGTCAGCGACAAGCAGATGGCTCTGCCTGGGTTCTGAGGCGGACGACAGGAACGCTCCTGGCGCGACTCCGCACGGGGGCGCGTGGCGGAGCTGGCGCACGCGAACGGCGGGGACGGTCAAAAAGAGTGTAAAACGGCGTTTTCGGACCAATAGGACTGCGCTGGGAAAAAGTCAGAAGCGCTTTTGGGACTGGCCGAAAATATTTTTCGTCCAATGTTTGCAGAGGTCTTGTGAAAAACCGGGATAAATTATCCCGAAGAATCCGGGATAAGGGTGCAGCATCGGCCCCCCTTGCCTCGGCGGAGAAGATGTGGTATACTATCTCCTGTTTTCATCCCAGTCGGAGCGTAGCGCAGCCTGGTAGCGCGTTTGCTTCGGGAGCAAAAGGCCGAGGGTTCAAATCCCTCCGCTCCGACCAATCCTCCCGCTTCTTTTGATATAATACGGAGGATATGTCTTTTCACGGATTGCGCGAGATGCGGACGGGGGTTGTTCTGATCCTCGCCCTGGCGTTTGTGCCGTCCGTTTTCGCGATTAGCGCCTCAATGCGCTACCGCTCGCCGCGCAATCCCGAGCGTCGAGTGAGGGCGTCCACCGAGCTGATTGTGCTGCATACGACGGAGGCTCCGGCGCGGAGTTCACTGAACAAGCTTTCGGACCGCGGCGAGGCCCATTTCTGTGTTACCGAGGAAGGGTCGGTCTATGCAATCGTCGACCGGGACCGCGTCGCGTTTCATGCGGGACGTTCGATGTGGAACGGCAAGGAGGACGTGGACAACTTCTCGATCGGCATCGAGTGCGTCGGTTACCACGACAAGGCCATGCCGACGGTGCAGCTGGCGGCGATTCGCACGCTCGTGAAGGAACTGCAGTCCATGTACCGCATTCCCGACGAGCGCGTCGTCTGCCATAGTCATGTCGCCTATGGTTCGCCGAACAAGTGGCAGAAGCGCAAGCACCGCGGACGCAAACGCTGCGGAATGCTCTTCGCCATGCCAAGCGTCCGCCGCGTGCTGGAGCTCAAGTACCGTCCCGCCTTTGACGCGGACACGCGGGCCGGTCGGCTCGGCGTTGGTGACGATTATTTGCAAAAGGTGCTTTACGGACGCACGGATACGATGGTTGCGGCTTACAGGCCCGCGCCTGTGGTGAAGCCTGCGCCCGCTTCGAAGCCTGTGCTTGTCTCGAAACCAGCGCCTGTTGTCGCGGGGACGGCTCCGAAGTCAATCGCCCAACTCAAGGCGCATGGCTATGTCCAGAAGGGCACGGTCTCGAAGGGCGTGACGGCCTCGAAAATCGCCGGGGGAAAGTGGAACGCTCCAGACACCTACTACACTATCCGCAACAAGGTCATTCCGGGCAGTGCCATCGACTCCGCGCATATTGAAGTCGGGATGTGTGTCTGGATGAAAAAATGACGCCGTCGTCCGTAGACGCGAAGCGCGAAGGATGATATAATTTTCCCCAATGGCGAAGATCAAGCTGACGAAGACGGAGCTTAAGGCCCAGACGGATGCGCTGAAGCGTTTTCAGCGCTTCCTGCCTATGCTCCAGCTCAAGAAGCAGCAGCTTCAGGGCGAGACCGCCGGCATTGCGCAGAAGGCCGAGGAGACGTCCGCCCGCGAGCGGACAATCCGCGGCGACCTGAACCGCTGGGTGGGGCTCTTCGCAACGGACGAGAGCCTGATTGCCGGGCTTGTGAAGGTGAAGGAGGTCCGCACGGGCTCCGCGAATGTCGCGGGCGTGACGATTCCGACCTTCGACTCCATTGAGACGGACGTGAAGGAGGTGGATGCCTGGTCGACGCCGGCGTGGGTCGACAACGCCGTCGAAACGACGACACGGGCCCTTTCCCTCCAGTGCGAGCGCGCGATCTACGAGGAGCAGAAGCGCCTCATTGAGACGGAGCTCCAGCTCACGAGACAGCGCGTGAACCTCTTTGAGAAGGTGAAGATCCCCGAGTGCAAGGAGGCGATCCGCAAGATCAAGATCGCGATTGGCGACGAGCAGACGGCCGCGGTCAGCCGCGGCAAGATCGCGAAGGGCCGCACGCCCCAGGAGCCCGTCCTTCGTAGCCTTGGCGAAGGAGGAGAGGCGGCATGATCGTCCGGATGAAGCACCTCGACCTCGTCTGTGTCGCGTCCGACAGGGAGGCGACGCTGGCGCGGCTTCGCGAACTTGGCGCCGTGCATCTTGATCTTGGCGCGGCGCAGGGCGCGGCGGTTGCGTCCGCCAAGGGCAAGATCGACGATGCGGAGAAGACGGTGCGGCTCATCCTCAAGGCGCGGGAGGCGCATTTAAAGTCCCTAGGGCCGCAAGGGTCGGTCGAGTCGCTTGAGATACGTCCGAAGCCGGTTTCCGAAATACTTGCGCTGGACGCCGACCGTGCGACGCTCGTCACCGAGAAGGAGCGTCTCGATCGCGAGATCAAGGTCTACTTGCCGTACGGAGATTTCGATCCGGCGCTTGCGAAGAAACTCCTTGACCGTGGCGTCGACCTCAAGGACGATTTGCCGGCCAAGCTTCCCGAGATGCGTCTTTCGAGGATGCAGGAGAAGCTTGCACGCGTCGAGAACCGCATTGGCGTCGATACCGCGAAGATCGCGATGTCCGACGAGAAGGCGATTCTCGCAAAGTATCCGGCGCTCCGCGAACGGATGGAGTTCGAGCAGGCGAAGGAACTGATGGCGGCGCAAGGGGCCGTTGCCGTGGTTTCTGGCTGGATTCCGGAAACGAAGGTATCAGGGATCAGGGAACGGGGAACAGAGAACGGGTGGGGCATGCTCATTCGCGATCCGGTGGAGGGCGAAATCCCGCCGACGCTGATCGAGCCGCCGAAGTTCGTGAAGCCCGTGAAGGTGCTTTTCGAGGGTCTTGGAATCGCTCCGGCGTACGACGAGGCGGACGTGTCCGTTCCGTTCATGTGCTACTTCTCGCTCTTCTTCGCGATGCTCGTGGGCGATGGCGCATACGGTACGATCTTCCTTCTGGCGACGCTTTGGGGCTGGCGCAAGACGAAGCCGAAAACGAGCGAGGAGCGGCGCCCCTTGGCGGTAGAGAGCGCGCTCATGCTGATGACCGTCTTTTCGTCCGCCACGATTCTCTGGGGCCTTCTCTCGAACACCTGGTTCGGCGCAGGGTTCCCGTTCGCGGCGAACTGGCCTACGGTGAAGTGGCTTGCGGATCCCAGCTATCAGAACATGATGCTGCTCTGTTTCACGATCGGCGTGTCGCACCTGATGATCGCGCGCATCTGGAGCGGCATTCAGATCATCAACGACCGCACGTGCCTTTCGCAGTTCGGCTGGGCGGGCATTCTCCTTTTCATGTATCTCGTCACGAATTCGATCGTGGGCATTTTCCCGGGCGTGCCGACGTGGGCCTACTGGCTCTTCGGCGTGTCGCTCGTTCTCGTGTTCGGTTTCACGCTCAAGGGCAACGAGCTCAAGAGCCGCGGCATCGAACTTGGCATGCTGCCGCTCAACATCATGAGCGCCCTTGGCGACATCATCAGCTATGTGCGCCTTTTTGCGGTGGGCCTTGCTTCCGTGAAGGTGGCGGAGAATTTCAACCACATGGCGACGGGGCTGCTCTCTTCGGAGCATGCCCTCTGGCTCAACGCGCTCATGGCGGTGGCGATGGTGGCGATTCTCGTGGTGGGGCATGGGCTCAATCTCGCGATGGCGGGGCTTTCGATCCTCGTGCATGCGGTGCGTCTCAACACGCTTGAATTTTCAAATCACAAGGGGATTTCGTGGGCGGGGTACGCTTTCAAGCCCTTTGTGAAACATTGATGTCTATCAAAGAAAGAAGGAGTAACAGGAATGGATCCAATGATTGTTGCAGGTGCGATTGCGTGCCTGGGTCTGAGCGCGGCGGGGTCCGCATTCGGTACGGGTTTTGCCGCTTCCGCCGCCGTGGGCGCGTGGAAGAAGTGCTATGCTGCGAATAAGCCCGCGCCCTTCATCCTTCTCGGTCTTGTGGGTGCGCCGATCACGCAGACGCTCTACGGCATGATTCTCATGTTCATCATGCTTGGCAAGGACAAGGCGACGGGCGCGGGCCTCGCGTGCGTGCTTTTGGGCATCTTCGCGGGTCTCGGCATCGGCCTTTCGGCACTCTTCCAGGGGCGTGCCGCCGCAGCGGCCTGCGATGCGCAGGCGGAGACGGGCCAGGGCCTCACGAACTATTTCGGTGCGCTCGGCATCGTTGAAACGGTGGCCATCTTCACGATGGTGTTCACGATCATCGCCCTTGGTGCGATCAAGTAAGAGTTGAACAAGATGAAGAACGTCAAATCCGCTTTTACGCTCGTCGAACTGCTCGTCGTCGTTGCGATTATCGGCATTCTCGCCACGGTGATGCTCGGGTTTTTCACGGGCACGACCGATGCCGCCCGCGCGACGCACTGCATGAACAACATGAAGTCGCTCGTGGTGGCGGCCCACCAGTACGCGATGCAGAACGAGTACGGCCATTATCCGGCCGCCGGATCCTACATCTGGATGTACTACGCCGGCAGCATCACCTACAATGAACAGGTGGGATGGATCGCCCGCAACCCGCGTGGCGAGAAAAAGGTGGGATCGGTCATCCCGTTCTCGGATGTGGATAACTTCAAGAACAAGGACGCGCGCAACGGCTTGCGCGAGGCGCTCACGCATGGAACATTGTGGGGGCATCTGAATCAGAGCCGCAAGCTCTACCAGTGCCCGGTGCATGCCGAGGCCTGCTATAAGCGCAACCACAGCTATCCGGGTTGGAGCTACGTGATGAACCAGTGCTTCGGCTGGGCGAGCGAAGGAAGCGATCCATTGAAGGCGTGGACGGGCTGCAGCCATGGAAGCTGGTCGGCGCCGGACCGCGTGCTCATGTTCGCGGAAATCCAGGGCGTCGACGATCCGGAGTACAAGCTCGTGGCCAATCTCAACGAGAAGGGCGAAAAGGGCGACTCCGTGTTGCAGACCAAGAATGAGGTCATCGGCTTCAACCACAAGCAGAAGGTTGGCCATTGGGCCGGCCATGTGGCGTTCGTCGATGGCCACGTGGGTAAGTTCCTCGTGCCGGAGCGGGGAAGCATCGATCTCAAGAAGCTTACGGAAAAGCTTTGCGCGGGCCACGAGCTCACCTACCGCAGCGGGAGCTACCTCGACTTGCAGGAACGCTGACAAATCGAAGTACAACTTAGCGGCGGCAGACGGCGGCAAGTACGGACAATCCGTAGATTGCCGCCGTTTCCGCTCTCAGGATGGTCGGGCCGAACGAGGCCGGTACGGCGATTTCCAGAAGCGACTTGAGTTCCGCCGGCGAGAAATCGCCCTCCGGCCCCACGTAAAGCCCCAGAGAGCTCCTTGCGGCATCTGGGGCTTGTTTGTTTTTGTCGAGCGCCTCTTCGATCGCCGTGAGAAGAGGCGGCGGCGGGGGCGCGGTGAGCGCGCCCACGAAGACCGCATCCATCGCCTTCACGAGCGGGAGCGAATCGGCGAAATCGACGGCGGGCGCGATTTCCGGCAACCACACGGCATCGCTCTGGCGAGCGGCGTCTTCGGCAATCCGCCGCCAACGTTCGGCCTTGGCGGCACGTTCATTGGGCGCAAGGCGCACGATGGCGCGCTCGGAAATGACGGGCACGATGCGTGTGACGCCAAGCTCCACCGCCTTTTCGATCGTCCAATCCCATCGCGAGCCCTTCGTGACGCAGGCAAAGAGCGTGAGCGCGGGCGTGATCGGGGCGAACGTGCGCATCGCCTCCGGCGCGCCGAGGCCGGCGTGCGCGGCCTGCCAACGGTAGGCGCGCGTGTGGCCGGCGCCGTCGAAAAGCTCCACGGCTTCGCCGTCCTTCGGCCGGAGCACCTTCAGGTGATGCCGGGCCTCTTTGGGGAGGAGGGGTGCCGGAACGGCGAGGGTCGCTTGATCAACGAGGAGACGATGCATGGCGATGAACCGATCAGGACTTCTGGAGCTTATCCTTATGCTGGTAGAACACCTTCATCCGTTCATCGAACCGCTGGCCTTCCGGGAAATTCGATTCGTCGAGGGTTTGTGCGAGATCCTGCAAAAGGCCGCGCTGCTTGCCCGTGAGGCGTGACGGCACTTCGAAGACGAGGCGCGCGTAGAGGTCGCCCGCCGCGCCGCCGCGCAGATCGGGTACGCCCTTCCCGCGCAGGCGGATGCGATGCCCGTTCACGGTTCCAGAGGGCACCTTGACGGTCGCGATGCCGTCAGGCGTGGGGATCCGCACTTCACCGCCCAGAGCGGCGAGCAGCGGCGAAATCGGCACGTCCACGGCGAGATCCAATTCTTCGCGCTGGAAGATTTCGCTCGGCCGTACGTTCAAAACCACGTAGAGGTCGCCCGGCTCGCCGCCGCGAAGGCCGCCCGCCCCCTTGCCGCTCAGGCGGAGGCGCGAACCCGTATCCACGCCGCGCGGAATCCTGAGGGAGATGTTGCGCGGCACGCGCACCTGGCCGGAACCGCCGCACTTGGAACAGGGCTTTTCGACCACCGTTCCGGCGCCGCCGCACTTCGGGCAGGTCTGGCGGATCTGGAAGAAACCGCCGCCCGCGATCACCTGGCCGTGGCCATGGCAGGTGGGGCAGGTGACGCGCTTCGAACGCGGTGCGGCGCCCGTGCCGCGGCATTCGGGGCACTGGTCGGGAAGGGTGAGATCCATCGTGCGCTGGCTGCCGAAGATCGCCTCGTCAAAGTCGATGTCGAGCTGCATGCGCATGTCTTCGCCGCGTTGCGGGCCCGTGGGGTCGGCCCGCTGGCGCCGGCCGCCGCCGCCGAACATCCCGCCGAACATATCGGCAAAACCGCCGCCGCCGCCGCCGAAGAGGGATTCGAAAATATCCTGGAAATCGGCTCCGTGCGAGAAGTCGCGGCCGAAATCGAAGCCGCCCGGGCCGCAGTTCACGCCCTGATGGCCGAACTGGTCGTAGCGTTGGCGTTTTTCGGGATTGGACAATACTTCGTAGGCTTCGGACGCTTCCTGGAACTTTTCCTTCGCTTCGGGATTGTCGGGATTGCGGTCCGGATGCCACTTCATCGCGAGCTTGCGGTAGGCGCTCTTGATCTGGTCGGCGCTGGCGTCCTTGGTAACCCCCAGCACCTCGTAATAGTCTCTTTTTTCAGCCATTTGAATCCTCGCTTCCGCGCGCGTCAGGCATTCGGCTTACCGGAACTCACCACCACTTGGGCGGCGCGAAGGAGTTTCCCGTGCAGGAGCCAGCCACGCTTCACTTCGTTCATGACCTTGCCTTCCTCCACGTCGGGCGACGGCAACTGGGCGAGCGCCTCGTGGAAATTGGCATCGAAGGGCTCGCCCATGGAATCGAGGGGCGTGGCGCCATGGGAGGCGAGCATCTTCAAAAGGCCGTCGTAGACGAGCTTCACGCCGGCGACGAACGGATCCTCCGCCTTGTCCTTCGCCTTGTCGAGCGCGAGGGCGAGCGTATCTACGGTGGGGAGGACGTCCTTGATGATGTCGGCCGCGGCGAACTTCACGAGGTCTTCGCGGTCGCGTTCCGTCCGCTTACGGAAATTATCGAAGTCGGCCATCGCGCGGGCGTAGCGGTCCTTCCAGTCCGGCACGGGCGGCGGCGCCGGCTTTTCGGCTTCCTTGGCCGTTTCCGCTTCCGTTTCGGCCTCCGGCTCGGCGTTTTCGTCGTTGTTCGCCGCCTCGTCCTTCGTTTCGGCGGCCGTTTCGGCCGTCGTGGCTTCCGTTTCCTGCTCTTTGGTTTCCGTTGTATTTTCAGGCGCCCCTTCCGGAGCGGCGGAAGTCGTTTCGGTCTTTTCTTTCTGATCCATTTTTTTCCTCCACCATTTCATGAGTATTAACCAATATGAAGATTTCTTTCTAAAAAAGGAAAGGGAATTATATCATTTTTCATTCCCGCGGGCAATGATGGAATTGGGGCGCTGCGCATGAAATCTTCGTGTCGTGTAGGGAGAGTCAAGCATTCGGCATCAAATTATGGTATAATAGCGGGGATGCGACTTTTAGCGATAGATGTTGGCAACACGAGTACGGCCGTTGGCGTTTGGTCTGACGGGCGGGTGGCGCGTGTTGTCCATTGCGATGGCGGCTTTGCCGAGGCGGCGGCGGCGGTGCGGCAGACGTGGGCTCGTGCGAACGGCGCCTGGCAGGGCGTGGCCTACCTTTCCGTTGTTCCGAAGGCCGATGCCGGGTGGAAGCGTTTCGTTGAACGGGAGCTGAAACTTCCGTTCGTGCCGATCACCTATCGCCTCTTCAACCATCCGCTCGACTATCCGCACCCTGAAACGATCGGCGCGGATCGTCTGGCGGATGCGGCGGCGGCGGTGGATCGTTACGGTGCGCCCGTCGTCGTGTGCGACTTCGGAACGGCTTTTACGGCGGCGGCCCTCACGACCGATGGCGTGTGGCGCGGCGGCGTGATCGCACCCGGCTTTCCGCTGATGCGCGACTACCTCTATGAGCGAACGGCCAAGCTCCCTCGGATGAAACTCGGCGGGCGCTGCCCGAAAATCGGGCGTTCCACCGAAGAGGCGATGCGCTTCGGGGCGCTCGTGGGGTATCGCGGCATGGTGCGGGAGATCGTGACGACTCTGGGGCGTAATTTCAAGACGGACTTCCGCCTCGTCGCCACGGGCGGTTTCGCGAAGTGGGTGCTCAAGGATATCAACCTCGATTTCACCATCGACCCCACGCTCACCCTTCACGGTGCCGGCCTTTTGGCCCGCGCCTTTCTTCAATCCTAAACGCTCGACAATCATGAAAAAACGCTTCGCTTTTCTTGCGCTCGCGCTCGGCGTCTTGGCCGGCGGTTGCGGTCTCTTCTGGGACGATCCGTACATCCTCGTGACGGAAGCGCCGCTCAATTGGTGCGAAATCCACTACTATAACGCCCGTAACGAGCCGATTCGGCGCGATTCGGTTCGCATCACCGGCTCGGGCTTCGTGGAGGTGCGTAGCGGTACCTCGCGGCGGGTCTCCGATAGCTTTGCGAAAAACATGGAAGATCCCTCCTGGAACGACTATTCCACGCAGCGCTTTACCGTTGATCCCGGGCATGTGCGCGAGGTGTTCCAAAGCCTCGTCAACGCGGGGCTCCTGGATAAGGACAAGATGTTTGCCTCGACGAAATACCCTTCCCCCGGCCGCTTCATCGCCGTACGTGCGGCGTTCGACAACAAGACCTTTTCCGAGACCTACAACATCTTCGAGAAGGATCCCGAACTTGCCGAACGCCTTCTCAACGTCGTACATGAATTCAAGCGTCCCACGCTTGGGCGGAAAAAATCCATCTATGCCCAGCGGAAGGAAAAGGACGACGAGGCGGCGGACGATGGGGAGAGCAAAGACGACAAGAAAGAGACGCCCGACGAGACGGGCGTAAAGAAGGAGGCGAACGAATGAGACGGGTTGGCGTCATTGGGGCAGGTCGTTTTGGATTGGCACTCGCGCAGGCGCTTGCGGAGAGCGGTGCGGAAGTGCTTTTGATTGAACGCAACGGGGCGCTCGTGCAGAGCGCTTCGAACATCGTGAGCGGTGCCGTGCAGGGCGACGCCACCATCTCGCGCACGCTTGAAGAGGCCGGCATCGGCGAGTGCGACGTGGCCGTGGTGGCCGTGGGGTCGAATATCGAAGCGTCGATCATGGCCACGGCGAACTGCAAGGAGCTCGGCGTGGAGACGGTGATTGCCAAGGCCTCGAGCGAACTGCACGGCAAGATTCTCGAAAAGCTCGGCGCCGATCAGGTGATCTATCCTGACCGCGATATCGCCCGCCGCCTCGCCCACACGATCACGAGCCGCGGCGCGTTCGACCTCCTTGAGATTTCCGAAGGGTGTTCGATCGCGGAAATCGACGTGCCGGAATCCTGCCGCGAGCGGACGCTGGCCCAGGCCGACCTGCGGAACAAGACGGGCGTCACGGTGCTTTGCATCCGCCGCCTCGACGAGAATCCCAAGAAGCCCCGCACGGTGATCATCCCCGGCCCGAACGACCAGATCCATCCCGATGACAAGCTCATCGTCTTCGGCACCCGCAAGCAGATCGACGACGTCACAGGCGAGAGCTAAAAAAAAATTGAAAAACCCTATTGCAATCAACGGGGAGATTTGATACAATACATGCCGTTCTCAACCACGGGCTCATCGTTCATCGGTTAGGACCTCGGACTGTCGATCCGAAGAGAGGAGTTCGATTCTCCTTGAGCCCGCCATTCGAATAAGACCGCCGCAAGGCGGTTTTGTTTTTTCACCCACCCATCCGTGTGCCGACCATGAAAGAAATCTTCGATGTGACCCTCTTGGCCGTTCTTCAGGGCGTGGCCGAATTTCTCCCGATCTCTTCATCGGGGCACCTTGTGATTCTTCAGCATATTCTCGATGTGCCGGAAGAGTTGCGCATGCGCCTTGAGATTTTTCTCCATGCGGGCACGCTTCTTTCCATTTTCATTTTCTATGCGCGCCGGATCGGCCAGCTCTCGCGTGGGCTTGTGAGCGGGGGCGAGGCGGGGCGTGCGGCGTGGCTCTATGCGCTGCGGCTCTTCGTTTCGGCCTTGCCGGCGGTGGCCGTCTACTTTTCGTTCCGGCACGATATCGATGCGCTCGTTTCGAATGTGCGCATGGTGGGGGCGCTCTTGATATTCACGGGCGTTGTACTCGTGGGGACGCGCTTTCTGCCGCGCGGTGCTCGCGAGGTCGGTTTTGTTCGGGCGATCTTGATGGGGCTTGGGCAGGCGCTTGCGCTCTTGCCGGGTGTTTCCCGCAGCGGCATGACGCTTGCTGCGGCACGGGCGGGGCGCGTTTCGCCGGAAGCCGCGGCCGAGTTCTCGTTTCTGATGAGCGCGCCGCTCATCATGGGCGGCGTGTTCCTTGAACTCGTGAAGGGCGAGGCCGGCACGGGGGCCTTCGGGTGGGGCGTGTTCCTCTGGGGAACGATCCTGTCGGCCGTGGTGGGCTATTTTTCGCTTGCGCTTCTCGTGAAGGCGCTCAAGGGGAAATGGTTCTGGCTGTTCGGGCCCTACTGCATTCTCGCGGGGTTCTGCACCGTTTTCTTTTGCACGTGATGTCAGATGTCGATTTTTAAACCGCCTCATTCAATAGGAGGTCGATATGATGAAACAAATCAAACGTCTAATCGTGTGTGCGTGTGTGTGCGCATGCGCCATGGCGGCCGCCGCGCAGCAGCAGACGATCCGCGACGCGATGGGGCGCGTTCAGGGAACGGCGCGCACGCAGGGCGCTCGCACGGAATACCGTGACGCGATGGGGCGCTTCCAGGGGACGGCGCGCACGCAGGGCGCTCGCACGGAATACCGCGACGCGATGGGGCGCCTGCAGGGAACGATGCGCGAAACGGGCGGTCGGATGGAGTATCGCGACGCGCAGGGTCGCCTTCAGGGAACGGCCCGTAACGTCAATGGCAGGATCGAATTCCGCGACGCGCAGGGGCGCCTAAAAGGAACAAAGAAATAATTGCGCTTGATTCGCGCGCGAAAATTCGGTAAAGTATTAGGCGTCTTTCAACAGTAAAGGAGAATAAAGAAGATGTTTTCAGGTCCTTGGCAGATTGTGTTGCTGCTCGTCGTGATCGTGCTTTTGTTCGGTGGCAAGAAGCTCCCGGAAATCGCCCGTGCGCTCGGTAAGGCGAAGGGCGAGTTCAAGAAGGGTACGGAAGAGGGCGAACAGCTCCTTACGGAGGGGAAGAGCGAGAAGGCCGAAGAGAAGAAGCCGGAAGAACCGGCCAAGTAAAGGCCTCTCTTTCCGACGTATAATGAATGACGTCCTCCGCGAACGGTTGAAAACCGTTCCCAACCGCCCCGGCTGCTACCTGATGAGGGATCGCCGGGGCGTGATCATCTACGTGGGCAAGGCGAAGAACCTGCGCCGGCGCGTGCTGTCGTATTTCCGCCCGAATGCGGATCACGCGCCGAAGGTGCGCTCGATGGTGAATACGGTAGCGGATCTCGAATTCATGACGGTGCGCAACGAGGCGGAGGCCCTGCTCACCGAAGCGAACCTCATCAAGAAGTACAAACCCCATTTCAACATCCTCATGCGGGACGACAAGCGCTACCTCGCGCTGCGGGCCGATCCTCTGGAGGCATTCCCCGCGTTCCGCACCTGCCGCATCGTTCGCGACGACGGCGCTTCCTATTTCGGCCCCTTCCCCTCCGCGCCCGTCGTGCGCGCGGCGAAGGATTTCGTGGAAAAGCGCTGGGGCCTTCGCGGTTGCACGGCGCTTGCGCCGGATGTGGAGGCGCACCGCCACTGCCATGCGGACGTCGTTCGCTTCTGCACGGCGCCCTGCGAGGGGCGCATTACGCCCGAAGCCTACCATGAACGCTTCGAAGAGGCGTGCGCCTTCTTGCGCGGGGAGCGCCAGCAGGTGATCGCCGAACTCGTCGACGAAATGAAGGCCGCCGCCGCGAAGCAGGACTTCACGAAGGCGGCGCGCCTGCGCGACACGGTGGACGCGCTCAAGGAAATGACGAAGAGCCACTTCGTGCGGAAGCGCCCCGAAGAGACGCGCGCCGACGCCCTGACGGGCCTCGCCGAACTCGCCTCCGCCCTGCGCCTTCCCGCGCCGCCGAAGGTGATCGAGTGCGCCGATATCTCGAACCTCTTCGGCACCCATTCCGTCGCCTCGCTCGTGGTGGCGGTGGACGGCCTTCCAGACGGACGCTACTACCGCCACTTCAAGATCGAGACGGTGGAGGGGGCGGACGACCCGCGCTCGATGGCGGAGGTCGTGCGCCGGCGCTACGGGCCCTCTTCGACGCTCACGGCGAAGAGCCCGCGGGCGGACCTCTTCATCTGCGACGGCGGCATCACCCAGCTGCGGGCCGCGCGCGCGGCTTTCGCCGAAATCGGCGTAACGGATATTCCCGTCGTCGGGCTCGCCGAACGAATGGAAATCATCGTGACGGACGACGAACGAGGGGATATCGTTCTCCCGCGCGACTCGCAAGGCCTCTTCGTTGCCACCCGCCTCCGTGACGAGGCCCACCGCTTCGCCATCACCTACCACCGCCATCTTCGCGAGCGCACGATCCGCGAGTCCGTGCTCGACGAAGTGCCCGGGATCGGCCCCGCGAAGAAGATGGCCCTTCTTAAGGCGTTTCATTCCGTTTACGGCATTGCCCGTGCAAGCGAGGAGGAAATCGCCGCAGCAGCCGGCATCGGCCCCGCCCTCGCCGCCGCCGTGAAACGCGCCGCCGAAGGCGCCTCCGGCGAACTCCGCCATTGAAGAAACCAAATTCTTCGGTGGGGTAGTTGCCAATTGCGGCGATTTTTGCTACAATATGTCTTTCAAACAAACGGAGATTAAGAAAACATGGCAATTGTTCTCGGTCTGCCCAAGGGCAGTCTACAGGAATCGACCTTCGCGCTGTTCAAGCGCGCGGGGTTTAATGTTTCGTGCTCATCGCGGTCGTATTATCCTTCGATCGACGACGAGGAGATCAAGTGCCGTCTGCTCCGTCCCCAGGAAATGAGCCGCTATGTGGAGCTGGGGCTCCTCGATGCGGGCATCTGCGGGTGGGACTGGGTGTATGAGAACGGTTCGGATGTCGATGACGTCTGCGAGCTCAACTACTCGAAGGCCACCTCGAACCCGGTGCGCTGGGTGCTCGCGGTGCCGAACGATTCGAAGATCAAGAGCGTGAAGGATCTCCAGGGCAAGCGGATTTCCACGGAAGCGCTCGGCATCGTCAAGCGCTATCTCAAGAAGAACGGCGTGAAGGCCGATGTGGAGTTCAGCTGGGGCGCGACGGAAGTGAAGGCGCCGGAGCTCGTGGATGCGATTGTGGATCTCACGGAGACGGGGAGCTCCCTGAGGGCGAACAATCTGCGCATCGTCGATACGATTTTGACGTCCACCACGCGCCTCATCGCCAACAAGAAGGCGATGAAGGACAAGGTGAAGCGCGAGAAGATCGAACAGCTCAAGATGCTGCTCCTCGCGGCGCTTGAAGCGCAGAAGCGCGTGTTGGTGAAGCTCAATGCGCCGGCGAAGAAGCTCGAGAAGATCGTCGCCGCGCTGCCGGCCCTGCATGCGCCGACGGTCAACAAGCTCAACGACGAGGGTTGGTTCGCAGTCGAAAGCGTGGTCGAGGAGCGCCAGGTGCGCGACCTTGTGCCCGTCTTGAAGGCCGCGGGTGCAACGGGGATCATTGAATTGCCGCTTAACAAGATCATTTTCTAAGTTCAAAGTTCACGGTTCAAAGTTCAAGGTGTGAACCGAGAACGGCGAACTCAATCTCAAAAGGAGGTCCACGATGGGTTCCATCAAGAAAAAGCGCCGGAAAAAAATGTCGAAGCATAAATACGACAAGCGTATGAAGGCGCAGCGTCATAAGAGCAAGTAAGCCCATCGGGCTGCGTGCGAAAAGCCTCGAACCACGGGTTCGGGGCTTTTTTATATTTGACAAAGCGCCCGATTGTGTGGTAATATCTTGCAAAAGCAAAACTGGGAAAGGGGATTCTCATGAAAAGAGAGACGAGATCGTTTTGGCGGATTCTGGCCTTGGGGATGTTTGCGGTGTGCGGGAGCGCACCAACGGCATACGGGCGGCTTGTCTGCAGTTGGCAGTTCGACGACCCGGCGAATCCGCTCTACGACAGCACCGGCAACGGCTATGACGCCGTTGCCTGCTCGGGCACGAAGTCGTCGACGGCGGTGGGCGGCCTCGGCAACTGCTATCTCCTTTCCGCGAGCGGCGTCACGGCGGACGGCGTGACGGTCGAGAACGACGCGAAGACGATGTTCGCGAAACTCGCGCCCGGCGACGGTGCGATCGCCATCCCCGTGGGCGCGCATCTGCGCCTGCCGTTCCCAAGCTATTTGCGCAACCACCCGTGGACGATGCGCATCCGCTTCTGCCGGCCGAATGTGGTGGATGGCGCCTTTTCCTCGTTCTTCCAGCGCAAGAGCAACAATTCGGACGATGCCGACCTCTTCATCCGCAGCCGCCGCTCCGGCTCGACGAGCGAACGCGTGGGCGGTGGCTGGTCGAGTACGCTCGGTTCGGCGAACGGGAGCGGCTACGGCGGCCCTGTCGTCACGCGCAACGTGTGGCATGAACTGGTGCTCACGCAAGGCAACAACCGATCCAACATTTCGCTGGACGGTTCAACGCTCAACTACTCGAATACGGCGCTCTCGACGAAGGATTTCTTCGGGGCGTGCGACCAGAACTATTTCCTTCTCTCCGCCGACGACAACAAGGAAGATACGCTCATGTTCTTCTCGCGCGTGGAGATCTACGACGAAGGCGGCGCGACGGATGTGCTTCGCCCGGGCAGCTCCCTCGATACAACCTGCGGTATGCTCACCGGCGAATGGTGTTTCCCTGCGGGCAACCCGCTCAAGGCGAACGTGGGGCGCGACCTTGAATACTACACGCGCACCGGCAGCCGCAACATCACGCAGGTGCCGGGGCTCGTGCCGGGCGACGGCGCCATGCGCGCCGGGCGGAACAACGGCTTCAAGGTGTGGCATGGCGTGGGGCCCAATAGCCCCTATTCGATCGTCCTCGACATCAAGCTGCCCGCGAACTGCGGCACGGCGAGCGGAAACTTCCATGCGCTCTTCAACCATTACAAGAACAATGAAGGCGATGCGCGCATGTTTCTGCGGTGGTATGGCGCAAACGACGTGCGCGTCTACTACTCCACAGGTAAATATTCCGGCGGCTATCCGCAGGATGTGTGGCATCGGTATGTCTGCACGTGGGACGGCACGACGAAATGCGTTTACTGGGATGGCGTGCGCCTTGTCTCCACGACCGACGGCGGTGCGTCCTTGGGGGGCGACACGGGGTTCCTCCTTTCCGATGAGAACGGCGAAGACTGGCCGATCGACATCACCTACGCGGCCTTCTACGCGAACGCGATTACCCAGTCCGACGTCTCGGCCTTCCATTCGCATCCGCTTGCGCACGATGCGCAGGGCCGCGTGCTGCCGCAGGCGGCCCCCACGGGCATCTGGACGCCGACCGGCACGGAGACGGCCGGCACGGCCGCGCCCGTCGTGTTCGGCGTACCGTTCATCGCGAATGGCAACGGCTACACGACGTCGCGCACGACCGCACCCGCCAAAGAGACCTTTACGGCGCTCTTCGACTACCAGCTGCCGAGCGCGCGCGAGAAAGGGGCGATTCTCCTTTCGAATCCGGGCGGGCATTGCGTGGGCGTCTATGCGAGCGCGTCGGCGCTGAACGGCTCGATCTCCTCGACATCGAAATCCGAGATGTTCGAAACCTCGGCCTGGGATGGCGCGCTCTTCAGCCACTGGACCTTTACGCCCGTTTCGGAGAACGAATGGCATCGTCTCGCCGTCGTGCGTTCGCCGGGAGCGGGCACGATGACCTACTACATCGACGGCCGTTCGTGCCCGCAGGTGTCGTTCACGGGGCTCGGCGGCGCGAACGATTTCAAACCGGCGGCCGTGATGACCTATCTCGAAAACGCCGGTGCGAACATCCAGCGTGTGGCAACCTACGATGTCGCGCTTCTGCCACCCGAAATCGCGAGCCTCGGCGGCGCGGGGTCGAACGACTGGCCGGTCGCTTCCGCGGCGGCGCCCACTCTCGCGCTCACGGCGAACCACAACGTGGCGACGGCGCTCATCGACCGTGTCACCTTCACGCTCGCCTATGCGGACGAGGATGGCGATGCGGGCAATGTCTCGATCGACTACGGCGACGGCACGGGCGATGTGAAGACGGGGGTTGCAAGCGGCAGCACCGTGACCTTCGACCACGTCTATTCGAGCGGCGGCGCGATTACCGCGACGGCGCGCGCGATCGATCTCTCGGGCCGCGTCTGCACGCTCGCGCCCACGGTGCCCGTCAATTCGCTCCTCGTTCAGTTGAAGAGCGAAGATCTGCTCACGGCCTTCCCGTGGCAGCAGAACGTCTACACGAATCGCTTCTCCGTGATGTGCGAAACCGCGCTTGAATGCGTGGCGCTCAACCTGCAGTGGGGCGAGGGTTATACGAATACGACGCCGTTCGTGCGTTCGCCGAGCGCGGCGGGGCGCTGGGTCTACACGGCCCATGTGGCGGTGGACGGGCAGGAAGGCGCCACGATTCCGTATCGGCTGGCCGTGGGCGACATGCCGCTTGTCGGCGCATCGACCGAACGAACCGTGCGGCTCTGGAATTCGGCGGCGACGGACGGCGACTTCACGGCCGTCGTGTGGGGCGACAACCAGCAGGGCGGCAAGGCCGGCGACTGGGATGCGGATAAATACGCCTACGTGAGTGCGCTCTTCGAACACGCGATGGCGCGCCATCCCGATTTCGGCATTTCGACGGGCGATATGTCCTCGAGCGCGGATTACGCGAGCCAGATTCGCCCGCTCCTCCTCGAGCGCACGAATCCGATTCTCGGCGCGACGATCCCCTACTACACGGCGTTCGGCAACCACGATACGTCGTATGTGGAGAACCGGCGCTACTTCGAGAATCCGTCCGTGGACGATCCGGCCTACGGTACGCCGGACGCAGGCAACTTCTATCTCTATCGCGGCGAGGTGCTGCTCGTCTTCATCGACAACAAGGTGCAAAGCGCCGCGGAAACGAAGACGTGGCTCGAAGCCGTCCTCTCCACCGCGCGTGCGCAGGCGGCGAAGTTCCGTCTTGTCTTCGCGCATGTTCCCGTGTATCTCGAGCTCTGGGGCGGCAACAACTTCACGGGCCTCAAGGACCTCTACAACAAGTACCATGTCGACATGGTCTTCTCCGGCCACATGCACGGCTACGAGCGCATCGAGTACCCGGGCGATACGTTCGTGCAGCTCACGAACGGCGGCGCGGGCTATCTCGACCACGTTGAGAACGTGAATGCGAACTACGGCGACGCCACGAAGCTCGGCGGCCACAATCCGGTGCCGTATCTGTGGGCGCGGCAGACGCTCGACAAATCCGCGCTCGGCTCGGCCGACCCCGTGCGCGCGGGCCTCGTGCAGAGCTACGGCGAACTGAAGGTGGCGGGCAACACGCTCACCTACACGGCGCACGGCTTCGATGCGAACGGCGCCTACATCGGCGTGTTCGACTGCTTCTCGCTCACGGCGCGCGGCTCCTGGACGGGTGCGGTGGAACATGTGGAGCCGGCCGCGGTTCCCGTGCCCGAGACGGCCGCCCCGGCGGGGCTCATCGACGCGGCGGCGTTCACTGCGGTGGGCGCACCGGGCGTTACATCGATTCACGGTACGCTCGGCGGCGCGGTGCAGCTCGCGACGGCTCCCATTACGAAGGCGCAGTGGGCGGCGGTCGAGGCGGCGCGCGGCCGCGCGGCCGAGGTGCCCGAAAGCGAGGCGGATGCGCCCGCAACGGGCATGACGCGCCGTGAGGCCGAGGCGTTCATCGCCTGGGTGAACGGCGGCGCCACCACCTATCGCCTTCCCACCGAAGCGGAACTCGCGACGCTCTTCTTCTACGACGCGGCGGACCAGAAGTGGCGGGAGAGGTGTGCGCCGGGGCTCGTGAGCGAATGGACGAGCACCGTGGAGCCCGTCACGGGGTGGTGCCGGATCATGGGCGGCAACGCGCGGGCGCAGGAATCGACGTGGTCGAGCCTCCGGGATCGCCCGGCCATCGCCACGCCCGCCTGCTCGGCGAACTACCTCGGCTTCCGTCTCGCGAAGACGGCTGGCACGGTGGCGGAGCCACAGCCGCCGCAGGGGACAATGATGACCGACTTGCAGCAGAATCTCGTGTTGCAAGGCCGGATTGAGGGAAATCCCGCAGCCGATCAAAAGGGAACGGCCATCACTTCGAATGGACAAATCACCTTCCGCAGCGTCTCCTTCACGGGCGGCATCATCAATGTGAGTGCGAGCGACCGCCTTCTCCATATCGCGGGCGACAACGACCTCTCGATGACGGATCTCTATCTCGACAACACCACGATCACGGGTGTCGTGTGTGCGGCGGGCGTGACGCAGGCGTCGATCACCTTCCGTTCGGTGCGGCAGTATTCAACCAACGTGGGTCTGACCTTTGGCGAGGGCGTCACGTTCCGAACGCTCGGCGACTTCACCACGCCCGGTACCGATACGAATCAGAATAGTGCCCATCCAACGGTGGTGGATGGGGTGTTCGATGTGGGCGGCACGTACATGACGACGGCCGATACCTACATCTACATGGTCGGCAAGGGCGATTTCCGCGCAGCACGACTGTCGTGGTATGCGAACATGTGGTTCACCTTTGGAAACGGCACCCTCACGTTCACGAGCGAGAGCCCGTTCACGAAGACCGTAACAAAGGATCGTTCCTACTTCATCACCTACGGCAACCCCGTGACGGTACGGGGTACGGTGGATTGGACGATGCCGTTTGCCGATTATTCAGGCCAGCAGATCCAGTTGCCGCAGACAACGGTCTACCGCAACGCCGAACACGTGCAGGGCTGGGTTGTCGATACGCTCGATCCTGACGATGGCACAACCGCGCACACCTTCACGATGACGCCGGCGAAGATCGAGGGCGCGCAATTCCTCACGAAGGTGAATCCCGGCGTGTTGCGTTTCGGCGGGCGTTCCTACAACTATACGGGCGACACGCGCCTCGAAGGCGGCACGCTCGAACTGCTGCCGGGCACGGCCTTTGCAGGGTCGAGCGTTTCGGCGAAGCAGGGCGCGACGCTCGCGATGAGCGGCACGATCACGTTTGCGAAACCGGTGACGTTCGCGGGCAACACGCTTCGGCTTTCGGGCGAGACGGTGCTCACGGGGGCGGTGACGGGGCCGTACATCCTCGATCAGGCGGCGGGGGCCACGCTCGTTCTCACGCGCGGTTCCACGCTGACGGGCGCGGCGACGCTCGCGGAGGGAACCTCGAAGGTGCGCCTCGGCTTCCGCTTCAACGGGGCCGATCCGATGGGCGAGTATGTGCTTCTACGCGGGGCGGGGCTCACGATGGACCAGCTTGAGTTCGCCGGCACCGATCTTGAAGATCCCACGCTCTACGATTTCAACTTGTCGGTCACTGCGGCGAACGAAGTGGTGCTCCGGGTGCTGCCTGCGGGTTCGCGCGTGGCGGAGTGGACGGGCGAGGGCGCCGTGGGCAATCTTGCCGATCCGGCGAACTGGCGCGTGGTCGATGCCTCGGGCGCCGTGCTCGCGGGCGCGGTGCCGGACGCGCAGACTTTCGTACACGTAACGGGCGCGACCACGATGAATCTCCCGAAGGGCGGCCACCTCTCCTGTGCGGGCATTCTCCTCACGGACGGCGCATACCTTGATGCGGACTGCGACTGGCGCGCGGTGGACTTCTCGCTCCTCCGCCTCGTCGGTACGCTCGATCTGCGTGGCCACAACCTTTCCGTCGCGTCGCAGAGCGGCACGCCGTTCGACTTCACGATCACCGATTCGACCCCGATCACCGAAACGACGGCGGGCGGCGAATTGCACTTCGAGGTGGAGGCCGGCACAACGGTTATCAATACGGCGCTCGCCCTCACGGGTTCGCTCACGTTCGTGAAGGACGGTGCGGGTACGCTCGAAGCGCGCAAGCAGAACCAGACCTATGCGGGCGGCACGCGCATTGCCGCCGGCACGATGATGCTCACGCTCAGCGGCTCGACGAGTACCACCTATGCGTTCAAGTACCGCCAATTCGGCGCGCAAAATACGCCGATCATCGTGGAAGCGGGCGCCGCTTTGGATACGAAGGGGAACTACGACCTTGCCGGCCACCAGCTCGTTCTCAATGGCGGCACGCTGCGGAATACGGGGTGCGACATGAGCTACGGCGTTGCCAACGGCTGGGCTGCGAACGGCAACACGGCGCTCACGGCGAACTCGACGATCAGCATCAATTTCCATACGCGTCAAACAGCGGGCGTGATCGATCTCCAGGGCCACAAGCTCGACCTTGGCATCGCTTCGGGTAAAACCTTCTTCCTGGAAGGGGCGAGCGTCTTCTCGAACGGCTTTGTCAATGTCACGAGCGGCGGCTGGTTCCAGCCGCGTTCGACGGAGAAGGACATGCGCACGGTGGACTTCCGCTTCAACTGCGCGCTCAACATCGAAACGAACATCTCCGTGCGCAGTTTGGAAATGGTCTACAACGCCGACTGGGCGGCGGGTGCCGGCCGAGTGGACATCTACGGCACCTACAAGGCGACGGTCGACTACGGACGCAACTTCGTGTTGCAGGATGGCGCGCTCCTCGATCTCTCGGGCCGTACGACGCCGTTCAACACAAAGAGTTCGCTCGCGAGCTGTTCGGCGCTCACCTTCGCGACGAACGCGACGGTGCGCGTGGCGCTCGGTACGCGGCGGCTCGGAAGCCTTGAAAAGATTGTCGATTGGACCGTCGCCGGCACGCCGGTGAATCTCTCCACGCTCACCTTCCGTCTCGCCGATCGCCGTGGCAGCCTTCTCGCCAAGGATGACGGCCTTTATTATCAGGGCGGCCTCTGCGTGATTCTGCGATAGGAGGATTGCGGGAATGAACGGTTTTAGGCGGATGGTTTCGGGCGGGTGCTCTCTGGCACTCGCCCTGGGGGTTTGGGGGGCGGCGTTTGAGCCCGTTCAGAAGCAGTTCATTGCGCATGGATGGGATCTCCTGGGCGTGTCGCCGGAGGAGGTGCTTGCCCATGCGGCGGCGTTCGATCGAACGGGCGTCGACGGGGTGACGCTGATGATCGATCGCACGTTGCCCGATGGGCGCAGGATTTCCCACACGACGATCATGAACGACACCGTGTGGCCGCGCGAGGAGTTGCGGCCGACGATCAAGACCTTCCGCGAAATCGTGAAACATCCCTCGTTGCGCGCGAGCTTCATCAGCTCATGGTGGGCACCCCGGAAACGCCTTGCGTGGACCGACGACGCGGCATGGGCGACCTTCGCGACGAACATGGCCACGGTCGCCTGGCTCGCAAAGGAGGGTGGGCTTCGCGGCATCCTCGTGGATGCCGAAGACTATCCGCGCTCGCGCCAATACACCCACCTTCCCGGAACGGATGCCGCCTACGACGAGACGGCGCGTCTTGCGCGTGCACGCGGCGCGCAGATCTTCCGCGCCATCTTCTCCGAGTATCCCGATGTCACCTTCCTTTCGTTCTGGATGCTGTCGCTCAATTCAGGTTACTTCAAGGCCGCCAATCCCATCGCCGCCGCGAAGGCGCATCACGACCTCTGGCCGTGGTTCGTGAACGGCATGCTCGACGTGATGCCCGCCACGGCCGCGTTTGTGGACGGCAACGAATGCGCCTATCACTACCGCGCGGCGAAGGGCGACTTCTATCGATCCGCCGCGCAGCAGCACACGGCCGCGCTCGGCCTCATCGCGCCGGAGAACCGCTCGAAGTACCGCGCACACCTGCGGGCGGGGTTCGGGCTCTATCTCGATTCCTACATCAATCCCACGAACTCGCCGTGGTACCATGGCCCCGTGAACGGTTCGCGGCTTGCACATTTTGTGCAGAATCTCACGCAGGCGGCCGACGCGGCCGACGAATACGTGTGGGTGTACGGCGAGAAGCGTACCTGGGTGCCGTGGAAGGGGGTGCGGCGGAAGAACATTGAAACGTGGGGCACCTGGGAGAAGGCGCTCCCCGGGTTCAACGACGAGATGATGGGGGTCAACGATCCGCTGGGGCTCGTCCATCGGCGCCGCCAGCTCCTCGAGGAGGCGGGTGCGTTCACGAATCTCGTTGCGGGATTGAAACGCCCCTGGCCTGTCTGGCAGGATGAAAAGATGCCGCGCGGAAAGACGGGCGCGGCGGGGGAGGGCGTCTACCTTGAAAACGTGTCGAGCGCTTGCCATCTCGTCCACATCTGCCCCGTCAAGCCTGGTGAAAGCTACGGTGTTCGGATGCGGATGAAGGGCGTGGGCGGCCATTCGACCGTCTATTGGCAGAAGGACGGCGCGTGGCAGTGGCAGCTTGGAGGGGTCGTCCTTGCCTTCGAAGACGGTACGGCGAATGCCTGGCGCATCGGCGAGGCGCTCGTGCGCGTTCCCGACGGCGCCGATCGGCTCGTCCTCCAGCTTTCGGCCGCCCGGCAGCGTGCGGGCGAGCGGGTGGAATTCGACCAAGTTGAAATCTTTCGCCTCGCACCGTGAAAGCGCGCACCAGACACCAAGCACCAGATACCAAACACCAGACACCAAGTGCCAGGCGTCAGGCACCATTTTTCATTTGAATCATCTTCGGTTTCATGATACAATTCTATCATCCTCTGCAAAAGTGTTGCTTGGGATGAATCGAGTTAGATCAAACGGAGAAGAAAAGATGTACGATAAACTTTGCGTGGCGGCGCGTTCGATGCCGTTCTGGTGCGTGGCCAATCCCCTCGCCGACCCCTTTGGCGGCGACGTGCAGCCGAAGCCTGATTCCCTCGAGGTGGCGAAGATGCTCGCGAAGGCCTGCAAGGCGGGCCTCATCGAGATGACCTCGACGCATGACGACGATCTCGTGCCGTGGGATCCCGAGCATCCGGAGGACGATCTCGACCCCAAGAGCGAAGTCTACAAGAAGCTCCGCGAAATCAAGAAGGTGCTGAAGGAGGGCGGCCTCAAGGTGAACATGGTCACCTGCTCGCTCCACGGCAACAAGCTCTTCCGCGCCGGCGGCCTCACGAACCCGGATCCGAAGCTGCGCGCGCTCGCGGCGAAGAAGGTGGAGCGCACGCTCCGCATCGGCAACCTGCTCGGCGCCAAGCACTACACCTATTGGGTGGCGCGCGACGGTTTCGAAGTGTATGCGAAGACCGATTTCGCGCATCTCTACGACTGGCTCGCCGAGGGCCTCAACCACGTGACGGACTACATCGAGAAGATGAAGTTCACGAACTACAAGGGTGCGACCGTCGAGCCGAAGCCGAATGAACCGCGTGGTGCGATGTTCCTCCCCACGAGCGGACACGCGGTGGGCTTCATCATGACGCGTCTCAACAAGCCGGAGTTCTGGGGCGTCAACCCCGAGCTCCTGCAGCATGAAGGCATGTGCCTCATCAACTCGGTGCTCACGGTCTCGTACCTCTGCGCATGCAAGAAGATGAAGTTCCTCCACTTCGGTTCGCAGATCAAGGGCCAGTTCGACAACGACTTCCCGCCGCTCGTCGGCCCGGAAGGCCTCAAGGAAACGGTGTGGATGTTCAAGGCGCTTGCCGACTGCGGCTGGAAGGGCGTCGTCGAATTCGACTGCCACATGCTGCGTGCCGAAGGTTCGCCCGAGAAGAGCGAAGATGCCCAGTTCCGCTTCATCAAGAGCTGCTCGGCGGCGGTCGATGTGTGCGTGGAGTTGGCCTCTCGCCTCAAACCCGCAAAGAAGGGTGCGAACGACACCGAGGCCGAGTTGGATGCCATCCGCCAGATGTGCAAGCTCTAAGCCGGTTCAACACAAAGATCACAGGAAAAACGAAATGAAGATTTCAATGAAGTCCATTCTCGCGGCGGGCCTTGTGGCCGCAGTTTCGATGGGTTGCCAGACCACGACCGCCGCCAAGTGCGCATGCGGGTGTGATACGGCGACGTGTGATTGTTCCGACTGCATCTGCCGCGGCGCGGTGGGGCGTTGGGCGATCCAGAAACCGGGGGCGTTCTGGCTCGGCATCTTCCAGGAGAAGGGTGCCACGGCGGCGACGGCGCAGCTCCTCTGGGGCGGTGGCTCGCCGAACGACCAGAGCGACGTCAAGGTCGATGGCAACACGGCCACGATGAAGCAGCGCTGCGGTAAGGGCACTACGCGCGTGACGACGCTGAAGGCCGCAGGCAAGGAGGCGGAGGTCACGTTCCAGATGGTGAACCCCAAGGGCGAGCCGATGGGCAAGCCGGAGGTCGTGAAGGCGAAGCGCATTCCCGCGCTGCCGCCGGCGCCGGATGTGGCGAAGGCCGTCTACGGCGCGCCGATCGACCTGCTCGCGGGCGGCATTGAAGGCTGGAAGGCGATGAACCCGAAGGCGCACTTCGGCTGGACGCTGAAGGATGGTGTTCTGTCGAACCGCATCCGCCGGAAACCCGACGGCAAGCCTTTCGGCGGCGACTCGAACATCGTGACGAAGCGGGCCGACTTCTTCGACTTCAAGCTCTCGTACGACGTGCGCGTGCTGCCGCATTGCAACTCGGGCGTCTATCTGCGCGGCATCTATGAAATCCAGGTGCTCGACAGTTTCGGTAAGCCCGTGGACAAGCACAACATGGCCGCTCTCTACGGCCGCGTGACACCGCGCGTGGGCGCGGAAAAGCCGGCGAACGAGTGGCAGCATGTCGATGTGACGCTCTACAAGCGCCATGTGACGGTGGTGCTCAACGGCGTGAACATCATCGACAACGCGCCGGTGCTCGGTTGCACGGGTGGTGCGATTACAAGCGACGAGTTCGTGAAGGGTCCGCTCTATCTGCAGGGCGACCACTCGGATGCGGACTTCCGCAACATGGTGCTCACGCCAATCGAGAAGTAAACTGAACGACGGTGAGACAATCGCGGCGGTGGCCACAGCCCCCGGCCGCGGCGGCGTGGCGGTGGTTCGCGTAAGCGGCCCCGCCGCGTTCCGCATTGCCACGGCCCTGACGGGCCGTGGCGTCGATGCGTCAATGGCCGGGCGCTTTTTCCACGCCGTTTTCAGGGTGCCTGGCGGGGAGGGCGCGCGAGAAGCGGCGGGGAAGGCGATTGACGATGGGCTCGTTCTTGTCTTTGCCGGGCCGCATAGCTACACGGGCGAGGACGTGGTGGAGTTTCAGGGGCATGGCGGCACGCTTGCGCCGCGGCGCGTGCTGGAAGCGTGCCTCGCGGCGGGGGCGCGCCTGGCGCGGCGCGGCGAATTCACGCTTCGCGCGTTTTTGAGCGGACGGCTCGATCTCGGCCGCGCCGAGGCGGTGATCGATCTTGTGGATGCGCGCAACGAGCGCGCGGCGGACGAAGCGACGGCGCGGCTTCTGGGCGCGCAGACGCGTCCGTTCGAGGCGATGTACGCGACGGCGCTCGACCTCTCGGCACGTGTGGAGCATGCGCTTGATTTCAGTGAAGACGAATTGCCGGGCGATTTTGCGCCGTCGCTTGTCGCGTCCGTCGCGGCGCTCAAAAGCGCGGTGGAGCGTCAGCTTTCAACGGCGCGGGAGGGGCGGCTTTTGCGCGAAGGCGCGCTCGTCGTTCTCGCGGGGCGGCCGAACGCGGGAAAGAGTTCCCTTTTGAATGCGCTCCTCGGTATGGACCGTGCGATTGTTTCGAACGAAGCCGGTACGACGCGCGACTCGATCGAGGAGGGTGTGGAGATCGGCGGCTGGCCGGTGCGGCTTGTCGATACGGCGGGCCTGCGCTTGGCCGCCAGTGCGATCGAGCGTGAAGGCGTGGCGCGGGCGGGGGATCTGATTGCCGCGGCCGACCTCGTGGTGCAGCTGATCGATTCGGCCGATCCGGTGGCGGCGGAAGCGCTCGGCGTCGAGCCGGCGCGGCTTCTGCGCGTACGCTCGAAATGCGACCTTGCGCCGGGGGGCGCGGGGGAGCTTGCGATTTCGGTGAAGACGGGCGAGGGGCTTATGGCGCTGCGCGCGGCCATTGCGGCGCATCTCGCCGCGCAGGCGGCGAAGACGGCGGAGGAGACGGGGGCGGACGTGACGACGCGCCAGAAGGAGGCGCTCGCGGCCGCGCACACGGCCCTCGCGGCGGCGCAGGCGGCCCTGGTGCTGCCGGATTGGGTGGTGGCGGCGAACGAGCTGCGCACGGCGGCCGAGTCGCTCGGGCGCGTCCTCGGAAAAGTCTATTCCGATGATTTGCTTGACGCGCTCTTCAGCCGTTTTTGCATCGGCAAATGAACGTTTCCCCTAAAATGCCCGGTCATTCTGATTGACGGTTGAAGGGAAGATGTGCTAGAATCTAGGCGTTTGATCAATCTTGAAAGAGGTGGACATGAAGAATTTGTTCCTCGTTGGCGTGGTTGTACTTGGTTTCGCGGCTCTTGCGAAAGACTACCACCAGGGGTTCTGGAGCATGGGCTTCAACTCGTCTCAGAATAACATGCATTTGCTTCCCGACCAGTCGGTGTGCGTGACCACGCAGAAGACGCTCGCTTTCAGCGGCGTGACGCTTGATGACTTGGACGACTGCGATTTTCTCGGCTTCGGCTGCGGCGGATATACGACTGCCGGAAGTGCCGAGCGTAACTACAACAAGGCGCGGAACATCCAGAAGCACTACGCCGCGGATGGCAAACTCGACCTCATCGTGTTCGACATCCCCATGCGCCTCGCCCAGAATTCGAAGATCGTCAAGTCGCTCACCATCGCGCTTGAGAATGGCGAGGCCGGCGTGATGGCGTATGTGCCTGACGGCAACAGCTCGGCGCGCTATGCTACGACGACCGATGAAAACTATTGCTTCGTGACCTTGGGCGCGGATGGGAAACGTACGTATCAGGGTACGGCCGGAACGCTTGCGACGTCGCCGACAAGGCCTACATCGTCACCTGGACGACGGTGCCCGAAGGTGTTCGCTTCCTTCGGAAGCCCAACATGCGCGGCAGCATCACGGTGGACGAAGACGGCATCCGCTACAACAAGAATGGCCTGGCCATCTTGCTGCGGTAAACGCCCTCGTCCTTTGGAATTACCTCTCACAAGAAAAACAATGGAGTGTTTATGAAAATGCGACAGATGTTGTTGACGGTGGCTTTTGGATGCTTTGGCAGCGCGTTTGGCGTCGCGCTCCAAGATGCGTATTATTCGCCGTTCGCCGTGATGGGGCGGTATAGTTCAGATGAATCCCAAATGCGCAAGGTTCCCGCCGAGCCGACTTTGCTCGCGCCCGGCGCAAAGCTGAGTGATTTCGAGAACACCAAGTTTCGGGCGTTTGCGGGATATGGCGCCATGAGTTCCCGGGGTTGGGGAACGTCCTATTTCACGCATGCGTATCGCGATGCGAACGACGACCTCCAGTTCCTGGTGACAACGGTACAGAAATATGACGACAAGTACATCAAGGGCGTCACCATCAAACTGACGCAGGGTGAAGAAGGGGTGTTTGGAGAGCAACTGGCGACGCCCTATTATCAGACGGACAGCAAGAATCTTGCGACCCACGATTTTGTAAACCTGGCGGCCGATGGAACAATCACCTACAACTGTTCTGCTCTGGGCAACTACAACTTCTATTGTTTCAACGGGGGCAAGTGGGTGCCGCAAACGCCGGAGTTGATGTTCGCAAATCCGCCGGGCGAGGCCACGCTGACCGTTGACGATCTCAAGAGCTTCCGTTTCACTGGTTACATGGTGGGCGGTTCCGTCAACAACCCATGTACGCCGATTACGAGTGAAAACAAGTACATCACCTATGACCCGACCACGGGCAAGGCGACCAAGATCCGCTTCGAGATGCAGTTGCTGGATGACAGATACCTCAAATGCGCGGTCGTCGAGCTGACGGATGGCGCGGGCGGCGTCTATGCGCAGAACATCCAGGGCGTGTACGTTCAAGTCGCGGGTGCGGATTCGTGGGTGACGGTGGGTTTCCCGTTCTTGAAGGACGACGGCAGTACCAACAATGTCGCCGCCGTCAAAATGGGTTCGGTGTCATATGCCGAAGGGATAGCAGGCTACGGCGTGGCCGGACTCGCTGCGTTGGTGACGAACGAACGCATCTATAATCTCAATACGTCCAAGACGTGGAGCGAGCTCACCGGCAGCACGGAGCCGGTTGCGGATTCAACCTTGGACGTGATCTTGAATGTCTCGGGCCCGGATGCGACGCTCACGTTTGATGTTCCCGTGACGGCGAACACGATATCCGTCAAATCCGTAGACGGGTTGCCGGTCAATTTCGCCCTTGCGCCAAATGTGGCAGAGCCGGTGTTTACCACCTGGGACACGCGCGGGACGACGGGGCAGATTGCGTTTACCGACTTTTCGCCGGTGGTCGATGAAATGACCTCGATCATTGTGCCGAACAAGTCCTCGATCTTTCGCTTCAACGGCGAGACGGGGGGCAAGATGCCGTTCAATGCGGCGTTGGTGACGTTGCCGTGTGCGGGCGTCATTCTCGGCGATGGGGCTTGCATCCATGAGTTCGGGTACTACCGGTTGTCCACGGTGTCCGTCGACGGCTTCGCGACATTCTTTGGCCAGATCAACGGCACGGGCACGATGGCGTTTACGGAGAGAGCGACCTTCGGCGTCGATCATACGGTGGTGGCGGCTGCGGCGAAATTCACCGTGCCCGCGAATGTGGATGTGCCCGTTGCGTCCGTCGGCGAGGCGCCGAACACGCTCACGATGAGCGAGTCGCAGGTGACGGGCGGGCGTCTCGTCTTGACGAGTGGCACGTTGACGGCCGTGGCGGATTCCTCGCAGGAGCTCTATCCGTATATCGGCGCGGGCGGTACGCTCGCAATCACCGTGAACGATGCCTATGTTCGTGCGGGGTATACGTCGCCGGCGAAATTGCTGGAGGGCGGCACGATTCGCTTCTACGATACGGCGGGCGAAGAGGTGGGCGTGGGACGAGCGGTGATGAACGTGTTGCCGGGGACGGATGCCCTGTGGGCGCCGAGGGCCGGAGGCGAGAACACGCTCTCGACGCACGCGAACTGGTCTGTGGGCACGACCCCCGTTTCGGGCGACGTGGCGGTGACGGATGGCGGCGCCGAGGCCGAGGTGGCGGTGGCGCTTGTGGACGCCCAGGGCTACGGCCAGGTGACCGTGGCGCAGAACGCGAAGATCGTTTTCGTTGGCGCGGGCGGTTTGCTGAATGCGTCGAAATTGGTTCTTTCGGAAGGTGCCACGGTGACGATTCCAGTGGAGGTGGTGGCCGTGAGCGCCGTCGAGGTGCGGGCGGGGGCGACGCTCGTCGTGACGAGCGACGACGAGGCGGAGCGTGCGTTCGGTGCGGTCGTATCGGGTGCGGGGCGCGTCGTCTATGCGCGCGGAAAGATCAATGCCACGGCCTGTTCGACCTATACGGGCGGCACGACGATCCGGCCGGGCGTGTATGTGAAGAATGCGTATAGGAACCGTCGTACAAATGTAGCCGGAATCGGCAACTGCGGCGCGTTCGGCAAGATGGAAACGACGATCACCGTCGAGGCGGGCGGCACGTTTGATGCGAACGGCACGCACGACGGAAACTACTATCTCAATCTCGCGGGCGACGGCGTGGTGCGCGCGGATGGCGTTGCGGCGGGCGCCTACTGCAACTCGGGTGCGAACTGCGGCAGCGGGCAGTCCCAGGCGCTCGGCGTGACCTTGTCGGCGAATGCGTCGATCCGCGTGGACGCGGACCACACGCTCGGTTTCATCGGTCCCAGCCACGGGACCACGATCACCGTCAATCTCGGTACGAACACGCTCTCCAAGGTGGGTGGCGGTATTCTGTATTTCAGCTCGAAGGCCCAGACGACGGTCTCGGGCACGGGCACCTTCTGCGTGGCGGAGGGCGTGGTTACTGTCGTGTGGCAGGAGGATACGAGCAAGAAGACGACGACGGCGGGCATGCAGGGGGGCAGCGCGGTGCTGGAGACGCTGGCGGATGGTACGGTCGAGTTCAATGCGAACGGCACGTTCAAGACGATCAAGAACACTGGTACGATCAAGGTGGTCACGAACGGACACGATCTTTCCCTTACGGGCGCCTATCAGGGCGATGGCGCGGTCATCAAGCAGGGAGCCTACTCGGCCTGGATTCCGATGAACAACGGCAGCCGGTCGGTGTACACGGTCGAGGCCGGGCGCTTGGCCGTCAACGCGCGGACCACGGTCAGCGGCAATGCCTATGCGTTCAACACGGAGGAGAATCCCAGGGCCAACCAGCGGATTGTGGTTCTCCCGGGCGCCACGTACGACTTAAACGGACTGATTGACTTCACGCCGCATGTGGTGGTGAATGGCAAGCACGAAAACTATCCGGCGCTCACGAACCGCGGCGGCACGGACATCGACAGCGGCAAGGCGCAGGTGCCGCAGATCACGGTCGCGAGCGAAGCGTGGGTGGGCGGCGTGACGAAGAATCACGGCCTGCTCGCGCCAGGTTACAAGGCGACGCTCCTTGAACTCGGCACGAATACGTTGCACATCAGCTGTAGCACGAACACGATGAATTTCTGGATGGTCAATGCCACGGTGACCGGGAGCGGGTGCGTGAAGGTGGATAAGGGCGTGCTCTATTTCCACAACACGGCGTCGACCGGCAAGGACTGGACGCTTGAGGTTGGCCCGGACGGAACGGCGAACCTTCAGGTGGCGTGCGGCGTGTCGAACCTCGTCTACCGCGGTGCAGTGGCGGGGGCGGGGGCGATCACGGCAACGGGTACGTACCTGCCCGCTTCCGAGACGCTGCCGAAGGTCGTTCTCACTGGCCCCGGCGCGGGAATCGACCTGAGCGAGCGCGAGACGGCGTGGGACATGAACGCGAGCGGCCAGCTCACCTTCGGCGTGGGCACGAAGGTGGCCGTGCGCACGGGCGAACGCACGCTGAAGGCCGGCGACCAGCTGATCGCCTGGACGGGCGAACCGGCGAATGTCGCAGCCTGGACGCTCGACAGCCCCGCCTACGCGAACAAACTCAAACTGAGCGTAAGGTCGAACGGCGTATTCGTCGTGCCCACGGCTTTTGCGATCTTCTTCCGTTAAACCATCATTGGGGAAACAGGAAATTCTAAACAGAAAGGTGGCAATGAAATGAAAGCGATCGGATTCGGCGTTTTGGCTTCGTGCGCGGCGCTCTCGTTGATGGGCGCCGAGGTGACGATGAATGTCAACGATGACGCGACGGCACTCGTGGTGAATGTGCCGGCGGGGCTCTTGACCGGCTGCAAGCTGGAGCTCGCATACGACAACACCGTCGGCGCGGCGAACAAGTTCGTGCCGCTCGACCGCACCCCCAGCCGTTCGGCCTGGCCGAACGCCTGTACGCTCAGCGAAGCCGTTCCGGCCGAGGGCGGCACGTTCACCGTGGCGCTCGCGGATATCGGCATGCCGCCCGATGCCTATTTCCGGCTCTTTTCGACGGGTGCCTACGAACTTCTCGACTACGCCTGGTGCAATGCCGCCAATGCCTGGGTCGATACGGGCATCAAGGATACCGACGTGTACAGCCTGGAACTGGGGATGTGCCCGACCGATACCACGGGGACTTATTCCTATTGCTTCGGTTCGCGCGAAGGTAACGCGGCCGGGGTGTCCATCCAGCACAGCAATAACGCTGCGCACACTTTCAACGGTGCCTATTTTTCGCGTTGGACGGATAGCAAGTACACCTACAGCGACCACCTCGTTTTCGACACGTCGAAGATGAACACGCTGGTTTTCCGTGCGAATTCGCTCACCTTCAATGGTGCCGGCAAGAATGCAGCCCAAGGTGCGAAGAAGTGGGTTACGTCGCCCGTGGGGCCTTCCGGGCACACGATCGGTCTCAACCGAATCGGCGATGGTACGACGGCCCCTGCACGCACGAAGTGGTACTACGTGAGGTTCTACGACAATCTTGGCGATCCGTTATTGGACTATGTGCCGATGAAAAAGAACAATGTGGCGGGGTTCTTCGATCGGGCGACGGGAAACTTTGTGACGTCGACCGGCGGGGGTGCGCTCACGGCCGGTACCGTCACCAACGCGGGCGCGCAGGCGTCGCTTGCGATCGGGCGGCTCTGGACCTTCCCGCGGCTCCCGAGGCGGGCCGCCGACGTGACGATCGATACAACGGACGGCGCCACGCTCACGGTTCAGGTGAAGCCCGGCTACGGCTGCGGCTCGAAACTCTATCTTGCGCACGGCTTCACCGACGGCGGCGACAACCTCGCCGACTGGAGCGACCGTCTGGAAATCGCCTCGTCCGTGCCCGCCGAGGGCGGCACCTACACGGTGGACCTCGTGGCCAACGACCTCGCGACGGGGCGGGTGTTCCGCGTGTTCGCCGGCAATGAGTATACGCCCCTTGCGCGCGTCCAGCAGGATTCCGCCGACGACTTGATCGACACCGGCATCCGCGACACGCTGATCTACGGGTGTGCCTATGGGCACTATTGCACGGGATCCGGCGGTAACTATTCGGCCTTCCTCGGTTCTGGCCTCGGCGACAAGGTTGAGAATCCGGGTTTCCGCATCAGTCTGGGCGGTAACAAATACAAGCTGGCCATCACGTCATGGGGCTACAACGTCTACACCTATAGGTACTTCGATCTCGTACATGACGTCTGCAACGATTTCAAGTTGTCCAATAACGCCATGTCCTACAATGGAACGGGCATTGCTCCGCAAACCGGCAGCCCCATTTGGCGTTTGACGCCGATTGGGTCGAGCGGCAAGACCTTCTTCATGGGCAATCTCGGAGGGTCCACGGCGTGCGACAACTTTGGCTGGTGGTACTACCTGTCGCTCGAGGATCGCGGCGGGAAGAAGCTCCTCGATTACGTGCCGGTGAAGAATGCTGCCGGCACGGCCGGATTCTTCGATCGCGTGACCGGATCGTTCATCACGCCCACGATCGGTGGCGCGCTTGTGGCGGGCGAGGTGAAAGCCGCCGCGAGCGTGATGGGCACGCCGCTTTCGGGTATGCTGAGCGCCGATCCCCGGCTGCCGCTCACGGCGACTTGGCACGGCGGGGCGGATGGTGACTTGAACGCCACCGCGAATTGGGCCTGTACGAACGCTTTCGGCACGGCACTCGCCGATACGCTGCCGCGCGCGGGCGTTACCGCCGCGACCTTCGTGGGCCCGGTGGGCTTTTCCGCCGCCACGGCGGAGGCCGCGATCTGGGGCCGCTCGACGTTCATTGACGGTTCGCTTGCGGGCGACTGCGACTGGCGTGGCGTGAATGGGAATATGATCGACGGGTTCCTCGATTTGGCCGGCCATTCGCTCGCGATCGTGGGCTTCCCGGCCGTTGGCGAATTCACGTCGTCTGCGGAAGGCGATCCGGGCGAACTGCATGTCGCGGTCGTCGAAGGGCGCACCATCGACAACACGGCCGTGGCGCTCAGCGGCAACTTGCGGTTCGTGAAGGAGGGCCAGGGCCTTTTCGTCGCGACGAAGAGCCCGCAATCCTACACGGGCGGCAACGACATTCTCGCGGGCACGCTCAAATGCGGCGTTTCGGGAAATATTGCCATAGATGGGCATGTTTCCTGTTTCGGGTTGGATGGGGTCATGGATGTCCGTGCCGGGGGCACGCTTGACTACGCGGGCACCTACTATTGGGGGTTCCACATCATCAATCTCCACGGCGGCACGCTCCTAAATAGCGTGAGACCGCCGCAATACAGTTTCAACCCCAACCTCAATTTGTACGCGGATTCGTTCCTCGATGTTGCCGCCACATGTGACCTCCAGACTAATTCCGACAACTTGAACGGCCATACGCTGAATGTCAACATGCACGATGCGTACTGGATGATCGTCAATTCGCCGTTTAAAAACGGAACGGTGGTCGTGACGGGTACGGGCTGTTTCAATTTTGAACGTTCCGATGCGTTGGATTGTTCCACGGCGTCGTTTGACATTGCCTCGCAGCTGAACATGAATTGTGTGAAAGGTATCACCGTCTCCAATTTCGTCGTACGGTGCGAAGAGGGAAAGGTGATGGGCAATAGTCTCGCTCAGCCTTTTCGTGTGAAGGGACGTTTCACGCCGGTTACGCAGAACTTCCCGAATGTCGAGCTGCAGAACGGCGCGACCTTGGATCTTTCGGGGAAGGATGGGGCCTGGTCGGTGGCAAGCGCGGTTGCGAACTGTTCGCTTTCGTTTGCGGCGAATGCGACGGTGACGGTGGATACGGGAAACCGTCTCCTCGTGACCCCGCGCATCGTCGCGTGGGATGAAGGTAATCCGCCCGCCAATATCGGCACGCTCACGGCGGTGAGCAACCGCCCGCGCATCAAGCTGGTGGTGCGTGACAACGGCATTTACGCGCTGAGCGGCATTGTGATTCTGTATCGATAAGCCGCTTGCTGCCTGATGAAGACGAGACTGTTCGTTTCGGTGGCGTTGCTCGCGTTGGCGGGCATCGCTTTGGAGATCCCCGTGGCGAACACGTCCGCCCAGGGGGCCTTCGCCGTCGCCGGTACAACGGCGCTCACGGGTGCGGGCGGGGTGGTGGCGGATTCCCTTTCCGTCACCGCCACGGGGCGGCTCGTGTTCGATCCCACGCGTACGCCGATCAAGGTGAGCGGCGATGTGATTCTTGAGGAGGGGGCGCGTTTGGCGCTCGCAGATGCCTACCGCGCCTGCCGGCGCGGCAAGTTCACGCTTGTGACGTTTGGCGGTACGCTGCTCGTAAAGGGGGCGGCGGTGAGCGGGCCTGGAACGACGATCGGCGGGGTGTTCGACGCGGCGTGCTTCGAGGCGACGGATGTCGCGAGCGAGGTGAAGCTCCAGACGGCTCCGGATGGGATCAACCGTGAACTTGTCTTGACTGTGGGCGACTATGACGCCCATGCGCCGCTTGTGAAGGTGATGCCCCTGGGCGATTCGATCACCGAGGCGACCTCGAAGTATGCCAATTACGCGCGGCCCAACTACCGCCTGCCGCTGATGGCCAAGCTCGAGGCGGCGGGTTTCAAGGCCCAGGCGCTCGGTTACCACGCCTCCTGCAATGCGAATGCCGCCGGGCTCGTCGCGCCGGTTGCGCACCAGCTGCACGCAAGTCTTTCGGGGCAGATGTGCCGCACCATGGGGCGGGCGGGCGGCTGGGAGGATTCGATCGATGCGACGCTCGACTGCGCGGGCGAGCCGGATTTCGTGACGTTCAAAATCGGCACCAACGATCTCGGCAGCGGGGGACAGACCCCGCAAAGCGCTTTCGACGCCTGGAGCAACGTGGTGTGGAAGATCCTGCGGGCGCGGCCCAACACCAAGGTCATTTCAACGCCGATCGTGAACCATGTCAACAGTTCGAAGATCGCGGAATACAATGACAAGATCAGCGACTACCTCGCGAAGCGTAATCTCGCGCCCGGCGATGCGGGCTTCCCCGAGGGGCGGGTGTTCGCCGTGGACATCTGCGCCACGCTTTCGGACGATGCCGACTTCGCCGACAACACGCATCCCTCCTGGGTGGGGCACGACAAGGTTGCGCGCGAGTTCGCGCGCGCGATCACCAACATCTACGCACAAACCCGCGGCCAGGCGCCGGTACCGATCGCGTACACCACGACGAGCGGCGTAGAGGCGAATGTGCCCGAACCCTACCGCCGCGGCTACCGGCGGGTGGGGCGCCTCACGCTCGGGCCCACGCTCAAACGCGCGAATCTCGCGTATGCGCATTTCGATGCGGCCCTTGCCGCGGCGACCTACGACCGGGTGGCGTACTACATGGAACTGAAGCGCCGCAATACCGAGCGCATCGACTACCATGGGCACCGGCGTTTCGTGTGGGCCGACATGGACGCCTTCGGTACGCGCGACTGGGCGGCCGTACAATTCCCGAAGGCGGCCACGCAACAGCGCGTCGTCTCGAACCTCCATGTCTATTCCAACGATACCGGCATTCGAACGACTCCGGCGGACCGGAGCGGAGAGGTCGGCTTCATCGAATTCTGGCCGTGGACCTACGGGGAGACCGCCTCTGGCGTTGCCGATGCGCCGGCGGATCTCATGGGAACCGATTGGAACGACAGGCCGTCCGGCAGCGGCGGTTACGGCTCCTTCCAGATCCACCGCAAGTTCCTGCCGGGTGAGAGCTGGAACGCGGGCGAGGTGCTGATGGCGTTCAACCGCTGGAACACGAGCGGGAACAACGAAATCGGCATTGGTTCCTTCTCCCAGCATGTCGTCACCAAGGGGCTCGACTACACCTACACCTCCGGCTGGGCGCAGATGGATGCGAGCGCCTACGAGGAGATGTTCATTGAAATCTGGGCGTTGCCTACGGTGCGGAACGTTCTGGAATTCGGCAAGGTGCGGGTGGGCGAGGGGTACGACTACACGAACGCGGTGGTCTCCGTCGCCGTCGGGAACCTCAATCCCAATGCCGTGGGAACGAAACTCGTGGTGACGGCGCGGAACACGGCCGGCGTGGCGGTTGCGACGCGCGAGCAGGCGATTGCGTCCGCAGGCGAGTATATGTTCGATTTGGGCGGGCTCGTTCCCGGGGTGGCCTACGTGTTTGAAGTGACGGCGACGAACGATGCGCCGGCTGAAGCGCTCTCCGTCGGGACAGTGCGGGTTGCGGATTTGGGGCATCCCGCTTCGTCCAACGCCTGGATCAAGGCCGATGAGGCTGGTACGGTGAATGGCACGTGGGCGACGGCGCCCGCCTTCGAGAACGGCAGCGCCGAAGTGGGCACCGGGGCGGGGCTTCGCTTCGATATCGACCGTAAGGCCGGCGCCGGGAAATTCACCGTACTCGAGAGTGTGATTGAGTTCAGTACGCCGGTCGACGCCGCCGACTTCGCGACGCTTGATCTTGCGGGCGTACAATCGGCGTTTACGCCGGCCGATGACGGTTGGAAGGCTTGGAACGGCAGCGCGTGGATTACGCTTACGGGTTGTCGGGCCGAGCCCGGCCGCTGGATCGTGCGCGCTTCGTATGACTACGCGGGCGATGTGCCGCGCGTCGCCTACGCCGTGAAGCGGGAAGGCGAGGAGGATTTCACCTGGCTCGTGACGGCGGAAGGGGCGTGCTGGTTCGCGTGCGGGGGCGGCGCGGATGCGAAGCGGCTGAGCGGCGTCGACTACCGTTGTGGCGGGCGGTTCGTTTCCCATGTCGGCGACGGACATGAGGTTTCGCGCGCGAGCGCGCCGCTCGCGGATGGAACGCGCGAAGAGCCGGTGAAACTCTTCACCAACGTCACCTGGCCCGACGCGAAGAGCGGCACCTATTATATCGACCGCAACGGCCACACGATCCTCTTCCCCGGTAAGGACGTCCATGTCAAATACGGCCCCGACAACCGTGTGATGGTGACGGTGGGCAACGGTTTGGTGATCTACATCGCCGGCATGCCAAATGTAGAATGGAGAGTGGAGAATGGGAAATGAGCAGCTCGACCGCTATGCGGCCGACCACGATCTCGCCCGTGCGTGGGGGCTTGAATCTTCCGGCGGACACGTGAAGCCCGTCCGGCCAGTCGTCGTCTTTCAGGGTGGCGACCGTATTCTCTGCGAGGCGGTGGAGTGACGTCGCACTTTTTAAAGAATAATGGTCAGAGACGGGCTGGTTATGATATAATAAGCGACAGCAGGGCAAAGGAGGAATGTTATGATTTCGCTGACGATGAAGAAATTGCGGGGAATTGCCATCTGCGGGATGGGATGCGTTCTTGCCTGTTTGGCCGAGAATGCGCTTCCGGCGGCGTATGAACGGTTGGAAGCGGTGGAATCTTCCGGTACGCAGTACATCGACACGGGCTATGTGCCGCGTGCGGCGACGCCCTTTGTCTTTGAGATGACGGGCGCCTACACGGCATTGACTGCAAATTATCAACTGATGGGCGAGCTGTCGACGGACAAGGTGCAACGATACGATTTCGGAATCAACAAGCAAAACAAATTCATCATCACGACGAGCGCCGGCGGTACGGCGGCGGATCTGAAGGAACATCGATTCTCGTTGAATTTCGCCACGGGTGTCTTTACGATGGACGGAACGACCGTGGCGACGGGCGCGGCAAATGCCAAGGACGCCAATCTCAACTTCTACCTCTTCGCGCGGCGGAATTGGAATGGCACGAGCACAACGCCCAATTGCCAAAGCCGGTTTCGCATGCGCGCGTGCCGTCTTCTGCAGGGCGGCTTGGTCGTGCGCGACTTCGTGCCGGCACGGCGCCGTTCCGATAAGGTGAACGGCCTTTTCGACTTGGTGGAAAACGTGTTCTATGCGCCGGCCGGCGGCGCGCTCGCCGGCTACGATTATGTGCCGAACCTCTACCTCGACTCCATTGCGACCGACGGTACGCAGTACATCAACACGAATTACAAGGCGATCGGTACGACGCCCTTCGCCTTCGAATTGAAAGGCGCCTGGACGCAACTGCGCACGACCTACCAGCTGTTCGGATCCTTGGAAGACGGAAAGGCCCGCTACGATTTCGGCATGCACAAGAACAAGGTCTGGACGTTGGGCGCGACAGCTTCGAATGTCCCTGCGGATACGAATGAGCATACCTTCACGGGAAATTTCACAACGGGCGTGATGGCGGTGGATGGAACGACGGTGCTTACCGATCCAAAGCCTCTCCTCGCGAATGCGACGCGTACGTTCTATCTCTTCAACCGACAAAACGTCAACGGCGGCGTCACCTGCCCGAGCTGGTTCCGCTTGCGTTCGTGCAAGCTTACGCAGAACGGTACTGCGGTGCGCGACATGGTGGCGGGGCTTTCCACGAACGGCGTCGCGGGGGTGTGGGACCGCGTGGAAGGGAAGCATTATCCGAAAGGCGCCGGCAACAACTTCACCTGGGGTTACGGCTATCTTAAAACGGACAATGGCGAGAGCGTCTACGTGGGTACGCTCACACCGGCCGACATGACGCCTGTGCGGGATTTCGAGAAGGAGGGTTTTCGTTCTGTTTTGGCGGCGGAGGTAACGCGTTTTCCCGCTGCGCTTACGCTCTCACGTGGCGAACTTTCGTTTGCGGATGGCACGGCGCGTACGATTGAAGTGGCGGGGGCGCTCACGTTCAAGGGCGGTGCGGAACTGAAGATCGATGTGACCGCCTCGGCGGGCGATGCGTTCCAGGCGGGCGCACTTGCATTCGACGTCTCGGCCACGGCGGCGAATCCCGTGATCGTGCAGGTCAACGACGTCGCCGAGCAGGGGGCCCTCGCGGCGGGAACGGTGCTTCCGTTCTTGAACGTGGCTGGGGCAACGCTCACGGCGGCCGATGCGGAGAAATTCCGCGTGAAAGGCCTGAAGGCGGAAGTGGCCGCCGAGAACGGCGCGCTCGTTTTGCGGGCGCGGGCGACGGGGACGGCCGAATGGACGGGGGCGGCGGGAGACGGCTTGTGGTCTACGCCCGGCAACTGGCTGAACGACACGCCGCCGCAGCGTGGATGGGCGGTTCGCTTCACGCCATCGGCGGGCGGCGCAACGACGATGGATATCCCCGGTCTCTACACGACGAGCGTGGAGGCGGGGTCGGCTGCAGGTGCGTTCGTGCAGGGCGGCACGACGGTTCTCACGGTGGAAGGGGGGCTCACGAACCGTGCGGCGACGGCGCAAACGTTTACGCTGCCGATGGTCATCGGTTCTGAATTCGATACCCCGTTCACGTTTTCCACGGTGGGCGATCTCGTTGTCACCGGTGCGGTGAAAGACGTCGCCTCGCCCGTCCTCGTGAAATCCGGAAACGGCGTCTTGCGCCTCAACGACGAAGTGGTGGCGAAGGCGACGAACGTGACGGTGGAGGCGGGCATCATGCGGGTGGAACGCACGGGGCGTGTGAAGGCGGCTTCGGCGGGTGGCGAAATCTTCGTTCGCGCCGGGGCACAACTTGATCTCAATGTGTCCAATGCCGGCGATTCGATCATCCACAACGAGGCCACACACGGAAAGACGATCCATATCGCCGGGAACGGTCCGGACGGTACGGTGGGTGCGCTTGACAACTCTTCGTTGGTCACGTCCTGAGGATGCAACTTCGGCAAGATCATCCTGGATGCGGATGCCGCGGTTGGCGGCGGCTGGATGGCGATTCGCCCGCTCACCGGTTCGGCTCTTGCCGATTTGTCGGTGGAAGGCCCTCATACGCTCACGGTCTGCAATACGAACCTGTTCTTGATTCGCGAGACGAAGATGGCGCTCGACCGTCTCGACCTGAGGGGAATCATTGCATTTGAAAACTCGGTTTCGGGCGCGATCACCAACGGCATCCATTGTTTTTCGGGTGCGATCTGCCGACTGAGCTACGCGGTGGGCTTACCCGCGCAAATGCCGATTGTGATGGAAGAAAGCGGTGTGACGCTCAGATGCGACAACGGAAACGCGGCATCGGCGGGTGCGGTTGTCGTCAAGCCGGGTGTTTCAGCCACATTCAAATGCGAAAAGACGCTCACGCTCTCGGGCGCGGTGACGAACGAGGGCGCGGTGGCGCAGACGGATGTGGACGCGCTCATTCTCGCCGGCACGCTTTCCGGCAACGGCTCGTTCACGGGCGAGAAAGTCCGATTCGGCGGTACGGCTTCGTGTTGGGAGATCGAAGTGAACGATGCCGAGGCCGAGCGCATGATCGATTTCAACGGTGTGGCCGATCCTTCGCTCTTCGTTGGGCTGAAGGCGTTGCGCGTTCGCACAACCGGTACGGCGACGACGCTCCAGACGGTCGATATCGGCCCTGCCGGCACGCTCACCGAGCGTCAGGCGGCGGACATTGTGCTCACGGTGGTGGATGCGCAGGACGCAGGGGTGCCGAATTGCCATCTCGACGTGGTGTCGGATCGTCTGATCCTCACGCTCAGGGATGCCGCGCTCGTTCGCACGGCTGAATGGACGGGCTCTGGCAGCGACCCCACGAACTTTGCCGACCCGGCAAATTGGATCTGCCGCAATGATCTGGGTACGACACTCGACAGGGCTTTGCCGCGTGATCACACGATCATTGTAATCACGCCGGCGAGCGTGTTCTCCTGCCCGGCCCAGACGCCGCTCACCTATTTGAACGTGCGTTTTGCCGAGGGGGCGTCGCTTGGGGCGGATTGCGACTGGTCGGGACTCGACCTTGCGCGGATTCTCCCGGATGGTACGCTCGATCTTGCGGGGCATGATCTCAATGTGACGGCACGGGCGAACCTTGCGGTGGCGTACACGGTGACGGATTCGACGGAACAGGGCGGCACGCTGCGCATTACGGTGCCGGAGGGCGTGACGGTGCTCAACGATGCGCTTTCGCTCACGGGTTCGTTGCGTCTTACCACAACGGGCGCGGGCACGTTCGATGCGCGCAAGTTCAATCAAACCTATACGGGCGGAACCGAAGTCGAAGGCGGCACGTTGACGCTTCGGTTGAGCGGCTCGGCGAGCGGCACCTATTCGCCGAAGAACCGGATCTTCGGTGCGCAGGGAAGCGTGATTCAAGTCGATGCCGGCGCTACGTTCGACATGAAGGGCAACTACGATTTCTTCCAGCACCGGATCGTCCTGAACGGAGGGACGTTCAAGAACGCGGGGTGCGACATGACGAAGCGTCCGTCGGACGGCTATGGTTGCACGGGCGCGCTTACGCTTCTTGCGGATTCGTCGCTCGTGTGCACCTACAACCTGCGCCATGGCGAAGGCGTGATCGATCTTGGCGGGCATACGCTTGATGTGTCCATCGCCCCGAACAAGTATTGGCATCTCGACGGTACGAGTACGCTCTCCAACGGTACGGTTCGGGTAACGGGCGGGGGCTACTTCAATACGCTCGCGATCGTCAAGGAGGCGCGTACGGTGAACGTGGAGATGGATACGGCGATGTATCTCAATTCGGAAGCCCGTATCAGCGTGAATGATTTCAAGATGACCTACACGGGGAGTGCGCGGGGCTCTGGTGCGGGCGGTGTGGATATCTACGGCACCTATACGCCCGTGACGGACTACTCCTACAACTATGTGCTGCAGAACGGTGCAACGCTTGACCTTGCAGGAAAAACCGCAGCTTGGGAGGTGACGGGGCTTCAGATCGGATTCGTCGCCAATTCACGTATCGACATCATCATGCCGCCGCCCTCGGTTGTCAAGTCGGGCGACTATGTGGTGACCTGGGAAGAAGGCAAGGCCCCTGCGAACGTCGATACAGTCACCTTCAAGGCGAAAGGCGAAAGCGGAACTCTCCTGCAAGTCAAGCCCACGGGCATTCTTGTTCGTCGCGGTTTAACCATTCTTGTGCGCTGAATCGTGGGGGACTGTCCCCATGGAATCCAAACGTATCTTCATCCGCCGTAAACGGGAGGAAGGGCCCAAAAGAAAATCGAGCTACAAGGAATTTCGATTTGCGAAGTGGCCGAGGGGGTACGTCGATTCGGCGGAGAATGGCGTGTGCGGATAACGGTGATGTATGATGCTCGGCAAAAGAAAAGAGCATTTGTGGTGAGGTAAAACATGAATGCGGTTACAATCATCGGCGTTGTCACGGCCTTCGGTTTTGTGTTCCTATCCTTGTTGGCGCTCTGTGCCGAAAAGGGACTGCATCCACTCCGTCGTGTACGAAGTGGTTTCGGTCGTTTGCCGGTTTGGGAGAAGATGCTGCTTTTCCTCTTTGTGAGTGCTTGGCTGGTCTTCGCCAGCGAAAAGAACGACGGCACCAATGGCGTATCGCAAGTTGAAGGAGGCACGAATCAAACGGAAAATGGAGAACTGGTACCGCCGGGGGGGCCTGGGAAGACGGGAAGCTCGTCCGTCTTGACGAGGATTGGTGTTTCCCCCTTGCGTCCAACCATCTGGCCTCGGTGGAACTTTGGTCGCAGGGCAAGCTCTTCGCGTTGGAAAGGGCCGAATCCCCTTTCGCCGCGCTTACGACTCCGCTGGCGCTTGTGCCCCGGGAGAGCGAAGTGTTCTTCGACCGCACGGCAAACAACAGCTATCGCTTCGAATGGGTGGCCGCGCATTCCAACCGCGACGCCGCAGTTGCCACGAATGCGGCCATCGAAATCTTCCGCAACGGCGATTTTGAGATCGTCGAAGGCGGCGTCACGACGCGCCATCCCTACGAAGTGCCGTTCGCGCATGACGGTTTCGGGCAGGACGACGAATGGGCCATGCCAAATTAGCCAATTGCAAAACCTTGCCACCACGGCGGTTTGGGGCAAACCGCCCTACCGAAACGCACGAAAACGATAGGATGCGTTACCTCAACGTGCCGTAACTGACGTTTTTTGCAATTGGTTCCTCTTTGATTAAAAAGTGTCCATTGACAGTTACGTTATTCATGGCAATCAGATTTGAAATGTGATAGTATACATTATGGACAAAGCGAGAGAGGTGTAGACGGCGTGTTGGATTCAAAGTATAAAGTGCTCTTGGAAACGCTTAAGAACCAGATCTTAAGCGGGAAGTACGATGTTGACAAATCGTTTCCGAGCATGCGGGCGCTGATTCAGCGTTTTGGGTTGTCGAAAACGACCGTTCAACGGGCGCTGGATGAACTCTTCCATTTGGGATTGATCGCCCGCAAGCAGGGCCGTGGGACGTTCATCGTTGAGCGTGGTGCGCCCCACAAGATCGGATTGATCGTGCCCGGGGTCGCCTATTCGGAATTTTTTCCGCCGATCGTCAACGAAATCTCGCGATTGTCGCAAAAGGAGGGCTATACGCTGCTGTTCTGCGCCGTCACTTCGCAAGATCCCGTGGTGCGGGCCCGGCAGGCGCGGAAATTCGCCGGGCAGTTGATCAAGGAAGGCGTGGTGGGCGTAATCTATCAGCCGTTGGAGTTTCTGGCCGACCTCACGGAGAAAAACCTGGAAATCGCGAATCTCTTCAAGAAAGCGAATGTGCCGGTTGTTTTGGCGTGTAGCGACTTTGTCGAGCCGCCGGAACGTAGCGGATATGACGTTGTCGGCATCAATAACGTCGAGGCCGGGGCGCTGATGGCGCGGCATCTGTTTGGCGCCGGCGCAAAACGGCTCTGTTTCATCATGTGCCCGAACCGGGGCATGAGCATCCGCAATCGGCATCGCGGAATCATGATGGAGCTGGGATGCGAAGCGGGGGGGGGGTGCACGTGCGACAAGCTCATTGTCCAGGTGGATGATCTGGCGGCCGTAAAACGCTATTTAAGGAGGCGGAAGCCCGATGCGTTCATCTGCGGGAGCGATAGTGACGCGGCCAAGTTCAAGGTGACCTTGGAAAAGACCGGTCTCAAGGTGCCGGACGATGTGTTGCTGGCCGGCTTCAACGATGTGCAGATGGCCTCGCTGCTCACGCCGCCATTGACGACTGTCCATATTCCCTGCAGTGAAATCGCCGCGACGGCATTCTACCGTCTTTTGGCCCGTATTGCCAAGCCCGAATTGCCGGCGGAGGAGTGTCTGCTCTCCGTCCAGTTGGTCGTGCGGGGGTCGACGGTGCGTCCGGGAAAAGGGGTGGTGGGGAAATGAAAACCGCGCTCTCCAGTTTGGATGTCCTCGTCATTGCCATTTATTTCGTGGTGACCCTTTGCGCCGGCTTGTTCATGGGGCGGTACGTCAAGAGCGGGAAGGATTTCTTCTCGGGGGGCAATCGCGTGCCGTGGTGGATGGGGGCGATCTCGAGCTACATGGCGATGATCAGCTCGTTTGTGTTCATCGCGCATGGGGGAATCGCCTACGAGGACGGCATCGTGGCCATCGTCGTGTTCTGGAGCAGCGCGTTTGCGGTTCTGGCGGGCACATGGATCTTTGCGGGGCGGTGGCGGCGGGCCGGCGTTTCGACGCCGATGGAGTACCTGGAGCGTCGGTATGGTCCATGGGTGCGGCAGTTCATCAGCTGGTGCGGAATCGTTTTCCGCATTCTCGACAACATGGTGCGCCTCTATACGCTCGGATTGATGGCGAGCGTGCTTCTGGGCATCTCGATCGAGAAGGGCATCTGGCTGGGCGTTGCGGTCGTTCTCGCCTTCACAATGGCGGGCGGACTTTGGAGCGTGCTGGTGACCGATGTCATCCAATGCGTGATCTTGCTGGGGATGTCGATTGCGGTTTTGCCGATTGCGCTCCATGCGGTGGGCGGACTCGGGGCGCTCGCGACGGCGTTGCCGGACCATTTCAATGCGTTCAACGGACGGCGGGGCGCGTTTTGGTTCCTCTTTGCCTACTATGCGATGGTCTTCATCAAATACAACGCGAACTGGGCGTTCATCCAGCGTCTGGCGAGCGTGCCGACCGAACGCGATGCGAAGAAGATGAGTCTGCTCACGGCGTTGCTCTTCTTCCTTTTCCCGATCGTCGCGCTTCTGCCCGCCATCTGCGCTCGGCAGTTGCTGCCGGGCGTGAATCCGGAGGAAAGCTACATCCGCCTGTGTCGGCTCCTGCTCCCCGACGGCGTGCTGGGGATGTTGGTCTCGGCGATGCTGGCGGCCACGCTTTCAACGCTCGCGGGGGAATTTAACGTCACGAGTTCCGTGTTGACGAAAGACATCTACGAACGACTCTGGCGTCCGAAGGCCTCGGCGCGGGAGCAACTGATCGTCGCCCGCCTCGCGACGCTAGCGATTGCGCTGCTCGTGGCTGTCGGAGCGGCGTTTGTGCAGGCGCTCGGAGGCGCTTTCGAGACGAACAAGATGCTGATGGGACTCATCGGCGTGCCGATCGTGATCCCGAGCGTATTCGGGATCGTCTGGCGCTCGCCGAACACGAAAGGGGTCGTGCTCTCGATCGGCCTGGGCATTGCCTGTGGTTTCATTGCGCTCAAGATTCCGGCGCTCAAATGGGAGTTCAAGACGCTGCTCCAGATTGCGGTGTGTTTCGCCGGGTATTTCCTGGGACCGCTTTTGGGAACTCCCGAGCAGGAGAAGAAGTCCAAGGAGGCGTTCTTCGATGACCTTTGATGAAATCTACAGTTGGGTGAAAGACCTACCGATCATTGATTGGCATAACCATCTCGACCCTGAGGCAATTGCCGAGGATCGTCCCTTCGGTTCGCTTTACGAGGTTTGGGTGAAGCCCGACCCCTACAAGCACCGCGCCATGCGCATCTGCGGTGTGCCCGAGCGGTTCATCACCGGCGATGCGGGTGCGACTGGGACAACGGGCGTCTCGCCCGTTGAGGGTGTGGGTTCTGCTGGGACAACAGGCGTCCCGCCCGTTGAGGGTGCTGGCTCTGCTGGGACAACGGGCGTCCCGCCCGTTGGTGAGGATGAGAAGTGGGGTGCCTGGATGCGAACGCTTCCGCAGCTCGTCGGCAGTCCGCTCTTCGTCTGGGCACGAATGGAGTTGGAGGCCCTTGGCCTGGATCCCGACCCTTACCTGCACGGCAAGGGCGAGAACGTGTCCCTTGCCTCGTGGACCCCCTCGCGGCTTCTCGCCGGCTTCAACGTCGAGTGGATGAGTCCCTGCGTTGACTGTACGAAGATGGAACGGCTCTCAACGGGCGAGACGCCCGTTGTCCCAGTGGGCGTGGTGCCGTCAACGGGCAAGATGCCCGTTGTCCCAGAGAGAGGAACTTTAGGACTGGGACAACGGGCGTCCCGCCCCTTGACGTGGTCTCCGCCACTTCTTCGCGTCTTTACGTCCCTCGGTCAAGAAGTCGCCGCACATTTCTCTCATACCCTGTCGGCAGGTGAAAGCCATCGACGCAACCTGCCACACATTGCGCAGTCTGCAACACTTGTATTCGTGACATTCCGTCTCGGCGATTCGCTGCCAGCGGCGCAACTGGCCGAACTGGAGGAAAGGCGCCGCACTTTGGACGGCAGATCCGCCTCGTCCGACGAGCTGCGTGAGCAATGCGCAAGAATTGACGCCTGGCTTGACGCCGGGCACGGTTCGTGCGTCCTAGCGGACGCCAAATGCCGCAAGATTGTTGAAGAAGCTTTGCAGTATTTCGATGCGTCCAATACTGGGACAACGGGCGTCTCGCCCGTTGACGGTGGCGGTGTCGCTGGGACAACGGGCGTCTCGCCCGTTGAGAACGTTGAGAAGAGTGCTCGTCCTCGCTATCGGTTGCATGCTTACATCGTCATGCCGAATCACGTGCATGTCCTGTTTGAACTTTTCAACGCCAATGATTTGCCACGAATACTCCACGGCTGGAAGAGTTATACTGCGAAGGCCATCAATCAGGAGTTGGGAACGACGGGTATCGTCTGGCATGCCGAGTATTATGACCGGTTGATTCGCGATGGCGAACATTATCTGAATGTAATTCGGTATCTTCGGAAGAACGAAACGGCAGCGGTGGCGATTGCTCGAAAGAGGAGAGAAGCCGATGTCAACGGGCAAGATGCCCGTTGTCCCAGTGGGGGGGATGCCAACGGGCAAGATGCCCGTTGTACCAGTAAGGGAGGCGGCAAGACTGGGATAACGGGCGTCCCGCCCGTTGAGGCACTTCCAGAAACCTGCATCGTGCCAAGTCTTCGAATGAACGCGGGTGAGCGGGTGCCGATGGATGTGCTTGAACGTTTTCATGCGGCGGGATGCCGTATTGTCGACATTAGCGTCGATGACGAAGATCTCCTTGATCGTGAGTTCGATTCGTTGTCCGCCGTCGCTGCATTCGCGAAGGCGCACGGATGGACGATGCTCCTGCACCTTGGCGCGCTCAGGACGACGAGCGACAGGTTGCGGCAGGTGGCCGGTCCGGCGGGAGGTTATGCCGGGATGCGCTCGCTGGTCAATCCCGCGAAAGTCGCGAAGTTCCTGAATCGGCTCGAGCGCAACGGGCAAGATGCCCGTTGTCCCAGCGGGATGGATGTCAACGGGCAAGATGCCCGTTGTCCTAGTGAGGGGAACGGTAAGACTGGGACAACGGGCGTCCCGCCCGTTGTCGATGACCTGCCCCGTACGATTCTGATGACGCTCAATCCCGAGGCGCATGCGCAGCTCGCGGTGCTGGCGGGATCCTTCGTCGAGGACGGGATGCCGGGGAAGGTGCAGCTTGGGCCGGCCTGGTGGTGGTGCGATCATCGGGAGGGGATCTTCGACGTGCTGGAGAAGAACGCGGCGTATGGCGTTCTTTCCACGTTCATCGGGATGACCACGGATTCGCGGTCGTTTCTCTCGTTCGTCAGGCACGATTATTTTCGGCGTCTCCTCGCGCGCTGGATGGCGCAGAAGGTCAAAGACGGCGATTTCCCCGCCGACCCGGCGCTCCTGCGCCCGATCTGCGAGGGCATCGCGTATCGCAACGCGAGGGACTTCATCATTCAGGTAAAGGAGAGAGCATGAAAAAACGCAATGCCATTGTCTTCTCTGCATTCGTGGCGATCGCGAGCGGAGTGCAGGCGTTTACGCTCGTTTCGGAAAACGCGAAGGCGCGGGTCGTCGTGGGTGCGGATGAGCCGGAGCATGTGTATCTTGCGGCGGTGGATCTGACGAACGACGTGAAGCGGATTTCGGGGGCGGATCTTGAGCTCGTGCGCGGGGCGTCCCCCGCGAAGGGCGATGCCGTCATTGCAACGGCTCGGGACGGACGGTGGGAGGCCTATTCGGTAAAGGAGCTCGACGGTACGCTTCGGATCACCGGCTCGGACGCGCGCGGCACGATGTTCGGCGTCTACGATTTCATCGAGCGCTATCTCAAGGTGGATCCGATGTGGTTCTGGAGCGATGTGCCCTACCCTGCGAGCAAGACGCTCGCCTGGGAGAAAGTGGAGATCGAGCAGGCCTCGCCGTCGTTCCGCTTCCGCGGTTGGTTCCTGAATGACGAGGACATGCTCACCAAGTGGCGGAACGCCTCGGGCGCGCGCGACTACAGCACCTACCCCTACTACCACGACGTCGTCAACCACGGGGTGATGGCGCGCGTCGCGGAGGCGCTTGTCCGATCGCGGATGAACATGATCATCCCGGCGAGCTTCCTGAACATCTCGCGCACGGCGGAGGAGGGGCTCGCCGCGATCTGCGCGCGGCGCGGCGTCTTCGTGACGATGCACCACATCGAGCCGATGGGCGTTTCGGGCTATACCTTCAAGGACTATTGGCGCAAGCGGGGGCGCAATCTCACCTACTCCTACACCAAACATCCGCGTGAGGTCGAGGAGACCTGGCGCGAGATGGCGAAGCGCTGGAAGAAGTTCCCGAACGTCGTCTGGCAGATCGGCTTGCGCGGCACGGGCGACCGGCCGGCGTGGGCGGATGATCCGGCGATGCCGAAGGACGATGCCGGGCGCGCGAAGCTCATCTCGGCCGCCCTCGCGCGGCAGGTGGCGATTCTCGATGAAATCGGCGTGCCGAAGGAAAACCGCATGGTCACGACGACGCTGTGGGCCGAAGGGACCTACTTCTACGAACGGGGACTGCTCGAGATTCCGAAGGGAACGATCGTCGTGTTGGCGGATAACAACTGTGGGTGGCGGTGGCATAAAGACATGCTGGAAGGGCCGCGCGTCGCGGGGCTTGACTACGGCATCTACTACCATCACCAGCTCATTACCATGGGGCCGCACCTCGTTTCGCTCGTGCCGGCCCGGAAGACGTATGAGATGTTGACGACGGCGCGCGAGAAGAAGGCCGATGCCTACGCGATCTTCAACGTTGGAAACATCCGTGAATTCATCTATGGCATTGACGCAACGGCGAAGATGACGTGGAATCTCGAAGGGTTCAATGCAGACGGCTGGACGGAGGCCTGGCTTCAACGCCGCGTACCCTCCGCCGCGAACAGCTGGCTCGCCATGCTCAACATCTATCACCGCTCGCTTCAACTTCATCCGTCAACCGGCATTCCGCGTTTTCTCGACGGATTGATGCAGAGTCTTTACGGCGGGACCATTAAACGCATCGCCCAGATTGCCGCCGGCAAACTCCCTTGCCGTCCGAGAGCGGAGCCGGCCGAAATCGTCTATGGACGCAGACAGGCGAATGATCCGTTCGGCAAGGCCTTTTCGGATATCGGCCAGCCGCTCGTCGTGCCGAGCGACATCTACATCAAGCTCATGGCGCAGCGGGCGGGATATGAGCAGGCGCTGCTCTTTGCCAAACGGGCGATGGCCGAAACGAAAGAGGGCGAACGTCGGTTCGCCGAGGATTTCCTTGTTTATCCGGCGAAGGTCATGTTGGATTTCACCGAGGCGAACGCGCGGGCGATCGTGGCGGAGGAGAATCTGCGCGCAGGCGATCGGGCGGGGGCCGTGAAGGAACTCGAGGCGGCCGCTGCGGCGCTCGAACGCGTTGTCGCAAGCGGCAAGGCCTATTGCCACGGGAAGAAGTGGGAGGCGTGGTATCGCGGTTGCCAAAAGGTTTCGCCGCAGACGCTTTTGAAACGAACCCAGGCGGCGCTTAAAACGCTTCACGCGAAATGATGCGCCGATGTTTAATGGAGAAGAGGATGAACGGAATGGCAAACTATTGTGAAGGCAAGGTGGCGGTGGTGACGGGTGCGGGCGGAACGCTCTGCAGCTGCATCGCGATCGACCTGGCGAAAAAGGGCGCGAAGGTGGTCCTGATCGGCCGCACGGCGGCGAAACTCGAGAAGACGCGCGATGCGATTGTCGCCGCAGTCGGCGCCAACGGGCGAGACGCCCGTTGTCCCAGTGAGAGGGGCGGCGCCAACGGGCAAGATGCCCGTTGGCCCAGCGGGGGTGGCAGTGTCAACGGGCGAGACGCCCGTTGTCCCAGTGAGAGGGGCGGCGCCAA
>JAZLJP010000139.1:0-23026 GCA_045617985.1 Kiritimatiellia bacterium
GTCCATACGCTTTCGAATCTTGAGACGGGAAATGGAAATGTGACGATTGGCATCTTGCTCAAGGTGGCGGATGTCCTTGGCCTGAAGGTGAGGATCGGTGTATGAAGAGCGGCAAGGTCTACTATCGCGATATATTCGCCGGAACGTTGACGAAGGATGTAGACGGGTATACGTTCCGTTATGATGAAGGATATTTAGACAATGTTTTTATTCATCGACCGATTTCGTCGAACTGAAATCGTGGGGACTGTCCCCATGTGCTTCGTGGAATTGTTTGGTATGACCATGAATGAATGCAGGAAAGGTATCAAATGAAAACGAAAAAGAGAATGTTGGGTTTCGTTTTGGCGATGCTTGGCTGTGTCGCCGTGCAGGCGGCAATTCCGTCTTCGTACACGCGTCTGGCCTATATTGTTTCGAATGGTACCCAATGGCTGGATACGGGCATCAAGTTGCGGACGCCCGATGACCGCGTCTACATGAAGTTCAAGTGTACGAAAGTAGGTAGCGGGGGGGTGTTGTTCGGCAACCGCCGGTCGGCTACGGCAAAATGTTTTATTGCGCATTACAACAGTTTTGGCGGGGGCGCTGCCTTTGCCGTCACCATCGACAATTCAAGTTACGACAACAATCGGTGGGTCTCCAGCAATTACGGAACCCGCAATTACCTCAACCAGTGCATGGAAATCGATGCCGCCATCTCGAGCATCGTGGTCTATTACAATGGTGTTGGCAACAATGGCAAGGCCGCCTTTGTGCCGCGTAACCGAGATTCATTTGAAACCCTTGGTACCTGTACGATTCTCAAGGGTGTGCCGGTGGAAGGTGGGGATCTTCCGAATGTGAATGGCTGCATCGGCAACCTCTATTCGTTTCAGATCCGCCGCAACGGTGAACTGATCCTCGATCTGGTGCCGGTGAAAGCGGGTAGCGTGGTGTGCATGTGCGACGCACTGACGGGGACCCTCTACAAGAATCAGAATACGGCCTCGGGAGCAGCCGCATTTACGGCAGGGCCGGCGGTGAAGGGCGAGTTGGGCATTGTCACGGCTCCCGTGTATGGCGGAGTTATCCCGGCGGCGTCTGGACTCCATTTGGTGGATACCACCAATTATCTCTGCCAGGCCGTCGGTGTCACCAATCTTGCAACAAACGTGCGTTACGAGCCGATTGGCTATGGACTTTCCGTCTACAGTGTGCCCAGCGACGCCTGGGGAACGGCGACGACATTCAATGGTGCTAGATACGAGCATGTCCAGGCGCGTTCGGAAATGAGCCGGTTGACATGGAACTGGCGGAGCGAAGCCCAGCTTAAATTCGATTCATTTTCGGGAGGCGTTGTGCGTGTGAACGGCGAGGACCTTCCACCCCCTGCGCCGGATCCGATTGCCGGTGCACTGCCGACCGGGTGTACGTTGCTTGAATACATTTCTGCCACGGGCACGCAGTTCATCGACACCGGGATCAAGTTGCAGACCCCTGACGACCGCGTCTACATGAAGTTCAAATGTACGAAGGTGGGCACGGGCGGATTTTTGTTTGGCAACCGCAAGTCGGCAACCGAGTATTGTTTCAGCTCCCATTACACTAAAGACAGTTTTACCAAGACAGATGCTTGCTTTGCGGTCACCATCGACAATTCAAGCTACGACAACAACCGTTGGGCAACCGGCAACTATGGGAAGAATAATTTCCTGAATCAGTTCATGGAGATCGATGCTTCCCTCGCCGGCATTTCGGTCTATTGTAACGGCGTCGCCAACAACGGGAAAGCTGCCTTCGAGCCCCTTAACCAGGATGTCTTCGAGACGATGGGTACCTGTACGGTTCTCAAGGGTGTGTTGATCGAAGGTGGCAACCTCGGCGTTGACACCGGTTGTATCGGCAATCTCTACCGTTTCCGCATCGAGCGCAACGCGGCGGTCATCCAGGACCTGGTTCCCGTGCGAGATCCAGATGGTGTCGCGTGCCTGTATGACCTGGTGACGGGAACGTATTTCCGCAATGCGGGCACGGGGGTGTTTGGAGAAGGTCCTGTCGCTGTCGCTCCCGCCTATGCGGAAGTCTGGCAGGATACTTCTTCGGCCGTTACGCTTCACGCCGAGCCCGAGCATCTCTTCCTCGGTTGGGGTGGCGATGCGACCGGCGAGGAAAGCATGCGCAACCCGCTCGTCACGACTCTGACCCGCGGCCAGGAATTCAAACCCTCGTTTCTGCCGTTGCCCGAGGGGGCGTGTTCAAATGCCGTGTGGATGGGAACCGGCAGCGCGGCGGATCTCTCCAATGCTGCCAATTGGAATTGTTTGACGGCTGCGGGTGAGACGATTTCGGGCGGTGTACCCTCGACCGACTATTCCCTCGCCACGTTCTCGGGTAATCTCTCGCTTGATTTCCCGGCCCAGACGGCGTTCCCCTGGCGCGGGGTTTGGTTCAACGACGTGACGTTGGCCCGAGACAGCGATTGGACGGCAATCAATCTGAACACGATTGATTCGCGCAGTGTGATCGACCTTTGCGGGCACAACCTGACCATTACGGGGCACGCGGGAACGACGTTCCATTCCTTCGTTGTGACCGACTCGGTGGGGGGTGGCGAGCTGCATCTTGTCGTGGGCGAAGGGGTGACGTTTACGAACAGGACGATTGCGTTGACGGGGTGTCTCCGGCTCGTCAAGGACGGCGCAGGCGCTTTCGTGGCGGCACGGGCCGGACAGTCCTATTCAAGTGGAACCGAGGTCGCTGCGGGTTCGTTGCTCTTTGGTACGAACGAATCCCCAACGGGGCTCAACAACACCACCAATACCGTTGCCAAAGATGCGGTGTTGGACATGAATGGATTCTACAGTATCGCGACTTGCATCTACAGTTATGCATTGGCGGGCCGCCTCAATCCGACCTTCAGCAGTTCCCCTACTGGCGCGGATTCGTCGAAAATGGTGTTTGGCAACGATCTGATTCTTCTGGACGATGCGGTCATCGGAGGCGCCAACTTCTACTTTGCGAGTCCGGCGAATGGTAGCGAAAATCCCGCACGTATCACTTTCAATGAACATACGCTCACGTTCTCCAATACCGCCTATGTTGCGATGGGGGCCTGGACGAATGCCGATACCGTCGGTACTCTCCGTTTCGCCTCGCCCAGTACGGTGCAAGTCGACGGGTCGTCCGGCTATCAGTTGCGGGCGGTCAAGACGGTTGTGGAGCCCAGTGGCCGGTTGTTTCTTCAGTCGAACATGAACGTGGGCGACTTGACCTATCTCAATCCGACGAACTGGTACGCAGCCGGAACAGATCCGACGATCCACGTTTTTGGAACGTACGTGGCCGGGGCCATGCGCCCGCCGCTTGAACTGCAGGATGGTGCCACGCTTGATCTTTCAGGAGCCAATGACGTCTGGAATGCGGCAGGCATTGCGCCCACGAATCTTTCCGGAAACAAGACGTACACGAGTGCCGGGCAGGTGAGTTTTGCCGAAGGCGCGACGATCCTCGTTGATGTGCGTGCACGCAAGGTGTTTAATGAGGAGCAGTTGATCGCCTGGGAAAAGGAACCGTCGGCCACTTTCAAGTTCCCGGCATCCAAGTTGACCGGTTTCCGTCTCAGGACCGAGGAAAACGGACTCTATGTGTTTAGCAATGGCATGACGTTCATTTTGCGGTAAGAAGAACTGACAAGACAAGGATGTAACATGATGAAAGTGTTTTGTACGCTACTGGCGGTAGGATTGATCGGTGGAACCTTGGCGGGGGCCGATGATCCCACGAAAATGGAATTCAAGCTGATTGCCGCGCAACGGTTTGTACTCGACAACGAATTGGTGGTGAGCGAATTCGTGCCGGGCGCTTCGGCACGTCCGAGTTTACAGAATCCGCTGATGCCGTTCGGGAAGGCGAAGAAGCCCAGCGTAGGTTATGGCGGTGGACGCGTCACGCTCAAGGCCGGGTTCGAAGCGGCTGAAGGCGTGCTTTTCGTGGGCGGGTTTCTGCCGGGGCTTCACTACAGCGCCGATTTTGACGAACTCTCGCCGGGGGCTGCCGCCGAACTGGTGTTCGCGCCATACGACGGGTCGCTCGTCTGCACGGTACGGGCGGAGCCTGGAAAGAAGGTCGCATTCACCGAGGTGCTGAATGGAACGCCCCTCAAACCGCTTGTGGAAAAGCCTGAAATCGTTCCCCCGCCGCCGTTTCGTCTCTCGGGCGTGGTGGCGGGGCCCACGTTGTTGATTTGCGTACGCAAGGAGAATACGGTGAAATACCTGGGGGCCGTGACGTTTGCGTCCGAGCCCGACATCCGGCGCAAGGATTTCGCGGGCAAGCTCAAATTTGCCGCAGGGGCGGATCTGCCGGCAGGTGGAACGGCTGTGATTTCGCACGCGGCCGCCGCGATTACGGCGGGCGTGGGCCAGGCCGACTTCCGGATTGTCACGGAGGGGCCGACTTGTGTGCCCTACACCGAAAACGGGCGCCTGTTCTGCACCTTTTCTGCACGGGCGGGCAAAAAGTACGTCAAGAGCGTGGGCAGTTTCGACCCGGCCCTGTTCAATTTCCGGATCGAGGGCATTCTTTTCACGGATTACGGCGATGACGATCCCATCTTGCGTAACGATGCGGTCAATCATCTGTTCCGTGATCGGGACGGTACTTGGAAGGCCGTCGGCTGCGGGTGGTCGGTGGCGGCGAACAATCTGGACCCCAAAACCCGCGTGGGAAGCGGCCTTGTCGTGATGGAGACGCCGACGAATCCGCTTCATGGTGTACACGTGCTGCGGGCGCGTCAGTTGACGGTCGGAAAAGGGAAGAGCGAAGATCCCTATTTCGACTTTGATGCGCCGTCGGGCAAGTGGCGCCTGGCGACTTCGACTTTCACCGACAAGGGGTTGCGCGCCTGCGTGTGGGAGGCCGAAAAGTGGGATGGGCCGTACAACAAGTTGGTGGGGGGGCCGGTGAAGTTCGATTCGACGGGGTGCCAGATCATGGATTTCGGCGGCACGAAATACGTGATGACCGCCAATATGCAGCAGCGCCGTCCCGTCTATAGCTATCCCTCGCTCGCGTATGTGGGCGAGTGGCGGGCTGACTTCTACCCCTACAACAATGAATGCAAGAACGGCCGCATATTCACCGCCTTCGCCCGCACCCCGCCCGGAAGCCCGTACAAGTACATCATGCTGACGATGGACCGGCAGAATTTCCCGGGCATGCCGCTCCCCAACTGGACGTATGGCGGATTGTATTTCTACGGCGCCAACCCGTGAATAATACCTCTCCCAAAATCGCGGGGGACTGTCCCCCGGGTGATTCGTTAAATGAAGAGGAGATTGTCTAATGATGAGGAAATTATCTCAGGTTTCAGTTGTCGCATTGTTGGTTTCGTCATCCTTTGCGGGCGTGACATTCAAGGAATCAACGGTTCTTCTTCCCACCTATGCGCCAGGCGGATATGACAAGACGCCGATTTTCTATACGGGGCGCGTCTACCAGGGGGCGCAGGGACGGGTCTATCCCTATCCAATGCAGGATGTGCTCTTTGACGGCAAGGTCGATGAGACCTACAAGTACTTGACGCTGGAGAACGAGTGGCTGCAGATGGGGCTTTTGCCGGAACACGGCGGGCACATGCTCAACTTCACCGACAGGAAGTCCGGCTTCGAGATCTTCTACCGCCAGCACGTCGTCAAGCCCGCTTTGATCGGCATGCTCGGCGCGTGGATTTCCGGCGGCGTCGAGTGGAACTTCCCCCACCATCACCGCGCGACGACGGCGATGCCGATCGACTGGCGGGCGGTGGCGAACGACGACGGCTCGAAGACAATTTGGATCGGCGAGACCGAGCTCCGCCGGCGGCTCAAGTGGACGATCGGGCTCTCGATGATGCCCGGCCGCGCCGTTCTTCAGGCGGAGAACGTCTTCATGAACCGCAGTCCGTTCATCGAGTCGATGATCTACTGGGCGAATGTCTCCGTCCATTGCGGCGACGACTACCAGATCCTCTTCCCGCCGAGCTGCCACCTCGGCTTCGACCACCACAAGAACTACTGGACGAGCTTTCCGATCGGTCCGCGCAAGGAAGAGATGGAGCTTCTGCCCTCGCAGCGCTCGAAGTATGCTGACGACATCTCCGGGACGATGGATCTCAGCTGGTGGAAGAACTTCACCATCGAGTCGCGCTCGATCTTCGCGATGGATCCCGACAACGCCTGGCTCGCGGGCTACGACCACAAAAAGCAGATGGGCACGGCGCACGTCTCGAACCGTCACATCACCGTCGGTAAGAAATTCTTCCTCTGGGGCAACTTCCCCGAGGCGCACGTGTGGGACACGGTGCTCACCGACCACGATGGCCCCTACCTTGAGCTGATGGTCGGCTGCTGGTCGGACAACCAGCCCGACTATTCGTGGATCGCGCCGTACGAGACGCGCAAGGTGAAGCAGTTCTGGTTCCCCGTGAAGGGCATCGGCGGCGTCAAGAACGTGACGATCGACGGTGCGGTCAATGTGGAACGCCGCGGCAAGGAGGAACTCTTGGTGGGCTTCCATTCGACGCGGGTCTTGAGCAATTGCACGGTCCGGGTCGTCAACAACTCCGTTAAGACCGAATCGCAAACCACCAGCTCGCTTGTATTTTGCGAGCGAGGCGTTTCGCTTGACCCGAACACGCCGTGGCGCAAGACGGTGAAGGTCGAGGCTGATGTGCTCGACCAGGAGCTGACGGCGTCAATCGCCGATGCGGACGGCAGGGTGTTTCTCTCCTACACGCCGGTCGGGCCCGATCCGCACGATCCGCTTCCGCCGAAGGTGGAGAATCCGAAGGAGCCGAAGGACTACACGAGCGCGGAACTCGCCTACGAGGTGGGGCTTCGTCTCGAACAGTTCCACAACGGCATTCTCGACCCCGAGCCGTATTACAACCGCGCGCTGGAGATCGACCCCGACTACACGCGGGCGAATCTCGCGCTCGGCCTCCGGCGCCTCAAGAACGGCATGTACGCCGAAGCGAAGCCGTATCTCGAAAAGGCGGTGAAGCGCGCGACGCAGAACCACACCCGCGCCCTTGATGCCGATCCCGAGTACTACCTCGCGCTGTGCTATCGCGGGCTTGGCGACACTTGGCTTGGCGGGCCAACCTCGGAGCCGGACGCCACCGAGTTCTACAAGCGAGCCGAGGACCTGTTTTGGCGGTGCACGTGGCGGCAGACGCACAAGAAGGAGGCGTTCTTCGAAATCGTCCGGATCTGCTGCCTGCAGCGGCGCTATCGCGAGGCGCATGACATCCTCGAGTTCAACGCGTTGCCGCTTGGGGCTGACGAGGCGAAGTTCCATACGCTTCACGCCTATCTTCACCGCAAGCTGAAGGACTGCCCCGAGGCCGAGACGCCGCACCGCGCGAACTGGAAGGCCTTTGCGGCGAAGAATCAGGAGCGGGCGTTCGCCTGCGATCCGCTCGAGTACTGGGGCGTGGTCGAAGCGACGTTCAGGGAGGGCGGCGACGGGAACGCGGCGCTTGCGAAGGCGGAGAAGAACCGCGGGCTCAAGGCGCAGCAGCTCATGGAATGTGTTTGCGACTACTTCGGGAGCGGGGCGTGGAAGGAAGTCTACGAGCTTTGCCATGCGGCGATGGCGAAGGCCGCAAAGGAAAAGCCCTATCCCACCGAAGGGGCGTTGCCGCTCAAGGCCACGCTTGCCGTGTGCGACAGCTACAAGAATCCGATGTTCGCGTATTTTGCGGCGTACGCGGCGAGACATGTCGAGCTGCATCCAGCGAGTCCGATCGAAGAACTGAAACAGGTCGCGAAGGTCTCGGGCGACTATTGCTTCCCGAGTCGGCTGGAGGAGCTGGCGGTACTCAAGTGGGCGGCGGACTGGGAGAACGGGCGTCCCGCCCGTTCCGACGGGCAAGATGCCCGTTGTCCTATGGAGAACGCCAATACGCACTACTATCTCGGCGAGATCCTCTGGAACATGGACCAGAAGGACGCGGCGATCGCCGCGTGGAAGACATGCGTCGCCGCCAATCCGAAGCACGCCCTGGCGCTTCGCGGCCTTGGTTTCGCGCTCTCGCATCCGGGCACGTACTTCACCAACACGGGCGTCCCGAACGGCATCCCGAGCAAGGAGGCGTACGATTGGTACCTGAAGGCGCTGGAGGCCGATCCGGACAACTTCCGCACGCTAGACGAAGCGGGCAAGCTTGCGGAGCGGTTGCAACTCCCGGCGAAGGAACGCCTGGCGTTGATGCTCAAGTACAAGACGGCGTGCGGGAAATACGATGCGAACATGCTTCGGCTCGCCTATTGCCACAACGCCGCCGGCGAATATGCGAAGGCGCACGAGATCCTGACAACGCGGCGGTTCCACGTGTGGGAGGGGGCGGACGGGCTTCTCGCACCGTTCGTCGAGTCGTGCATCGGGCTCGGACGCGCGGCGATGGCGAAGAACGACTATGCCACCGCCCTCAAGTTCTTCGCCGAGTCGACGACCTATCCCGCGAACCTGCAGGCGGGGCGCCCGGGCGATGCCGGCCCGGAGCCGAAGAGCCGCTACTTCATGGCGCAGTGCAAGAAGGCGCTCGGTGACGAGGCCGGCTACAAGGCGGAACTCGAGAAATCGCTCAAGGGGTGGATTCACGCCGGCGAGATGGACTATTGGCGCGTGAAGGCGCTTCGTGAACTCGGGCGTGACCGCGAATGCGCGCCGCTCATCTCGGAACTCAAACAGGCGATCAAAGAACTGGAGGCGCCGCCGCCCACCGTCATCAACGCCTACGCGAAGTTCGCCGGCGAGAATTCGGCGATGGAGCGCGCGGCCAAGGCGCGCGCAAAGGCGGGTGAACTACGGAAGCTTCTGGAAGAAATTGGAGAAAACTGATGGCATTGGCACGCAGAACATTCATCGCCTCCTCCGCCGCCGCTCTCGCCGCCGAAACGTTCGGCGGGCGCGGACACGGGCGGATGAGAATCGGGTTTCAGGTCTTCGCCGTCAGGGATCTGTGTGAAAGGGATTTCCCGGGAACGCTCAAGGCCGCGAAGGCGATGGGCTACGAGGGTGTCGAGACGGGACGCTTCTATGGACGGACTGCGAAGGAGCTGAAAGCGCTGGTCGGCGATGCCGGGCTGGAGCTTTTTGCCTTGCAGCTCTATCCGCACAATCTCACGGAGCCTCAGCTTGGGGAGACGATTCGCTTTTGCGAGACGTGTGCGTGCAGGCGCATCAACGTCGCCTGGTATTGCGGCAGCGAGGAGAACCTGAACGACTGGCAGCTGATGATCAACGTCCTGAACCATGCGGCCGATGTCTGTGCCGCAAACGGGATTTCCGTCGCCTACCACAACCATGACCATGAGTTCAGGATGAAAGTCGGCGGGCGCTGCCTGTGGGACTGGTTGTGGAACGGAAACGGGGATTCCCTGCGGCAGGTCACGGGTACGCCGCGGTTCTCGCCTCGCGTTCAACAGGAACTTGATTGCGGCAACTGCCTGCTCGGGGGTGGTGATCCAGTCGAATGGATCACGCGCTTCCCCGGGCGCATTCCAACCGTACATCTGACCCCGGCGATTTCCGATTTCCGAGGGTTGAAACCAGGGGAGGCCGGGCTTGGATCCTCCTGGGATCGTGCCGACTGGCCGAAGATTCTGGCGGCTCTTCGGCAGTGCGGCACGGAGTGGCTGACCGTCAAGCCGACGGGTTTCCCCGGCGACCTGGCCGATCTGAAATCAAGCAGCGTCTACTTGAAGTCTCTAAGGTGTGTCTGAATCACAGGGGACAGTTCCCCCTGAATCACGGGGGACTGTCCCCCCTAAATTTATAACGAAGATTGGGCTCGAAAGGCGACTCTCTTTTTTCTGAATTTGGATAAAACCACGCAGACCTCCGCAACGGCTCGCCAGCGGAAAAAATCTGGGCGTCCCTCCAACCCAAGGAAAAGTTCCTTCCTGAAAGGATTTTTGCTATACTCGTCTTCGCCATGGACGAAGTCGTTTCCATAGTAAGCCGTTTTGCCGGCGCTGCGGTGTGGAGCCTCGCGGCGATGCTGGGCGTGGCGCTTGTTGTCGGGACCGTTTCCTATTGCGGGGAACGGCTGCGGCGTTCAAGTGTAGAATGTAAAATTGAAAACGTAAAATGGGTGGCCGTATAAAATTATTGAATTTTCCTATGGATTCCCGTCCGAAAATCCGATATAATACGCGCGGATGGGCCCCCGTCGAAAACGGGGGAGTTCCGATCGTTTTCTGTCGCCAGGAAAGTGGGTGACTCCAATACTTGAAATCGGAAATAGCCCTGTAGATGGTGGGGGCTGTTTCAAAAAAAGGACCGAGAAATGACAAGACGAACGATTGTTGCGGGATTATGTTCAGCGTGCTTCTGGCTGGGCGCGGTCGAGCCGACTGAAAAATCGCTCTCCATCAACTTTGCGGCCGGCCGGCAAAATGCGCCCAATGTTTCCGTGGTGAGCGGGCTGGGAGAGTACGGCGTGTATCCGGTTGTCGGCGACTGCTGGAACAATGTTTCGGCGACTGTCGCCTCCAATTTGACGGGATTCGTCTGGAGCGACGGTCAGGCAGTGGAGGGGGTGGCGTTCAGTTGCAAGGGATCGTATTGGTCGGTTACGGCGACGCCCGAACACAACAATATCATGTCGTCCTTTTTTGATTGTTGGAGCAAACCATCATGGGTACAGGTGGATGGATTGACGCGGGCGAACGGTCTTTCCGGCGACTGCACGCTCTACCTCTACTATACGTGCGACGGAGGAAATACGATCTGGGCGCCGTCCGTCAACGGCACGCGCTACACGTATGCGAACGGTGCGGTTGTCGAAGGCGATGCCGCATGGGGCAGTCTCGCCGTCGCGCGGACCGGCCAGTTGGTTGAAGGAACCGACTACATGAAACTCGAGCGTGTGCCGCTCACGGACGAAGGGGTGATTCGCATTGAGACCAGCGGCAGTTCCGACGCGACTATCCGCGGGCCGTTCGCGGCTCTTCAGTTCGTGTTCCGTTCGCCGCAGCTTGCCGTGACGTGCGATGAACAGGCCGGCGACGTGCGTATCGACGACGGGGCGGCCGCGCCGTCGGTTGTGAAGAACGTGGCGATGGGAGAGCTCGTCACGTCGTCGGTGACGGCCATCCCGGCGCATGGATACCGTTTCAGCCAGTGGACGGGAGACACGTCGATCATTACGGAAGGATCGGTTTCGTCCGCGACGATCACCGTCTCGACGGACGCGCGACGTCGGCTGAAGGCCGTCTTCGAGCCGATTACGCCGTTCACCTATGTACTTTCGGTCAACTTCACGGGCGGGCGGAGCGGCAACACGGAATACTGCCCGATTGTCGGTTCCGGCACCTTCGGCGCGGTGCCGGTTGTCGGCACGTGTTGGAACAACATCTCGGCGCCGGTGACGGAGAACCTCGGCAATCTCAAGTGGAATGACGCGGTGACGGTTCGCGGGGTGACGGAATCGAACACGGCAAGTCTTTGGTCGCTGGGAACGAGCAAGGGGGTGGACAATCTCTTCTACGGCTACATGGACGACAACAACACGACCTCGTTCGCCGGCTTGACGCGCGAAAACGGCTTCCCGACGAATTGCACGGTCTACATCTATAATTCAACGGATTCAAAAAATCTGTACTTCTGCCCGATGACGGTCAATGGCACCACTTACACCTTCGCGGACGGCGCCGTGAGGCCGGGTACGACGCGCTGGGGATCGACGACGAAGGCGCAGAGCAACGTGCTGGAACTGGGCGGCGACTACCTGCGGATCGACAACGTGCTGATTCCGGAAAGCGGAACCATTGAAATCGCGCCGTATCGTACGGGCTTTACGGCACAGACCGCCCGCGGCGGCGTGGCGGCGATTCAGATCGTGTTCGACATGTCCGCCGAATACGCCGTGCGGGCCTCGTGCGATCCAGAACAGGGAACGGTTCAATTCAACGACGATCCGGCGGGGGCGGCCGTGGAGGTGGTGGGGTCGCATGACGGGGCGTTCCAGACGACGCTGCGCGCGATTCCCGCGCCGGGGTATGTCTTCTCGCGCTGGACGGGTAATACGGGTGTCATTGTTGGAAGCGTGGAGGCGGCCGAGGTGTTGGTGGCGAGTCAGCTGCCGGTGCGTCTCACGGCGGTCTTCGTGCCCGACACGATGCCGTTTACGGCGACGTGGGTCGGCAACGGCGAACGCGGCAATCTGGCCGATCCCGCAAACTGGAGGTGCCTTTCGAGCGGGGGAAATGTGCTCGCGAACACACTTCCGGGCGATCGTACGGACGTAACCATCGCGGGAAATGTCGTCTTCGACTGGCCTGAAGGCCAGACGCTCGCCTTCCGTTCGCTCACGATGAACTGCACCTTGGCGGACGACTGCGACTGGCGCGGGTTTGACGCGCGCGGCTTCGGCGGCACGGTGGACGTGAAGGGCCATGTGCTCGCCGTTGATTCGTTTGCCGGCGCCGGTACGATCACCGATTCGGCGGTGGGTGAAGCTCCCGGCGAGCTCCGCATTGCGGTTGCGGAAGGCCTGACCGTGACAAACGCCACCGTGACGATTACGGGCGGCGTACGCGTGGTGAAGGACGGTGCGGGCCTTTTCGTGGCGGCGAAGGGCGACCAGGCCTACACGGGCGGCACCGACATCGCCGCCGGCGCGTTCATGCTCGCGACGAAGCAGCACCCGATGGGGGTGGGCGACGGAACGCAGAACGTGACGGTGCGCGCGGGCGCGACGCTTCAGATCGGCAACCAGGTGAGCTCCACCGGGTGCGTCTACAACTACGTCGATCTCGCGGGGACGATTCGTGTTTCCGGCACGGCGGAGGGCGATGCCTGGAATAGCGCCTATTGCTGGCACAATGCGATCACTCTTGCGGCCGACGCGCGGATCGAGGGCGGTTGGTTCTGGTTTGGACACAACCAGCTGACGCGTACGCTTTCGCTGAACGGCCATACCCTCACCCTGCATCTGACAACGGGCGAGGCCTATGTGTACAAACTCAAAACGGATTCGACCGGGGGGAGAATCGTTGTCGATGCGGGTTCCATTCAGGTCGGGGACACCGACGATTTCTCATCGGCGTTGCTTGAATTCCAAGGGGCGGCCTATGTGTTCCTCTCGGGAAATTTGATTGTGAAGGACTTCAAATATGCCACCAACAAGTGGCGTGCACACGGGGTGGCGACGCAGGTGTTCGTTTCGGGAACATATCATGCGGGTTTGAACCGACCGCCGGTGCAATTGCAGGATGGCGCGGTTCTCGACCTTTCGGAACAGACCGGTTGCTGGTCGGCCGATGGCCAGGCCGCCACGACGGGAGGGAGCAACCGGACTTTCACGACGACCGGGCTGGTGACTTTCGCCCCCGGGGCCGCCGTGCGGGTGGATGTCGGTGAACGGGAATTGGTTGCGGGTTTGAAACTCGTTCAATGGGCGACCGCGCCTGGCGAAGACGTCTCGTTTGAACTAGCGTCCCCGCAGGACGGCATGAGCCTCGACCACAACGAATTCGAGCTCTTCGTTAGTGTCGATACCGAGCCGGTCATCGGCGTATGGACGGGGTTGGGCGATCCGGCGAATCCGGCCGATCCCGCCAACTGGGCGTGTACCAACAAGTTGGGCCAGGCGGTAGGTGGGCGCATTCCTGTTCCGCAGACGCATGTGGTGCTGCCCGAGGGCGGAACGTTCAACTTCCCTGCTGATGCGGCGATCGTCTGTAATGACGTGCGGTTGCCGTCCATGCTGGGCGGCGATAGCGACCTGAGCGGTCTTATCGGCCCGTGTGGGGGTACGATCGACCTTCAGGGACATTCGCTTACGATGTCGCAGCTCGTCGGCCAGGCGACGATTACGGATACGTCGACGGGAACGCCCGGCGAGTTCCATGTCAACGTGCCGGCGGGGGCAACGGTTAACAATACGACGTATGCTCTCACGGGCAATCTGCGCCTTGTGAAAGACGGCGCGGGAACGCTTGTCGTCTCGAAGCCGAACCAGTCCTATCTGGGGGGCACCGAAGTGGCGGCGGGCACGCTCCAGCTCGGAACGAACCAGAACCCGATGGGCACGGGCGACGGCACGAAAGACGTGACGGTGCGGGCGGGCGCCGCAATTGACATCAACCGCTGCTACAGTTCGACGACGGGCGTCTACAATTACTCTGATCTCGCTGGGACGATCCGTATTTCGGGCAGCAAGGAGGGCGATGCCTGGAATACGGCCTATTTCTGGCACAATGCGATCTCCCTTGCGGCCGATGTGCGGATCGAGGGCGGTTGGTTCTACTTGGGGCACAACCAGTTGGCGCGTATGCTTGCGTTGAATGGTCATACTCTCACCCTGCATTTGACGACGGGCGAGGCCTTTTCGACCAGTCTCAAAACAGACTCGACGGGAGGGAAGATCATTGTCGATGCGGGTTCGCTCCAGGCTAGCGATTCCTGTGATTTCTCGGCGGCAGTTGAATTCCGGAACGCGGCCTATATCTTTCTTACGGGACAGGGTGCTGTTGTGAAGGATTTCAAGTATGCCGTCAACAAATGGCGTACACACGCAAATGCGACGCAAGTGTTCGTTTCGGGAACGTATCATGCGGGTTTGAATCGCCCGCCGATTCTGTTGCAGAATGGCTCGACGCTCGACCTTTCGGAACAGGCCGGCTGCTGGACGGCCGACGGCCAGGCCCCCGTGACAGGGGCCAACAACCGAACCTTCACGACCCCGGGCAAGGTGTCGTTTGAGCCTGGCGGGCAGATCGTCGTCGATCTTGGAACACGCGAGTTTTCCCAGAACGAACGCGTGAAGGTGGTGGCGTGGAGTGCGGCTCCCGAGGGGACGACGTTCCGTCTTGCGCCGGAACGGATGAAAGATCTCAAGCTCATTGCCAATGACGAAGGTCTTTGGGCCTACCGTGAAGGCGGTCTCGTTGTCATCTTCCGGTAGAAGTCTGCCACGTACCAGAGGCCTTGGTCGAGTTCTTCGTGCCGTGGCCGCCGACCAAGGAGCGCCCCTGTTGACCCAGGGGCCTTGGAGCCGTTGCGTTGGGCGGCGAAGGAGGTTTCCGGCGGTGAAAAACTCAGATGCGTCCGATACTCAACTTCCCAACTTCACCTTTTGCTTCGGATATGGTACAATAGGGCCATGAAAAATTTACAGCTTTTTGTTTGTGGTGCCTTTCTTGGCTTTGCCTTTGCAGGTTCGGCGGCGGAAATGGATTATTCAACGCCGGAAGCCGAGGGTGTTTCTTCGGCGGCGATCAGCGCGTGGATCGATGCGTGCGAGCGCGAGCTCGATGCGGTTCACGGTTTCGTGATCGTGCGCCACGGCAAGACGATTGCCGAGGGCTGGTGGAAGCCGTTCTCGGCCGAGCGCACGCACACGCTCTATTCGCATTCGAAGAGTTTCACGTCCACGGCGATCGGCCTTCTGGCGGATGCCGGCAAGCTCGACCTCGATGAACGCGTGGCGGACATCTTCCCCGAGAAGCTGCCGCCGAATCCGTCGCCGAAACTTCGGTCGATGCGCATCCGCGATCTGCTCACGATGAATACGGGCATGCCCAACGGCGATCCCGAGCGGAAGAACCCGGGCGGCGACTGGGTGTCGCTCTTCCTCGCGAACGAGGTGAAGTACGATCCGGGCACGTGGTACCTCTATGACTCCTGCGCCACCTACATGCTCTCCGCCATCGTAGAGAAGAAAAGCGGCGAGAAGCTGATGGACTTCCTCGGGAAGCGCTTCTTCCAGCCCATCGGCATCACGAAGGCGTGGTCTTCCACAAGCCCGCAGGGCATCGCCTGCGGCGGCTGGGGCATGAACATGACCACGCGCGAGCTCGCGCGCTTCGGCCAGCTCTATCTGCAGGAAGGGCGCTGGGGCGGCAAGCAGATCCTCTCGCGCGACTGGGTGCGCCTCGCGACGGCGAAGCAGACGGGCACGCGCCGCGACCCCGCCGGGGACTGGGGCCAGGGTTACGGCTTCCAGTTCTGGCGCTGCCGCCACAACTGCTATCGTGCGGACGGTGCCGCGGGGCAGTACACGGTGGTGATGCCCGATCAGGATGCGGTCGTTTCGATCAATGCGGGCCTCGGGCCGATGGGCCATGAGCTGAATCTCGTGTGGAAGTATCTGCTTCCCGCGATGAAGGCGGGGGCGCTTCCGGCCGATCCGGCGGCGGCGGGCAAGCTGAAGGACCGTTCGGCGAACCTCGCGCTCAAGACCGTGCGTGGCGAGGCGACGGCTCCGGCGGGCGTTTTCGGAAAGACCTACGACCTCGCGCTCAATTATCGGTTTGACTTCAAGACCGTGCGCCTGGAGGAGAAGGACGGCGGCTGGGGGGTCGTGTTCGGCCGTGCGTGCGGCAAGGACGTGCGCATCCCCGTGGGCTAGGGCACGTGGCGCGAAGGGGCGGCGGTGTTCGAAGACCTCACCTACGAGGCGCTCGGCGGGGTCATCGGTTTGCAGCCGACGGCCGCCTCGGGCGCGTGGAGGGGCCGCACGTTCCGCTTCCGCGCCTACCTCCACAATACGTTCTTCCGGCTGGACAGCGCGCTCACGTTCAAGGAGGACGGCACGCTCGCCATCGATTTCGATCTCTGGGGTTGGGGCGGCCGGCCGGCGAAGGGAACGGGCAAGGCGCGGTAAGGCAAAGCGAAGGAGGCGAAGATGGATCGGCGGCAGTTTCTCGGCGCGGCGGCGCTTGGCACGCTCGGGCTCGTGGGCGGCGGGGCGAAGGCCGCGCCGGCGGCGGGGCGGGCGCTCAAGGCGTGCGTGTTTTCGGATCTCCACTACCACCCCGGCGGTTTCGTCAACGATACGCCGGCGTTCCTCGAGAAGATCCAGGCGCGCGCCCAGGCGGCGGGCTGCGACATGATGATCCATCTCGGCGACTTCGTTCACGACGTCGCAAAGCCATACGCGAAGGATTTCATCAAGCGCTACAACGACTTCGCGATTCCCTCCTATCACATTCTCGGCAACCACGATCAGGACGGCACGCCGTGGCGCCAGACATGTGCGGCGTACCGGATGCCTGACGGCCACTACAGCTTCGACCGCGGCGGCTTCCGTTTCGTCATTGCCGACCCCAACTACGTGCGCGAGGTCGACGGCTCCTTCATCCATCATGAACGCGGCAACTACTTCAAATGTTCGAAGGGCTCCACCATCAACTGGATTCCGCCGGAACAGCTGGAGTGGATGAGGGACGTCATCTTCAACTCGCCCTACCCGTGCGTGGTACTGTCGCACCAGAGTTTCGAGCGGCCGCCGAACGGCGCGGGCGTGATGAACAAGGACGCCGTACAGGCCATCTTCAACGAGGCGAACGCGCGCCACCCCGGCCGCGTGCGGCTCGTGATGAACGGCCACATGCACATGGACCATCTGCGCATTCTGGACAACATCCTCTATTGGGACGTCAACTCCGCGAACTACCAGTGGTACAACGAAACGCATAGCGCCTATCCGGCCGACTACATGAAGGCGCATCGGATGGCCGCGCACAACCTCGGCTGGACGGAACCGCTCTCGGCGATTCTCACGCTTTCGGCCGACGGCGATATTTCCATCGAGGGCTCCCAGGCCGATTGGCTTTTCGGTGTCACGCCGGAAAAGGCCAAATTCCCCGTCCATGACGCCAACGGCCGCTATACCCACCCCAAAATCCAATCCGCCCACCTGAAATTCGTCTACGGCTAAACGGCGTTTCCCGTTGACCGCCTGATGGGGGGATGGTAAAATAGGAAAGTCTTTCAACATCAAAAAAGGATCGCGATTCATGGAGATCAAAAAATCGATTGCGCATGCGGCGGCGCTTTGCGCGTTGGGGCTTTGCACGGCGGCTTGCGGTGCGGAGGGGCAGTGGACGGTTGAACGGGCGAAGGCCTGGGGGGCGAAGCAGCCCTGGTACTGTGGCGTCAACTACATCCCGGCCAATGCCATCAACTACACGGCGATGTGGGATAAGACGAGTTTTTCGCCCGAGGTGATGCGGCGCGAACTGAAGCTCATGACCGACATGGGCATGAACTGCGTGCGCGTGGTGCTGCAGTACAAGGTCTATGAAGACGATCCTGAATTCTTCCTCGCCGCGTTCGAGCGCTTCCTCTGCATTTGCGACGAAGCGAAGATCCGCGTGATGCCGATTTTCTTCGACGACTGCTGCTTCGGCGAGAACCGCGATCCCGTGGTGGGGGTGCAGGCCGAGCCGCTTGAAGGGTGGTACGCCTGGGCGTGGAGTCCGTCGCCGGGGCACTCGATGGTGAGCGATCCGCGCACGCACGGGAAGCTCGAGAAGTACGTGAAGGACGTCATGCAGGCGCACAAGAACGATCCGCGCGTGTTCGTGTGGGACCTCTACAACGAGCCGCGTCCCGGCGCGAAGAGCCGCACGTGGCCGCTTCTCAAGAAGACCGTCAAGTGGGCGCGCGAGGTGAACCCCGTGCAGCCGCTCTCGATCTGCGTGTGGTGCGGCGACAAGCAGCAGACCGACTACGTGCTCGACAACAGCGACGTCGTCACCTTCCATTGCTACAAGAGCCCGGAGAACACCGAGAAGGACGTGAAGCGCCTCCTCGCGACGGGCCGCCCGGTCATCTGCACGGAGTGGCTGAACCGGCCGCACAAGTCCACGGTGGCGGGCTGCCTGCCCGTCTTTGCCACGAACAATGTGGGGTGCATCCAGTGGGGCCTTGTGAACGGCAAAACGCAGACGCATCTGCCGTGGGGGCACCGCCCGGAGATGCTGCCCTACAAGGGCGTGTGGCAGCATGACATCTTCCGCGGCGATCTAACGCCCTACGATCCGGCGGAAATCGCCCTCTTCAAGAAGACGATCCAAGAGAAGAACGGAAAGTAAGGAAATGACGATGAATCGATTGGGAGGGCGCGGGGCGGTGGCCTTGGCGTTCGGTTTTGTGGCGGTGTTCGGTGCGGTGGCGGGGGAGTATCCGATTGCTTTGCCGCGCATGGGCTCGGTGAAGGCGACCGGCGGATTCTGGGCGGCGCGCGAGGCGACGAATCGGCTCGTCACGGCGCGGGCCAATCTCGAGCAGAGCTGGAAGTCGGGCCGCATCGCGAATTTCATCAACGCCGGGAAGAAATTGAAGGGCGAGAAGCACGATCCCTTCAGGGGCATCTTCTTCAACGACTCCGACGTCTACAAGGCCGTTGAAGGCATCATCTACGAACTCGCCACGCATCCCGACGAGAAGCGCCTTGCGGAAATCGAGGATCTCATTGCGAAGTTCGCAAGCGCCCAGGAGCCCGACGGCTACATCTACACCGCCCGCACGCTCGGCAATCGCCATGAACGCGTGGGCTCTCGGCGCTGGTATTGCGACGACGCCCATGAGCTCTACTGCATGGGCCACCTCATCGAGGCGGCGGTGGCGCACCATGAAGTGACGGGCCGCGACACCTTCCTCAAGATCGCCTGCAAGGCGGCGGATATGATGCGCCGCACGTTCGGCCCGGGCCAGGACCGCATCTGGTTCCTCCCCGGCCACGAAGAGGTGGAGCTCGCCCTCTGCAAGCTCTATCGCGCGACGGGCAAGCGCGACTATCTCGACCTCGCGCTCGACTTCCTCGCCACGCGCGGCATGCCCGATGCGAAGCGCGAAGGCGCCCACGCGCGCGGCTTCAAGAACAATCGCGTCTACTATCAGGACCATCTGCCCGTGCGCGACCAGCGCGAAGCGGTGGGACACGCGGTGCGCGCGTGCTACCTCTATTCGGCGATGTGCGAAGCGGGCGTTCTCGCGGACGACCCGAAGCTCCTCGCGGCGGCGGATGCCCTGTGGAACGACATCGTCACGCGCAAGCTCTATCTGAGCGGCGGCGTGGGGGCGCGGCCGGAAATCGAAGGCTTCGGCCCCGCTTTCGATCTCCCCAACGAGCGCGTGTGCCTCGAAACCTGCGCGGCGATCGCGAACGCGCTGTTCAACGCGCGCCAGTTCCGGCGTACGGGCAACGCCCAGTACGTGGACCTCATCGAGCGCATCGCCTACAACGGCTCGCTTTGCTCGATCTCCATCGGCGGCGACGAATTCTTCTATCCCAACCCGATGGCCTCGCGCGGCGGCTACAAGCGTTCGAAGTGGTTCGGGTGCGCGTGCTGCCCGCCGAACGTCGTGCGCTTCATTCCGCAGTTCATCAATTGGACCTACGCGCACGATGCGGCGAAGAACGCCTACTACTGGAACTTCTTTGCGGAAACGACGGCCGATCTCGGGCGCGTGGCGTTCGCGCAGCAGACGGCCTATCCGTGGGACGGCACGGCCGTTTTGACGGTGACGCCGCAGCGCGCGGGCGACGCCTTTACGCTCAAGGTGCGCATTCCGGGCTGGGCGCGCGGCGTGCCGGCGCCGGGCGGGCTCTATCGCCAAACCGAACCCGCCGACGCGGCGGCCGTGCGCTGCGCGGTCAACGGCCGGAGCGTTGCCGTGCAGGTGGGCGAAGACGGCTATTTCGCCATCAATCGCGCCTGGCAGAAGGGTGATACGGTGCGCCTCGATTTGCCGATGACGGTGAAGCGCATTGCGGCCGACGAACGCATCGCGGCCGATCGCGGCCGCCTCGCGGTGGAGCGCGGGCCGCTCCTCTACTGCGCCGAAGGCGTGGATAACGGCGGTAGGGCGCTGCACGCCGTGCTGCCGGCGGCGACGACGTTTGAAACCTCTTCGATCACGATCGCCCACACGCCGATGGTGGCGCTCAAGGGCGGCGGGCTCACGCTCGTGCCGTTCTTCGCCTGGTGCCATCGCGGCGCCGGCGAAATGCAGACGTGGTTCGCCGAAAGCCGCAAGGTGGCGAGCGGCAACGACCAGGGCATCGTGGTGGCATCGTCGTGCTGCTGGCATCTCGATACGACCGCCGCGCTCTTCGACGGCAAGCTGCCGGCATCGTCGGCCGACGAGGCGATCCCGCGTTTCACCTTCTGGCCGAAGCGCGGTACGCGCGAATGGGTGCAGCTCGATCTGCCCGTCAGGAAGGAGATTACGGGCATTGAGGTGTACTGGTTCGACGATAAGCACGTGCGCCGCGGCGAGTGTGCACTGCCGGCGGCGTGGACCGTGGAGACGCGTGAATTCCCCGGCCTTCCGTTCTCGGCCGTAAAGGGCGCGACCTACGAGACGAAGCGGGACGGTTTCTCGCGCGCCGTCTTCGCGAAGCCGATCGACGTGGAAGCGCTGCGCCTCAGCGTGCAGAGCCAGCCCAGGCAGTCCTCCGGCATTCTTGAAGTGCGGCTCATCGCGGATAAGAAGTAGGCTCGTTCAAGATGAAGTTAGCGATGTCGGAATAGTTCTTCTTTTCCTCCTATTTATGATATAATACTCCATTGCTTTACCAAGTTGAAAGGCAAGAGAAGGAATAATGGAAATCAGAAAACAGATTACGCCGGACATCTTCTACGTGGGCGTGAACGACCACGACATCGATCTTTTCGAAGGGCAGTACGTGGTGCCGCTCGGCATGGCCTACAACAGTTATGTGATCAAGGGCGCCAAGACGGCGGTGATGGATACCGTGGATGCGCGCTTCTTCGAGCTCTGGAGTGCGAACGTCAAGTCGGTGCTGGGCGATTCGGCGCCGGACTTTCTCGTGGTGCAGCACATGGAGCCCGACCACTCCGCCTGCATCGCGCGCTTCCTCGAGGCGAACCCCACGACGCAGGTCGTCTCCTCCGCACAGGCGTTTCGCATGATGAAGCAGTTCTTCGGCACCGAGTTCGCGGAGCGCCGCGTGGTGGTGAAGGAGGGCGATACGCTCGACTTGGGCGGGCACGTGCTCGCGTTCGTCGCAGCGCCGATGGTCCATTGGCCGGAAGTGATCGTCACCTACGATACGACGGCGAAGATCCTCTTTTCGGCGGATGGCTTTGGCAAGTTCGGCGCAAACGACGTGGAGGATCCCGAGGGGTGGGACTGCGAGGCGCGCCGCTACTATATCGGCATCGTCGGCAAGTATGGCCTGCAGGTGCAGGCGTTGCTCAAGAAGGCCGCCGGGCTCGTGATCGAGAAGATCCTGCCGCTGCATGGCCCGATTCTCGAGACGCCGGAGGAACTCGCGCACGTACTTAAGCAGTACAACACGTGGTCGAGCTACGGTGTGGAGAGCCCGGGCGTGTGCATCGCCTACACGAGCGTCTACGGCCACACGAAGGCGGCCGCGCTCAAGCTCAGGGAGCTGCTGCTCGCCAAGGGCTGCCCCAAGGTGGCGCTGAGCGACCTCGCGCGCGACGATATGCCCGAGACGGTCGAGGACGCCTTCCGCTACGGCAAGCTCGTGTTGGCGACGACCACGTACAACATGGACGTCTTCCCGTTCATGCGGACGTTCATTGCGCATCTCACGGAACGCAATTATCAGAACCGCGTCATCGGCCTCATCGAGAACGGAAGCTGGGCGCCGATGGCGGCGAAGGTGATGAAGGGCCTTTTCGAGAAGTCCAAGAACATCGCGTTCTGCGAGAACACGGTGACGATTCTCTCGGCCCTCGATGAAACGAGCGAAGCGAAGCTCGCGGCGCTCGCGGATGAACTGATGTCGAAATAAACACAAAGGAGACACGAACGAATGAAAACCTCACGTAAGGAGTTTATCAAGACGCTGTCGGCCGCATCGCTTTTCTCGATTGCGCCCGCGCGCGTCCTCTTTGGCGCCCAGACGCCGTCGAACATGCTCACGCGCGCGCTCATCGGCTTCGGCGGCATCGCGCACTCCGAGAACCATCTCGGCTTCCGCGGGTCGCGCCTCATCGGCCTTTGCGATCCGGATGCGACGCGTGTGCGTGATGGCCTTGCGCTCGCGGCGAGCCCGAAGTACAATTACGGCAAGATCAAGGGCTACAAGAATTTCATGGAGCTTCTTGCGGATAAGGACGTGGATATCGTGCACATCTGCACGCCGCCGCACTGGCACGGCTGCATGAGCGTGATGGCCGCGAATGCGGGCAAGGACATCTGGTGCGAAAAGCCGATGACCCGCACGGTGGGCGAAGGCAAGCGCGTGATGGAGGTCGTGAAGGCC
>JAZLJP010000140.1:0-8145 GCA_045617985.1 Kiritimatiellia bacterium
CGCCCTCGCCGAACTCCCCACCCCAATGGGGACAGTCCCCCCACGAATGGGGACAGTCCCCCCACGAACGGGGACAGTCCCCCCGCCACCGATGGGGACAGTCCCCCTTCATCGGATTCGATTGGGGTCGCTTGAGCCGGGGATTAACTCGAATGAACTACTTGATGTCTTCGAAAAACATCAGAATATCTGCCGTTTTATTCATCTTTCTGTTCAATCGGGGAGTGATCGCATTCTCTCGCTTATGAATCGGCCCTATTCGATTCACGCCGTACTGGAGTTCTGCGCCGAGGCCCGCAACCGTCTCGGCCCGCGCCTTATGCTGGGGGCGGACATCATCACCGGCTTCCCGGGCGAAACGGAAAGCGACTTCGCCCAAACTGAAACGTTCCTTTTCGATTCGCCCGCTCCCATCACAAATCTCCACGTCTTCCCCTACTCGGAACGTCCTGGCACTCCGGCCGCGACCTTCACGGGCGCCCTTCCACCCGACATCCGCCGCGCCCGCGCCCACACGCTCGACACCCGCGCCCGAACGGCCCGCCTCGCCTTCGCCCGCACCTTTGTCGGTCAGGATGTCGAAGTATGCATCGAAAAAGGCGGCCTCCACGGTTGGACAGGCGAATACCTCCCCTGCCGCCTCGCCGGAGCCCCCGCCGAACGCCGCGCCCTCATCACCTGCCGCGTCAACGCAGTCGCCCCCGACGGTACGCTCATTACAAATCCAACCCAAATCAAAAACTCACATTTTCCGACTTCAATTTCACACTTTTATACCCCTTTGCCGGAATCGTCACGGTGATCGTGCGGTCGGCAAGACCGGCGTAATGGAGCGGCAGGGCGATCGCGCGCGTGATATCCTTCGATGTGGGATTGAAGAAGAAGGCAATCGCCTTTTCAGGCCCCGGATTCTGCGCGTCGCACATCATCCAGCCATCCCAGTCACGGCCGTCGGCACGGCGGAGATGGATGAAGTCTCCCGTGAGAATGCGGCGGTTTGCCTTGTAGAAATCCACCCACTTCTTGACAACCGCCAGCGTCTCCGGCGAATCGTAGAGCCGCGGCCCCCGCCAGCACGCCTGCACGCCCGCACCGAGCAGATCGGCGAAGCGCTGGTCGTAGTGCTTGAGGTTCTCTTTGAGCGGTTCCACCACGGCCGCCGCACCGCCGCCATGGTAGACCGTGAGCGGCACGAACATCCAGCCCATCGAGGACGTCTTCGCCCACGTGCCGTCGAACACGTTCTGGCGTTCGATGAGCACCTGCAATTCGCGCGGCAAAGACCAGTTCGTCTCGCGATAGCCCATGCCGTTCTTGTTGCCGCCGTTGAGATAGTAGCTGTCGGGCTGGTTCACGTAGATGCCGTTGGCGCGGCAGAACCGATAGAGGTCGCGCTGGGCCTCCCACTGCACGCGGAAGGAATCCGCGGCGCCATGGTGGTAGGGATGTGCCGTCGAGAAGCAGATGTCGCCAGGATAGGGGCCGTCATTCTCGAAAATGCCGAAGTCCGCCCCCTTCATGAAGTCCTTGAGCCCTTTCAGGTAGTCGACGCCCCACTGTGCGCCAAGGCACGGCGCCTTCCCGTAACGGCACTTCCCCTGCACGTTATCCGCCACCGTCGCGGCACTGCGCGACGAAGTAAGCGAGTAACCGCCAAGTACGATGCCCGCCGCCTTTGCTTCGGCGGAGAGTTTCGCATAGCGCGCGCGATAGGCCGGATCGGCACTTTCCAGATTGAAGCCCGAACCGAAACTCATGAGCAGCGTTTCAAAACCCGTCGCCTTGCATTGTTCGATACCTGCGCGTACCTGGGCGTCGCCGGAGGCTTTCAGGTGGAAGATGAGCGGATTCTCGTCCGTCCACGGCGCCATCAGTCGCCAGAAGCGGCGAATGGCAAGGCCGCGCCGCTCGCGTTCCGTCGAATCCATCGCGATTTCCCATGTGCGAATCGATTCCATCGCCTGCCCCGGCGCGAGATAGGTGGCAAAGTTGCCGCACGGCTCCACCACGTAGCGGCAGGCCCGCGTGCGCGCATAGTTCTCCTGCGTGAGAAACGCGCTATCCGGCTGATAGGCGCCGCCAAGCTCACGCCCCGTCGACGACGCATCGGCGAAGAAGAGTTCCGTGAGGATGAAAAGATCGTTCGGGCGCGCCATATAGTCGATGTCGCTGTTGCCGTGGGCTTCCGCCAGGCGCAACAGTTCCGAACGACAGGTCTTCACGACGTTCGTACGCGCACTCGTATTCTCGATGCGCACCCACTTCGAAATGATCGGCGCCCCGTCGTAGATTTCATAATGCACCTCGACTTTCGGCAGATCGGCGGCCGGCGCCGTAAACGAAAGCGTGAGTTCACGTCCCTTCGGTGGCCAGGGGAGTTCGCGCGCGGACCATTCGGGATGGCGCCGCCACTCGAACCGCGCACGGATGGGCCCGAACGCATGGCCCGCATAATGATAGACGCCCGCCGTGTCTTTGCCCGGCGAAAGCGGCTCGAGGGACGTCTCCCACTCGCTACATGTGTAGTTCAACACCGGCGGCTCCTTCACGCCGCCCACGTCGTACCACTTGCCGTCCACCTCGAACTGCGCTTCGCGGTCCGGCGCGCGCACGTACTCCTCACCCGTCGTGAGACACTTGAAACTCCAGGTCGTCACATCGGGCTTCAACAGGAGTTCGCGCCGCACAAGCCCGTTCTCGAGAACGATCCGCCCGTTCTTCTCATACGCCTGGGCAACGAACGGCGACGGATCGACGATCCAATCCGCCCCCGCCACGGTTCCCGCACCTGCGGCAACAACCAACGCCAACAAAACGATTCGTGTGTATTTCATTTTTCCAACCTTTCCGTTATTCGCAACACGAGCCCCTCCCTGTGGGTGGTTTTCCCAAAAAGAATCAATGTTTCGCCTCAATCGGCGGCGCAAGCCCAAGCTTCTCCCAGGCAAGCGCAGTTGCCACACGGCCCTTCGGCGTACGGTCAAGATAGCCTTCCATGATCAGGAACGGCTCGTATGCCTCTTCGATCGTATCCGGTTCTTCGCCGATACTGACGGCAATTGTGGAGAGCCCCACCGGCCCGCCCCCGAATTTCGAGCAAATCGTCTCAAGAATCTTGAGATCCATCTCGTCGAGCCCATGCGGATCGATTTCAAGGAGCGAAAGCGAATCCACGGCGACCTCACGCGTGATGCAATTATCCGCCTTCACCTGCGCGTAGTCGCGCACGCGCCGGAGGAGATTGTTGGCGATACGGGGCGTTCCGCGCGAGCGCCGCGCGATTTCCAACGCCCCATCCGGCTCAATGCCCACGTTCAACTTCGCCGCCGAACGGGTCACAATGGCCGCCAGTTCCTGCGGCTCGTAGAAGCTCAGGCGATTGACAAGCCCGAAACGGGCCCGCAGGGGCGCCGCGATAAGGCCGATACGCGTGGTCGCGCCCACGAGGGTGAAGCGGGGCAGCTCAAGGCGCACGCTCCGCGCGTTCGGGCCCTGATCGAGCATGATGTCGATGGCGAAATCCTCCATCGCCGAATAGAGGTACTCCTCCACCGTCTTCGCCATGCGGTGGATTTCATCAATGAAGACGATGTCCCCCGCCTCAAGCGAGGTCAAAAGCCCGGCGAGGTCGGCCGGTTTCGTGAGGACGGGCCCGCTCGTCGTCTTCACATGCACGCCCATCGCATCGCCGAGGATGTAGGAGAGCGTCGTCTTGCCAAGACCGGGCGGACCCGAAAAAAGGACATGATCGAGCGTCTCGCCGCGATCCTTTGCGGCCTTTACGGCCAACTCAAGGCGGTCGCGGATCTTTTGCTGACCCACGAACTCCGTGAACTGCTCCGGACGCAACCGATTGTCGAAAACGGTGTTGCGCCTGTTTAATTCTTCGCTTGGACGCTCTTTTTTCATCGCACCAAAAAAAGGACAAGCCTTTCGACCTGTCCCTTTTCAACGAGGCCGAGGCCTACGCTCATGACTGACTTTTACTGCGGCTTCTGCTCAGCAGCGCCGTCATCGCCGTAGCCCTTGCTCTTGAGGTATTCGATCACCTTGCCGACATGCGTCAGCTTCTCGGCGTCCTCTTCAGGAATCGCCGCACCGAACTCTTCTTCAAAAGCCATAATCAGCTCGACGGAGTCGAGCGAATCCGCGCCCAGATCGTCGATGAACGACGCTTCAAGGTTAACCTGTTCGGCGTTGACGCCGAGCTGGTCCACAATGATCTCTTTGACGCGATCTTCAAGCTTACCTGCCATTTGTTTATCTCCTTTGGGTTGACAACAGTTAGTTTACTAAAACTTTTTGATTTTCGCAAGAGGAAAAGCACGCTCAAGCGAAAAAATCAGCCAATCATGCCGCCATTGACGGAAATGATCTGCCCGGTGATATAGGCCGATTCCGGCCCAGCAAGGAAGGCCACGCACTTGGCGATGTCTTCGGCCGTGCCAAAACGTTTGAGCGGGATCGTATCCATATACGCCTTTTTAACGGCATCCGGAAGCACATCCGTCATTTTTGACTGGATGAAGCCCGGTGCCACAGCGTTGCAGCGTACGTTGCGGGAGCCCAATTCCTTCGCCGTCGTCTTCGTAAGGGCGATGACCCCGCCCTTCGAAGCCGTATAGTTGGCCTGGCCGGCATTTCCCATAATGCCCACCACGGAGGCGATGTTGATGATGGCGCCCCCCAGCTGCGTACCATCGGCGGCCTTGTTCTTCATCATCGGCCGCGAGACGGCGCGGGTGAAGAGGAAGGTTCCCTTCAGATTCACGTTCAAAACGGCATCCCAATCCGCATCGCTCATGCGCACCAAAAGGCCGTCCTTCGTGATACCGGCGTTGTTCACCATGATATCCACCGTGCCGAACTTCTCGATGACGGCCTTCACGCAGGCATCGACTTCCGCGCTTTCAGCCACATTGCACCCGAGCGCAATCGCCTCCGACCCTGCGGCCTTGACGATTCCAACCGTTTCCTCGCACCATTCGGGCTTCAAGTCGACAACAGCGACCTTGGCCCCCGCCTCGGCGAGCTTTTTTGCAATCTGCTGGCCGATTCCACGCCCGGCCCCCGTCACGATTGCGACCTTACCATCCAGATTTCCCATGATTGCTCCTTTAAAGTTCTTAGCCAAGCGCCGCCACCGCCGCCTCCAGCGTCGCGAGGTCGCCTACATTGGTCGTCGCAAGCGCCACGTCGATCTTCTTGATAAGCCCCGAAAGCACCTTGCCCGGCCCGAATTCCACGAAACGCGTGCACCCGAGCGCCTTCGCCGCGGCAATATCGTCCGCCCAACGGGTCGTTTCCGTGACCTGACGGAGCATCACCGCTTTGATCTCGCCCGGATCGGACGAATGAACCTGGCCCGTCACGTTGGAAATGACCGGGAACTTGGGCGCATGGAACGTGAGGCCGTCCAACACCGGGGCGAGCTTTTCGCGCGCCGGCTGCATGAACTTCGAATGGAACGCCCCCGCCGTCGCGAGCGGAATCGCCCGCTTGATACCGAGCTCCTTCGCCGTTGCGGCGGCCGCCGCGATCTGCGCCTTGTCGCCCGAAAGGACCACCTGCTGCGCCGAATTGACGTTCGCCGGCGTACACCCCGTCTTCGCACAAAGTTCGTCAAGCTGGGCGGGGGACGCGCCCATAATCGCAATCATGCCGCTCGGCGTCGCTTCGCACGCCTCCTGCATGTAACGGCCGCGGGCTTCAAGCACGGTGAGCGTGGCGTCAAAATCGAGAACGCCCGCCGCACACAACGCGCCCCATTCGCCGAGCGAAAGGCCCGCCGCCGCCGCAAAGGCCGTGGGCCGCTTCTTCTGAAACGCCTGATAGGCCGCATAGCTCGTCACGAAGATGGCCGGCTGGCACACGTTGGACTTCGTGAGCTCCTCTGCAGGCCCTTCAAAGCAGATCTTCTTCAAATCGAAACCCAAAACGGCATTTGCCTTGTCAAACAACGCCATCGCCGCGGCATCCGCCTCGGCGAAATCCTTGCCCATTCCCGGCACTTGGGCTCCCTGGCCCGCAAATACGCAACAATCAGACATGGCACATCTCCTCTCTCATGAGTGGGGTCTATTATATCACAAAAAAGCCGTTCCCGCCACCTCGCGTTTACCCATTTTTCCACAGGCTGAAATCATTGACACGACGCGGCAAATATCCTATAATGAAAATCGTTTTCAACCCTTCACCTCAAACACGAATCGCCATGAAAAAACTTCTCGTTTCCTTCGCCGCGTCCTGTTCGCTTCTCCAGTTTCTTTCAGCCGCCGAAGCCCTGACGGGCGACCACTTGACGCGCGACCCCGATGCCGCCGCCGCCTCTCGCCTTGCGGAGACGTGGCATGCCGCGCCGCAGAACCCCCTCTTTCCGCCGCCGCCTCTCGCGCCGCGAAACGCGCCGCTTGCCGTTTCGGCAACACGCTTCTACGTTTCCCCGAACGGGTCGGACGCGAACCCCGGCACCCGCGAGCACCCCTTTGCAACCCCCCAGCGCGCGCGGGCCGCCGTACGGGCGTGCCGTGTGAACGGCACCCTTCCGCCAGGCGGCGTGACCGTCTTTTTCGCGGGCGGCACCTATCCCCTTTCCGAAACGATCGCCCTCACGCGCGAAGATGCGGGCACCCCTTCCGCACCGATTCTCTGGTGCGCCCTCCCGGGCGAAACGCCGATCTTCGAAGGCGGGTTCGTGGTCGAGCGCTTTTCGCCGGTCACCGACCCCGCCGCGCTTGCGCGCCTTCCCGAAAACGCCCGCGCGGCCGTGCGCGTCGCGAACCTCGCGGCGGCCGGCTACCCCCACGCCCACGCCGCCGTGCCGCCCTACGGCTACATGACGGGCGACTACGGCGTACTGATGCAGCCCGACGGTTCCCTCGCAAAAGCCCCCGCCGTGCGTGGCGCCATCACCGAATGCTACCTCGGCAATCGCCGCCTTCTGCCCGCCCGCCATCCGAATACGGGGTGGGACGTCTTTTCGAGCGGCGACGCGCAGCAGAACACCATCTCCGTTTCGCGTACCGACTGGTCGCGCTGGGCTGCCGAGCCGGACCTCATGATCACCCTCTATCCCACCTGGCTTTGGGGCGATTGGTCCGTACACGTGGCCGCGCTCGATCCCGCCCGCGGCACGCTCGCCCTTACGCCCCACACGCCGGGCTACCGCCTCCCGCGCTACCATCCCAACTACCCCTACTTCCTTCACAACGCCCTCGCCGCCCTCGATGCGCCGGGCGAATGGTACATCGACCGCACAACCGGCCGCCTCTACCTGTGGCCGCCTGCGGATCTTCCCGCCCACGCGCCCTGCGTGCTCGGCCGGGCCGACGTCCCCTTCCTCACGCTCGAGGGCGTGACGGATTTCGAACTGCGCGGATTCGTTTTCCAGCACGGGCGCGGAAACGCGATCGTGGGCCGCGCCCTCGCGCGCGTGACGCTCGCCGGCAACGTGGTGCGCCGCTTCGGCCTCTCGGGCTTCACGCTCTCCGACTCGCATCAGGTCACGCTGCGCGGCAACGTGTTCGACATGTTCGGCAATGCCGCGCTCCTCTTCACGGGCGGCGACCGGGCGACGCTCGCCCCGGCGGACTACATCGTGGAAAACAATCTCTTTTCGCGCTCCGGCCGCCGGAAACGCACCTACGCCCCCGGCATCAACGGCCTCGGGTGCGGCATGACGATTCGCCACAACCATTTCCACGACATCCTCTCCTCCGCCATGCGCCTCGACGGTAACGACTTCGTGGTGGCCTCGAACCTCGTTGAACGCGTGGTCACGGAATCGGACGACCAGGGCGGCGGCGAGTCCTGGGGCAACCCCACCTTCGCGTTGCGTTTCGTCCACAACATCTGGCGCAACATCGGCAGCGGCGGCAAGTGGACCCCCTGCGGCCAGGCGGGCATTCGTCTCGACGATGCGATCTCGAGCACGTTCATCTACGGCAACCGCTTCGAGAACTGCAGCTTCGGCAATTTCGGCGGCGTGCAGATCCACGGCGGCCACAACAACACGGTGGACAACAACCTCTTCACCGGCTGCCCGCGCGCAATCTCCTACACGCCCTGGAATCCCGCCGGCTGGAAGAACTTCGTGAGCCGCCCCAACATTTCGCCCTTCTTCACGAACGCCACCTACACGGCGCG
>JAZLJP010000141.1:0-6249 GCA_045617985.1 Kiritimatiellia bacterium
CCCGATGATGCAGAAGGTGTCGGAGAACTTCGACTACTTCTACGACCTTGCCGACGCCGGATATGACGCGGCGGAAATCCGCCAGGCGTCAGTCGGCATGCAGCACGTTCCGATCATCGACCGCAATCCGCGTCGCGGCGAGAAGAACGTTGACGACAAAGGCGGGCGAACGGTCAACATCATCGACGCGACTACGCGGCGCTACTTCGTCCGTTCCGGGATCGAGCGCGTGTTCAGCCATCTGCACGAGGCGCACGGCGGCAAGTTCGTCCGCGTGCGCGGAAACAGGAAGGTGTTTCTCCATCTCATGTTCGGCCTGATCGTCGTGACGGCAGAGCAGATATTCCCCACCGTCGCACTGGCATGACGCACACCGCCCGGAAATGGGCTCGAACAATCAGGCGACGGCAAGAACGGCCGAATCGCCCGGGAACGCTTTGTCTCTGGCTGTACTTTCACACAGCACATTGTGAAATCTCGCGTTGAAGGCTTGTCCGTACGCCGGCAGGCGGGCGGACAAGCCGCCCACGCCGAGGTTTTGCAATTACCTCAAGTATATGAACCAAGCAGAAAGAACGCGCCCCAAACGGGACGCGAACTCACAGACTTGGCATACTTGTTCCGAAGTTTCTCAGGCTTTCAGATGGTCGCCAGTTTGCAGTTACGCAAAATTGTCAATACGGTCGAGGGTGGGCTTAGAGTGGTATGTGTCCATCCCTGCCAGTTCCCGACCTATGTCTTGCACCGAAGATTCCGACCTTATGGCCGTCCCAACGGAACGCCAGTAGTATATCAAAAAACGATCTGCCCCCAAAACGGTCCCCACACGCCAGGCGTATTACGTAACGGCTCCGACCATGTTGCCGAATGTGTAGAATGCCGCAAGAACCTGTGTTGCCAACAACAAAAGGCAGACGGCTTGGCGCAACCACTTCCTTCGCAGGCAAAATGGAAGGATTGTCAAGAGCAGCATCACGCAGGCGCCAATCCCCCAACGCCAATCGATCACAGGGCAAGGCCCCGCGTAACCGACTCCGACATGGCAAATCAGCACATAACCGAAACCGAAACAATACGAAACGACGCCCTCAAAGGGCAGATCAAGCGAAAACAAACATGACATCGCCATTGCAAAGATCTGCCAGGTGAGATGCAATCCCCACAGAATGGCAACGACCCATGCCGTATCGATTCCAAACGGCTGATTTGGCCGTGCCACTTTCATCCCTATGCCTCCACCTGCAACTTTTGGGAGGACTTCAGAAACAGAATGCGGCCGATGACGCACAGGAGGGCGCCGAGGAAATAGAAGCCGGCGAGCGAGGCGATGCCGTTGGATTGCCCGAGAAGGCCCTGCAACCACGGAAGAATCGTCGAGGAGAGCGACCCGAAAAGAAAGGCGATGCACATCATGATGCCCACGCCGAAGGCATGATAGCGGGGATTGACGACATCGAAGAAGCTCGCCATGAAGTTCGAGTCGTAGACCCCGCGGAAGACCCCGAAGCCCCCCATCGCCATGCAACAGGCGACAAACGTATCCGCTTTCGCCATCCACACGATGAAGGGCGTGGCAAGCAGCATGCCAAGAGCGCCAAGTTCCAAGCGAATCTCAGGCCGCTGCTTCACCATGCAATCGCCCAAACGGCTCCCGAAGAGAATGCCCATGAACGCGCCCACATAATGCCATAGAACGGCATGAAGACCCGCCCACTGCGCCAGAGAGGGATTCTGACGCTGGAACGTATCGATCAGATAGCTCGGCATCCAATTCTTGAACCCGATATCCACATAGATCATCATCGCCAGGGCCGCAATCACGCAGAGGGCGACCGGCTGCGAGAAGACCGCCTTCATCGCGTCCCCGAAGGACGGCCGCTCCGCCTGACCCGTGGTTTCCGGTTTCGTGTTCTTGAGAAACACCGCCAGCACCCCCGCCCACACAAGCCCGATGCCGCCGAAAACCCAGAACGGCCACCGCCAGCTCTCCGCCCCTTTCGCCGCCACCCAGCCCGCCAATCCACCGCAACCGACGATGCCGAGGTAAAGGCCGATTTGCAGAATCGACATCGCCGTCGCCCGCGAATCCTTATGCAACTGGGCGACCAGCGAGGCCGCAGACGGATAGTAGAACGTCTGCCCGAATCCATTCAGGATTCCGTACGTGAGAATCAGAAGCCCCACCGAGGAAACAAAACCCGAGAGGAAGATGCCGCCGCAGAAGACCGCCACCCCCACCGCCACCATCACCTTGCGATTGAAGAGGTCGGCCGCAAAACCGGCGAACGGCACACAGAGGCCATACGTCATCGCAAACACGGTGCCAACCACCCCAACCGCCACCCGATCAACGCCGAACGACGTGCAGATCGAGGGAATGGACGGCCCGAACAACTGCCGCGTGCCCTGCTGCAGGAAGAAGGCCACCCAGAGAAGCGCGAGCGCGAACCACTTGCAATGCGCGTCTTTCATACGTACGCCCCTTCCCTCACCCCGGCAGCGATAGCCCGCCGTCGATCATGATCGTTGCCCCGGTGATGTAGCGCCCCGCCTCGGACGCCAGCAGCACCGCCGTTCCCGCCGCATCCTCCGGAAGCGCGTAGTCGTGAAGCGGAATCGCCGCCTTCACCTTTTCGCCATACACCGGGTCTCCCAGCGCCGCCTTGTTGCGGTCCGTAAAAAACACGCCCGGGCAGAGGTTGTTGACGGTAATGCCCTCCTTCGCCACCTGGCGCGCAATCGAGCGAACGAGATTCTCCTGCGCCGCCTTCGAAGCGGAGTAGATCGGCATCTCGGGATGCGGCCGCCGCTCCTGCACGCTGCCCACCGTGATGAGCCGGCCCCACCCCATCTCCTTCATGTACGGATAGCACAGCTGGAAGAGGCGGAAGGTCGCGTTGAAGTTGACCTGCATCTGGCCGAGGATCGTCTCCCGCGGCACTTCGTACCACTTGAGATTCGACTGGATCGACGCATTGCACACGAGAATGTCGATCGGCGGCAGGGTCTTGAACCACGCCTCGATCGCCGCGGGGTCCCCGAGGTCGCAGACCTTCGAGTTGTGGCGAATCACCGTGGCCCCGAACTCCTCGAACCCGTCGGCAATCGCCTTGCCGATACCGCGCGTCGATCCGGTCACAAGCGCCGTCTTCCCCGTGAGGTCAAACTTCTCCTTCAGCATCTCGCCCTCCTTTATTCGCCAAATGCCAGATAGCCGCATTGCCACGCGCCCAGGCGCGGCAAGACGGCACGGACTTCCGCACCCCTGCGCTCGAGGGCGACATCCTCAGCCGGCTCTTCCGGCACCCGCCACACGGCCTTCTTCGCCGCCGCCGGAACACCCCTGAGGCGCACCGCCACCGGCTCCTGACGATCGATCGACGCATTCACGACGGCGAGCGTCGCGAGCGTGCCGTCGCCCTTGACGTTCGGCATCACGAAGGCCATCACGGGCTCTTCGAAGCGCACCGGCAGCTTGCCGCCGCTCGCCTCATCGCAGCGCCGGTAGAAATCGCGGAGCCCTGGAGAGGATGCGATCTGCATCACGCGCATCTGCCGCTCACGCCCCCCCACATCGCCGGAACCGGCCATGCGCACGGGAATGGTGTTGATATCGGGAAGGCGCCCGAGCGAACGGCTGCGGCCGGCCACGATCGGAATGCCGCGCGTGGCAACGAGTTTCATCGGCGTTCCGCCTTCAACTGTGAACCCGCAGGGCAAAGCGCCGCGGTTGGCGTCGCGGAACGCCTTCAGGAAGTCGTGCGCCGCGGCGATGCGCGGAAACAGGCGGTCGCGATAGTAGCGGATGTCCTCCCCCGGCCGCGCATCGGCCACGAACATGCTGAGGAAGTCCATGCCCAGCGCGAGATTCTCGAACGCTTCGAGGATGATGCCCTGCGGCGTGCGGCAGCAGAAGGTGCGCGGGCAGCTCTCGATTTCCGGACAGCGCGCCTCGATCCAATCGGGGAAGCCGAACATCGCCGAGAGCTGCGCAAGTTCGTATGCCTTCGAAAGCTGGGCATGCGCATCCGTATCCCAATAGGCGCCGGCGCCGGGACGAAGGCGCACCGGCATGCCGCTACCGTCGTGCAGCCCCTTCGGAATGCCCACGCGGCCGGAAAAACCGTACTGGTAACCGAAGACGGTCGTGGGCGAAACGCGATGGACTGCAGCGGCGATCGTGCGCACGAGCTGCGCCATGCCCTCGACATGGAACGCCTCCCACCGCGCGGCGACGGCACGGTCCGACCGAATCGCCGCCGCGAGCTTCGCCCGCGTCCACGCGCGAGCGTCCTTCTTCGCGAAGTCGCCCACGCACCGGTCGCAGAAGCAGCCGGAGAGCCCCGGGCCTTTCATCGGCGCGCGGTTGCGGAGCGTCACGTCGTCGTCGATCCAAACGGTACCCGGCTTCCACGCGGCGTGGAGCTCGCCGACGCGCGCGAAATACGCCGCGAGGCGCGGATCGCGCGGGCAGGAGACGTGCGCGGAAACCGTGCCGTCGCACCCCACCCACGTCGACCAGTTCTGTCCGCCGCAGTTGCCCGAGCCGAGAATGGCATCCGTGTGCCCGATGATCGTCTGGATTTCAATCGAAGGGACGATCCCCAGCTTTCGGAGATCGGCCGCCGCGCCCGCGCACACCCGTGCGCGTTCCTCGTGCCACGAAAGCGGCGGGAAATGCACGCCCGTTGAAAACCACACCTCGTCGAAGGCATTGCTGTTCACCGTCAACGCCTCGCGCATCGCCGGCCAGTTCGCCTCCGTCGTGTATTCGCTCCCGAAACGCAGCGCATTGAACGGCACCTCCGATGCGAAAACAGCAGGGGCCACCAACGCCAAACCGGCGCAAAATTTCATCATACTGGTCATCATCTCAACTCCATCTCCGGTCATTTGACCATTCCTTGTCCCATTCCTTGGTGGGAGTCCACGGCGCGGGGAACTCGACCGAGGCCTGGCGCTTGATCAGCTTTTCGTTCAGTTCGTCGATACCGAGGCCCGGCTTCGTAGGTACCGCGATGAACCCGCCTTCATACGAAAGCGCCGGCCTCACCAATTCGCCCCACCACGGCACGTCCACCGAGTGAAGTTCGAGCGACATGAAGTTGCGCGTGGCGGCGGCCACATGCACCGCGCCGAGGCAGGCGATCGGGCTCTCCGCCATGTGCAGGTGCATCTGTACGCCATAGTCTTCGGCCATGTCGCCGACCTTCTTCGTTTCTAGAAGGCCGCCCGCCGTCAACACGTCGGGATGGATCACGGCCAGCGCATGGGACTTCAGCAACGGCTCGAAATTCTCCTTGAGGTAGATGTCTTCGCCCGTTCCGAGCGGCGTCGTGGTTGCCGCGTGCAACTGCTGCCACTGTTCGACGTTGCGCCAGGGCAGAACGTCCTCCGCCCAGGAGAGGTGATACTTCTCGAGCCGGCGGAGAAGCGCCACGCAATCCTCGTAGGGGATGTGGCCGAGATGGTCGATTGCAAGCGGCACTTCCCAGCCGATCACCTCGCGAACGTCGGCCATGTATTTCTCGAGATGGTCGAGGCCCTTCTCGGTGATGTGGATGCCCGTGAAGCCGTGCGCGGTATTGAAGAGGTCGTACGCTTCGCCGCGCATCGCCCGCGGGTCGATCGATCCGTGCGGCGTCTTGACGACGTGCTTCATCTTCTTCATGTAGTCGAGGTACCCGAGCGGCGCGATCAAGGCGTCCTTCACGCCCATCAGAAGCTCGATGCCGAGATCCATCTTGAGGAACGTGAAGCCCCGCTTCATCCGCTCCACGAGCGCCTGGCCCATGTCGCGGCCGCCGCCCTCCGAATCCGTATCGCAGTAGCAGCGGATCTCATCGCGCCACTTGCCGCCGAGAAGCTGCCACACGGGAACGCCCCACGCCTTGCCCGCGAGGTCCCAGCAGGCGACTTCAATGCCGCAGACGCCGCCGGCCTGACGCGAATCGCCGCCGAACTGCTTGATGCGGCGGAAAATCTTTTCGACATTGCAGGGGTTTTCGCCGAGGATGCGGCTCTTGAGCATGGCCGCGTAGGTGCGGCTGGAGGCGTCGCGGACTTCGCCGTAGCCGACGAGCCCCTGATTGGTGTAGAGCTTGATCAGCGTGCAGCGTTTCGGCGCGCCGTCGATGTCGGCGAAGCGCATGTCGGTGATGCGCAAAGTGGAAGGATCGATTTTCTTCTTCATGAATACCCCCGGAAGTCATGTGTCGGCAGACAGCTCTTTTTCCAACTTTTCGGCCA
>JAZLJP010000142.1:0-2150 GCA_045617985.1 Kiritimatiellia bacterium
CGGCAGCGCCGCAAGGCACATTGCCGCCGCAATCCCCAACGTCACGAGGAGCTTCTTCATACTTTTCCTTTCCGAACGTCAATCTTCGACGATGACGCGGAAGCCGACGTCGAAGGGACGCATCCAGGCGGGGTAGCGCCAACGGGAGGCGGAGCTCGCAGAGAGCTGACGGCGATACCACGAGCCGCCGCGTACGACCTTGAGACCATCGGGGGCAGAGGCGGCCGCGTCGTCGCCGGGTGTCACGGGATACGCCTTCCACGGCGAGCGCGTCCATTCGGCCACATTGCCGTGCATATCCTTGAGCCCCCACGCATTCGGCGCGTACGAGCCCACTTTCGCGAGATGCAGCACACCGTCGTTGAAGCGGCGGTCGCGCAATTCGTAGTCCATGAGCGCATTGGGGCGCCGCCGCGGGTTCTTGTCGGTACCGCGGGCAATGGGCAGGGGATTCACGCCCACCACCGCAAGTTCGATGAGCATGTAGTCGGCGAGGTTTTCGTACTTCGAGAAGTCGTCGTTCCAGCCGCCATAGTTCATCGGCGTCTCGGTACCGGCGCGGCACGCCCACTCCCATTGCGCTTCGGTAGGCAGGCGCACCTTGCGGCCCGTCTTCTTGGAGAGCCATTCGCAGAAGCGATTGGCTTCCTGCCAACTCACGCGGATGGCGGGGAAGCGCTCATGCCCCTTCTGCGCAAAGTCGGGATCCTGGTTGCCCATGTAGTAGCCGCGCTTGACCTGATCCTTGTAGTGCATGTCGTAGACGCCGTTGTCGAAGGAGGGATCCATGAGGCGCATCTGCCCCTGGGTGATTTCGCACGTTGCCATCCAGAACGGCTTCTCGATCGTGACCTTGCCCACCGGCTGCTCCGCCGGCGTGAGTTCGGTCGACCCCATCGGGAAAGACCCGGCGGGAATGCGCGCCAACGTGAGCGTTTCGCCGTTCCCGAGATCAAGGGTGTCGAACGGTTTCTCGCCCTGCATCGCACGGGCCTTCGCCGCGTCGAAGGGCCACCCCGCCACCACAGGCGGCTCCACTGCCGCTTGCTCCTTCCGGGGCGGCGGCGTAAACGCGACTGTGCCGGGCTTGTAGGGATTGACCACCTCCTCGGGATCGTATTTATCGCCCGCCCATTTTTCCGCCATTTCGCGACGGCGGGCAAGATTGCGCTCTACGCCCCTGTCGTTCGGGAAGCGTTCGCTCCAGGTGCCGTAGAACGGCACGTTGAGATCCATCCACGTGGTCAGGCGGTTCGATTCCTCGGCGGTCAACTGCACGCCGTGGTGCCCCTTCTCGAGCATCTGTTTGAGTTCGGAGGTATCGACGTGGAATTCGAGCGGCGTGAGCAGATGGTAGTCGCCTTCCGGACCATTCCGGCGCACATACGGCATCAAGTTGAAGTACGCGACGGAGAAGCCCCAGGCATCCTTGCTGCCACGCTTTCCCTCGAAGTTCGGCATCGGCTGGCCCAGGTGGTTCTTCTTCGTGGACTTCGAATTGTGGCAGCCCACGCACTTCGCGTCGAGCACCGGCTGCACTTCGCGCTCGAAGGCATAGTTGCGCCGCGGGCCGTACCACGGCTTCGGCGTCTGCGGCTTCTTGCGCGCGGCAATCGGCAACGCCGCCGGCGGCGCCTCGTTCTGGTTTTCATGGCAGCCCGTGCAAGAGATGGTCTCGCCCGGCACGCCCACGAACCAGGAGCGCATTTCCTGCAGCTTGTGTCCGTTGGCATCAAGCGGCTGGATGGCGAGCGGCGTATTCGCGGGAGCGGTGAAGAGGCAGCTGCCGTCCGCTTCAAGATCGACTTCGCCGATGATGCTGCGCGCATCCCACGGACCTTCGAAGCCGATGACGTAGTGTCCGCCCTTGTTCCGCGGCGAATAACTGTACTGGAAGAGACGCAGCTTCTTCGCCGTGCCGCGCGGCACGCCCTTCAGGCCTTCGCCGAACTCGGCGCTCTGCAGGAAGACGGTGCACTGGTCGGTGTCGTCGTTGCGGCGGTTGATCGAAACGATCGGCTTCTTGCGCGCCCCCACCGGCATCGGTTCGAGCAGGTTGAGGTTTTCCACCCGCCACAGGGGCACGATGTTGTCGTAGATATCGGCAAAGGCGATCATGAACGGCTGGCCGGCATTCTGATGGACGGCCA
>JAZLJP010000143.1:0-56618 GCA_045617985.1 Kiritimatiellia bacterium
GGGCGCCGTCAGGCGGGCGGACAAGCCGTCAACGCCGAGGTTTTGCAATTACCTCGGGAGGATTAAGTCGGCGGCATTCGGGCCTGAGCCCTTTTATCATAACCAAGGAACCGCCTCCACAGAATTTCTCTGGCCATAGAATCACTGTATCAATGCAACTGTATCAGCAAGCTCTGACCCTCCTGACCCCTACTACGCGAAGTGGAAGGGAAACGGACGCCCTCCGTGCAGTTGTATCAGCAAGCTCTGACCCTCCTGACCCCTCGATCGCGCGCGAACCGTAGACGGGATTTGTCGGCGTCACCGACACGAGACGATTCTCGTCGTCGTATGAATACGCGAAGTCGCAGCTGTTGTCCTGCGTGAGGTTGCCGTCGGCGTCGTAGAGCAATGTCTCACCGCGCAGGTAGAGCGAGGTGTATTGATTCAGTTCATTGGCTGTATAGGGGATTGTCCCCGGACCATCGGAGACCGTCAGTCGGTTGCCGATGGAGTCGTAGGAATACACGTAGTCGTAGGGATGAGTCTGCGTGCCGGTCGCTCCGACGAGTTCAGAACGGCGGTTGTAGAGCCACTGCATGGTCGCCGTGAGCGAGTCGGCCGTCGTCTGGAACCGAACTGACGACTCGAAACAATGGTCACAGTTTCCTAGTACTTGCACTTCACTATGAATTGCCACTTCTTGCATACTTCAAGTGTTAATCTCTCATAAGCCGGACAGGACCATTCTTCATGGCGACGGTTTTGGCACGACCCAACGCTTGAGTTCCGCGTCATAGCGGAGTTCCTTATCGTCTCGCTTCGTCACAATCCACCCCCTCCCATGACATTTCATGACTACCGCAACAATGTCTCGCGATGCAGTTTTTCGCAAACTCTCGACCATCATCCAGTATTTACATTCGCGCGGAAGCGGATTGCCCACACCGACAATTGCCAATGCCCTTTCCATTGACCGACAGGAAATAAATGATCGCGCAATATCTGGAGAAGGGATAAGCGCACACGTACAAACATTCGAACCCACGTTATCTGTTCTCAAAATCAAATTGGTCGACAGAGTGGCGATTTTTTCTGTATATTCCTGTAGTGCTCGATCTGGGAAACCATGACAAGGACAAGCCGCGCGCAGACACATTGAACCTTCTTTTTTCTCCGCAGACCTGACAAGAAACAGCAAATCCCCTGACGCAGCATCTCTGAACAAAGATTCAAGATCATTAACATTAACGAACATCGCAGGCATGTAATCATCGACCGGGAGACTCCTCTGACATCCCCCCAAAGCCATTCCAAACGCTATGAACAGAAGACCGAAAAAAAGCTCCCTCATGTCATTTCCCTTTCTGTCTAGGTGAATATGCATCAACGGCCTGTTGTACATTAAAATTACCCCTTAACTCCCAGGATGTCCATACCCAAAAACCGCTTTTCACCATGGTTTCCGTTTTGTCAAGCGAATCAGACACACAATTCTCACAATTTCTAAACAACATCATAGCTTGCTGTTCAATCAAGTTTGTTTCATTTTCAGAAAGAAACTTTTTCCTCTTGGGCTATGCCATCGTAGGAAACAACGTTTTCAGCCCCCCGACTTCCCATTTTTCCACGTCCCCACTTCCCATTTTACGTTTTCCATTCTCCATTTTCCATTCTCCATTTTACATTTGAAAAAGCGCGTGGAGGCCGAGGATGACGGAGGATTCGGGATCCTGGGCGGTAACGAATTTCACTCGGCCCCAGGGCGTCCAGGCGTGTTTCCACACGTAGGCCTTGGCGACTTCCAGAAGCGCGGTAAAGTGCGATACGCCGCCGGAGAAGATGACCGTATCGGCATCGTACATGTGAACGAGCGTCAGCGCGCCCGCGCCGAGCGCCGTCGAAACGGTCTTAAAAAGCCGCATGGCCTTCGCCTCGCCGCGCGCGTAGTCGGCCTCGAGCCGACGATAGTCGTACGCGGGATCGCCCGCAAGTTCCTTGAGCCCCCACGTGCCCACATAGGCTTCAAGGCACCCCACGCCGCCGCAATTGCACGCTCGGCCGCCCTCGAACGCGATCGGGAAGTGCCCGCCAAGGAGGCCCGCCGTACCATGTACGCCGCGCTCGACCCGCCCGTTGCAAACGGCCGAGGTGCCTACGCCCGTACCGAGAATCATGATCACGGCGTTGCGTTCGCCCTTCGCGCAGCCGAAGTTGAGCTCGCCGAACAGCGCCGCGCGCGCATCGTTGATGACGCGGCAGGGAAGCCCCAGCGCCGCGCGCGCCCACGCGCCGAGATCGACCTTTTCGATCCCGGCGTGTTTCGCATTACAGCTCACCACGCGCGCATTCGCCTCGTCCACGATACCCGGCGAGGCGATGCCAAGGCCGCCCCAGGTGCCGCCATGGCGCGCCATGAGCGCCTTCGAGCGCGCCACGAGCTCGACCTGCGTTCCGGCAAACCCTTCGGGGGAAACGGGGAAGATGTCGTTTTCAAGCACCCGCCCGTCTTCCACCGCCGCGAGTTTCACGCGGCTCCCGCCCAAATCGACACACAGCGTTTTCATCGTTAGCCCCCCTTACTTCGCGAGCAGCTTGAAGGCGTCGGCATCCGCATCGAAGGCGACGTCGGCCGGCAGGGTCACGACGAGACGCCCGTTCGCGACCGTGGGCGCAAGCGCGCGCCCCGAGCCGAGATGCACCACCTTGCCGATTTTTTCCGGGGCCGCGCAGTCGATCGCAAGCGTGCGCGCGCGGTCCTTCACCTCGTCCTTCCAAAGGCGGATCGCATACACCTCGCCCGCCTTGCCCGCCGTGTAGGCCCAGTCCGCCGTGCGGTAGGGGAACGCCACGCGCGAGCCGTAGATCGCCTCTCCATTCGCCTTGAGCCACTTGCCGATGGCTTCAAGCCGCTCGCAGGCGGGCTTCGGCAGGCACCCGTCGGGACGCGGCCCCACGTTGAGCGCGAGGTTGCCGCCCTTGGCAACGACATCCACAAGCATGTGCACGATCGTGCGCACCGACTTGTAGGTGTCGTCGAACGAATACCCCCAGCTGCTGCCCATCGTGATGCAGCTTTCCCACGGCACCATCACCGGCACTTTCGGCACCGTCTGCTCCGGCGTGATGAAGTTCTCGCAGGGGCCGCCCACCGTGCGGTCGGCCGAAATGAGCCACGGCTGGATCTTGCGCGCCGCGGCGAGGATTTCGTCCATGCGCACGTTCTGGCCGTTCTGCGGGCGCACCTGGCCGCCATCGAGCCAGAGAACGTCGATCTTCCCGTACCCGCCGATGAGCTCGAGGATCTGGTTACGGGTGTAGGTGCGGAAGCGGTCCCAGCGCGCCGTCTCCTTGCGCCAGTTGTAGGTAGGGTTGCGCGTCGTCTTCACCCCGATGCCGCAATGATCCCAATAGTCGGGATGATGCCAGTCGGGCTTCGAGAAGTAGCAGGAGATGCCAAGACCCTCGGCGCGGAAGGCGTCGAAGACATGGCGGATGATGTCGGCGCGCGGATGCGTGGAGAACGGGCAGCACGGATTCGTCGTTTTGAAATCGGAATACTTCGTATCCCACAGGCAGAACCCGTCGTGGTGTTTCGTCGTGAAGATGAGATACTTGCACCCCGCCGCCTTCGCGACCTTCGCCCAGTCCGCCGCGTTGATGCGCACGGGATTGAACGAACGGATGAGGTCGAGGTAGCGGCGCTTGAAATCGTCGCCCTTCGCCCACTCCACGCGCCGGCGCGACCACGAGGCATCCTGGTCGCTCAGCGCCCACGATTCCATCATGCCGAGTTCCGAATAGATGCCCATGCACATCATGAGGCCGAATTTCTGGTCCTTGAACCATTCGAGGTGTTCAACGACGGCCGGCTCCTTCGGCGCCACGTAGTTCTTCGGCGTATGCGTGTGCACGCCCTGCACCACGCCGTCGCCGCCCCAGCACGCCGCCCCGGCAAGCGCCATCGAAATCAACATCAGTTTTTTCATCTTCCATTCTCCATTTACGTTTTCCGTTTTCAATTTCACATCCTCGTTAGAGCTTCGTGAGAAGCTCTCTCACGGCGCCGCGCTTTCCCCACTCGTTCATGGGGGCGACCGTGAATTTGAGGCGGTCGCGGATTTGCGGAATTTCGCTCATGGCGAAAAGGCACGTGACGGGGGCCGTCTCGCGGCTTTCCGCGAGCGAGGCGTTCCACGAGTAGACGCGTTTCTGCGCGACGATGCGCGCAACGTCTTCCTTGATCACATACGCCGTCACTTCGTAGTCGATCGCGCGCGGCGTCGTGGGCGTGGAGAGGGCCGGCGGGAACGCGACTTCGATCTGGCGCGTGGGGCGGCCGGCGGCATCGGTACCGTCAAGCGTGCGCGCGGAGATCCGGGCAAGCGCCGAGAATTCGGGCGCACGCGTGCGCGCGGCGCGCGCGGCGAAGCTCATCGAGCCGTCGCCCCGGCCGTTCACGAGCGGAATGACCCAGGGCGGCGCCACCTCTTCGCCCGCATGGGCGAAGTCGCGCCGCTCAAGGAGGATGCGATCGTCATAGACCTCCATCACATAGCCCTGGTGGGCATCATGCAGCGCCCGATGGTCCATCTGGGTATTCGGCGGCACGGGAACGCGTGCGGCGCGGCCATCGATCGTCGAGCTGAAATCATGGAGCGAAAAGCCGTTTTCGCGGCCCGCATGGTAGAGGAGGTAGCGCAGGGACGGCACCTCGATCGCCGTGTAGGCGCCCTGCCAGAGGTTGCGGCCGTCGTTCGCGAAGAGGTGGCCGTGGCCGCAGAACGCGATGCAGTTGGGATAACGCGCGAGCGCCGTACCGACGACGCCGGAATCCTGCCCCCACGTGCCGGGGCCGCCTGCCGTGTTGCGGAAGATGCGGTGCTGCGAGAAGAAGAAGGGCTTCGCGGGATCGAGGTTTAATTTCGCGAGCGCCTCCACCGCGCCGACAACGGTATTGCCGTTCGCGTTCTCGGGGGTGTCGCGCTGATGGTGCGCGAGAACGAACGTGTAGCCCTTCACGGTCTTCACCTGGATGGGCGCCCACTCTTCGCCGAAGCAGCGCTTCCAGATGGCGCCCGTGTCGTTTCCGGAAAGTTCCTGCGCGTCGTACGCGGCCTTCCGCGCTGCGTAGTCGCGGAGATGCTTCACCATGTAGCCGCCCATGTCATGGTCGCCGAAGTGGATGAGATTCACCACCGGCTCGCCGTCCGAACGGCGGTTGCCCTTGAACACGGAAAACCAGGCATCGGCCACGTGCTGGAGCTGCGGGGCAAGGCCGTGGTCGGCAAGGTCGCCGCACACGAGAACGCCATCCACCTTGCGGGAATCGAAATACCTGAGCGCCGCGCGGAACGTCGCCGTCGACTGCGCAGTCGTAACATGGATATCGGAGAGAACGCCGATCGTCAGCCGTTTGGCCCCCGGCGGCGGCAGGCCGCCGCCCGCCACGCGCCCCCCCGCCGCAAACGCCGCGCCGGCCATCAAAAACCCGCGCCGCGCGCAGGTCGCCGCACCAGAAAGAAAATGCCGTTCGTCTTTCATGGCGATATCGCCGACATGGGCATAACAATCCCTGCGCAAATTCTCGAACGTCGAGTTGTCTGTTGTAAGCTTCTCCATTGCCTTTCTCCCAAGAGCGCGCGACCTCGCGTCATTCGCCCGTTGCAGATATTATACCACATTTATCATGGGGAATGCGAGAAGCGCCCTCCAGCTCCTGTACGGGCCTGCCTGGACGAATGAAGGGTCATTCCCCGAGGAGGCGGATGCGGCGCCAGGCGCCTCTCTGCCAGCGGATGACGGTGCCGAGCGAGATGACGAAGACGTAGCCGATCATCGTGGACCACAGGGCCGGCATCGTGGGATGGTAATGATAGACGAGGAATACGGACGGCAGCCACAGGAATGCGCAAACGAGCATCCACGCCATCACGAAGCGCGTGTCGCCCGCGCCCTTGAGCGCACCGGAGAGAAGGATGTCCGCCGCGTCGAACACCTGCCAGGCGGCCATCAGGAGAAAGAGCGTGAAGCCGAGCGAAATGAACGCCGCCGGATCGAACGCCGCACGATCCGCCGCGAAGAGGCCGAGGATCGGGCGGTGGAAAAGGAGAACGAGCGCGCACGAAACGAGCACGTACCCTTCCGCGAGCACGAGCGCGCGCTGGCCCGCCCGATACGCAAGCGCAGAATCGCCGCGCCCCTGGAACTGCCCCACAAGCGTACTCGCGCCGATCGCGAACCCTTCCACGGGCGCGAAGAGAAGGTAGTTCACCGAGAAGGCCGCGTTCGAGACGGCAAAGGCGAGGTCGCCGATCTTGCCGGTCACGAATACGAACACCGTGAAGGAGAGCATATTCGCAATCGTGTAGATGCCCGAAGGAAAACCGAAGCGGAGAATCCGCCAGACGAGCGGCCCCACGCGCACCGCCTCGCCGGCCGTTGCCGCCGCCCCGAGATGGCGGATCTCGCGCCGGGCGAGCGCGGTCAAAACCACGAACTGCACCGCCTGCGCCAACACCGTGGCCCACGCCGCCCCGGCCATCCCGAGGGCCGGCACGGGCCCCCACCCGAAAATCAAAAGCGGATCGAGCGCGATGTTGAGCGCGTTCCCGGCGAGGTTCACCCAGTAGACCGTGCGCGTACGGCCGCGGCCCGTGAAATATCCCTGCGCCGCCATCGTGCCGCAGAGGAACACGCCGCCGCAGACGACGATTTCATAATACGTCTTCTCGCGCGCGAGCACATGGGGCGCATGGCCGCACCAGTCGAAGAGCGCGCACCCTGCGGGGACGAGCGACACGAGGAAGAACGTGCTCAATCCGGCGAGAACGAGCCCCGCCTTGAAACTCGCCGTGCAGCCGCGTTCGTTCCCGCTCCCGAAATACTGCGCCACGAACGTGCCCGCGTAGGCGACGATATTCTGGAAGAACCCGATGAAGATACCCGCGAGAATGGCGGCCGGCAACACGGCCTCGAGCGAGGCAGCCGATTCATGCGCGAGAAACACGCGATCCGTAAACTGCATCAGGGCGTTGTTCGCCATCCCGAGCGCCAGCGGCCAGACGAGTTTCAAAACCTCTCCATAGCCGGGGCCGAGGCTCAATGCGCCGTAGTCGAGTTTGGAGGCGTGGCGCGGATCCCGCGGGATATGGGGGACCACTCTGATTTCGGTGAACGGAACGATCTTTCGATCCAGCTGCGCGGCTGCCGCCTGCGCCGCCGATTCGTTCGCACTCTCCAAAACGAGAACGGCCTCACCCGTCTGCCGCTGCACAACGGTGCCCGCCGTAACACCCGGAAGAGCCTGAATCGCATGTTCCGCCAGCGCAGGGAAATACCAGCCCCCGGCGGGCGTGCGGAAGACGCGGCCGGCACGCCCGAGCAGGAACAGGCGCCCCTTCACGAGCCGCCCGGCATCGCCCGTACGGTGGAAGACCTTTTCGCCCACGCGAACCTTGTTCTCCGCCACCGCCGCCGGACTGCGGAAGTAGGTTTTGAGCACATGATCGCCCGCCACGCAAATCTCGCCCGGCTCGCCATCGGCGACCTGCAGGCTCCGCCACTTGGCTTTGGACATTTCAGGGGCCGTCTCTGCCCCGATCGGGATGAGGGCGAGCTCGATGAATTCACTCACGCTCCCTGCCGGAACACCATGCGGCATCGTCGAATCGGCAGCGAGTTCGGCCGCATCGATCACCGCAATCGGCTCCGCTTCCGTCGATCCGTAAACCGCATGAACGGCCGTTCCCGGAAACGCCGCCTGCAATTCGGCCGCCATCTCGGGAAAGACGGCGGCGCCACCGGTGTGGAGCGCACGCAGGCTTGGAATCGGATTGCCGGTACCGGGCGAGGCGGCGAGCGCGCGGAAAAACGCCGGCGAGCCGGTGGACGTGGTGACGCCGGCGGCAACCGCCTCCGCCGCCACTTTGGCGGCGTCGATCTTCGCCGGGCGCGCGGGATTGAAATCGGGGATGAGCGTCGTTATTCCGCACGCGAGATTGTTGAGCGCGAAAATCGGCAAGGTGGCGAGGTCGACGTCGTCATCCCGCAAACCGAGCGCCACCTTGAGCGCGCGATGCTGTGCGAGGAGAAAGCCGCATGTGCGAAGCGCCGCTTTGGGAACCCCCGTCGAACCCGTCGTGAACGTGACGAGCGCGGGATCATCGGCAACGCAATCGACGCCGACGCCCACCGCCTCCCCGCGCTCCCGCCGGCCGAACCAGGGGAAGAGCCGTACGGGAATCCGCCGCAAGGCCCGCGACTTCAACAGCAGGAGGTAGGCCTTGGGAATGGCCACGAAGGCCTTCGCCTCCGCGAGCATTGCGGCATGGTCGAGGCGCCGCGCATCCGCCCAGGCGTCGATGAACACGGCCACCGCGCCGATGGCGAAGAGCGCGAGCAGGATTTCGTAGAGCGCAATCGACATCGGCACGAACACGACGACGCGGTCCCCCTTCCCGATGCCGCGGCGGCGCAGCACCTGTACCCGCCGCGAGACGCGCGCGAGCAATTCGGCGTAGGTCACGCCCTCGCCGCGGTGGAGGATCGCCAAGCGATCCGGCGTAAGGGCCGCCTTCGCCCGAAAGAGTTCGAACAAATTTGCGTTCATCGGAGCTCCTTCACGTAGAGTCGGTAGCGCCGGCAGGTCTGCGCCTCAACCGAACGCCCGAAGAAATTGGAAATGTTCGCCTCGTGCATGAGCGCGTGATACGCGAGCCGGAAACCGTCCGCACACGCGAGAGACGCCATCCGCTTGACGAGATACCCCCCAAGCCCCCACCCGCGGGCGGCGGGCAGCACGGCGGCGGACTTGATGACGTATTCCGTTCCCGCCGGCGCGAAGGAATTCGGGAAACCGAATACGAAGCCGAGCGGCTCGCCCGTGGCGGCGCGCGCGATGGCCGCGTCATGCGCGCGCATCCGCGAGGCGATCGGCAAATACTTTTCAAGGAACCGCGCGCGCGGAAAAGGCGCGTAGACGAAATTGCGGTTGAAACCGGAAAGGGAGAGCGAATAAATCGTCGAGAGATCTTCTTCTGCGGCGGCGGGGCGAAAATCCGCCACCGTCACGCCGCGCGCGCGCAAGGCGGCGGCCGTCCGGTCGAGGCCGGCGAAGAGATGCGGGGAAAGCGGAAACGACGAGGACGAATAGTCCGCCAGCTTCACGTAGCCGCACGCCTCCCAAAGGCGCGCATAGTAGCCGGGATTCATCGGTTCGAGCGGGAAGAGGCACGGCTCGTTTTCGGAGAGGGCCACGCGGTAGGCCGCCCATGTGCTCCCGTTCATCGGCCCGATGATGCGTTCCGCCCCGTGCGCACGGATGGCCCCTTCGGCCGCCATGAGAACGGCGGTGGCCGCCGCGAGATCGTTCTCGCTCTCGAAGGATCCGATCAACCCCGGCACCGAACCGTTATGGACGAGTTCGGGATTAGTCCAGACCGCCGAACGTGCGACGACGCGGCCCACCGCATTGCGCACGATGAAAAACGGCAATCCGTCCGGCGCCTGCTCGGGCTGGTAGCGCGGCCCGTAGAGACGGCGCGGCAGATTCTCGAAGAAGGCGCGATTCCCCGGCCCCAGAAGATGAGCCTCAGCGTTTTTCATATTGCCGCACCAGGAGACAGGACATCAAAAGCACGAGCGCGTAAACCGGCGTCGCGAGAACGAGATTCCGCCAGCCTGCGAGTTTTTCCGCTAGGTTAAAGGCCATCACCGTGAGGAACGGAACGCCCCAAAGCGCAAAAACCGTTCGCACTTCCTGAAGACGCAAGGTGTGGCTGCAATGGACCAGGAAAGCCGCGATGAGCGTCATCACGCCCCACCAGGGCGAGATGAGCCCGGCGGAGAGATAGACGAGAAGCCCCGTCACCACGCGGCCGGAGCCCTCCATCACCCCGAAGAGGCGCATCGACACACACGTGAGCGCGAAGGATACGCCCATGAAGACGAGTTGCTCGGCCATGGCGTGAAGGCACGGATGCGCGTTCTTGATGAGGATGGCCATCACGCCGAGCGGCACGGCGATGTTATCCGCGCCGCCAAGCGAAACGGCTTCGAAGAGCGTCACGAGAATGGCGATCATGAGCGACAGCACCGTCGCCTCAAGCGGGGCCATCTTGAGCGCCAGCAAAAGGATGTGATGAACGAGCGCGTAGGTGACGAGGAAGAAGAACACCGAACCTTCCAAGGTGCGGAAGTCCTTTTTGTCCACCCGATAGCGGAGATGCCCGTAGCGCTGCCCCACGAACGCCGCCGCCGTATCGGAGAGCGCCAAGACGAGAATCGCAATTTCATAGAAGGCGAAATTGCGGTTGTAATCCGCAAGCCAATAGCAGATGTAGAGCGCCACGGGGTGGAGCAGGCTACCGTACGATTTTCGTTCCACATCGCTCACCGCATGGAGCGCGCCACGCCGCCCGAGGAACGTAATGAGCAGAAGGAAACCGCCGCAGATCGCCAGAACCGTCCAATGCGACGTGAAAAGAAAGGGAAAGGCAAGCGCCGTTGCACACCCGCCGATGTGCAGCATCTTGCGGGACTGTTCAGGCGTCAGGCACCCGCGCCGGCGCAGAATCTCGCCCAGCGCGAAAACGAAGCCGGTGAACACCGCAAGAAGGGCGAGGCCTGCCAGTTCATGTAAGAGTTTCGTCAACATGGTAGGATCCGTAGAAGAAGGCCTGATTGGCCGCAAAGAGCCGCCGGGCGAGGTCCGTACGCGCCGTAAAGAGATCGGGAAGCGTGCGGGCGAGGTCGCGCGGGAGCAGCATGTTGTAGTAGGCAAAAACGGCATGCGGGGCGGCAAGCGCGAAGAGCTGCCGCGCCGTTGCCGTGAAGAGATCGCCGGCCATGTACTCGAAGATATCGGAGAGGTTGAAGAAGGTAAACCCCTCTCCTTCTCGTTTGAGATCCGCCGGCGACCCCTGTACGAATCGAATGCGATCGAGGCGGGAGCGAATGCGCGCGAACTGTTCGGGCCGCGCGTAATGCGGCAACACGCCTTCGAACGACCCCATGATCGTATAGCGCAGATAGGGATTGTCTTCGGTGGGCAGTTCGGTCATCGCATATTTCGCGCGTTTCCAGATCTCGCCCGAAATCGCGAACTTGTCGACATAGCGGAAGAACTCGGGATCGCGCCCCAGGCGCCCCATCACATATTTATTGAAGAAGGCCTTGAAGAGCAATTTGTACCGTGCGTTCGCCCAGGTGCGCTCGAAGAATTCGCGCCGCGCCGCGAGCGGTTTTGCCGTCATGAGCGAGCGCCGTTCAGCCGAACTGTGGGTGAGCGGGAGAACGCGGTTGGCGAAAATCCGAAAGTAGGCCTCGAACTTTCCGCCTTCGACCACGCCCCCGTCGATCAACGCGGGCCGCGCATCGTAATGGGCGGCCACCGCCGGCGGCAGGGCCGCCCTCACGCGCGACCGATACACGTCCCGGCGTTCCCCCGGCTCGGCGGGGGCGAAGCCCAGGAACTTCACGAAAGCGGGATGGTCCAGCGTTTGGAACGCCGCCTTCTTGAGCGCGCACAACGCAAGCTGCGTGGGATTGAGATCGAAGGCGACCACCTCTTCCACATCTCCCGTCAGCAAAGAGAAGGAATTGTCTCCGGCCGATGCGATGGAGAGGCACCGCGCCCCCGGCGGCAGCGCACCGAGAAGGAGGAGCGGATCCTCCCAACAGTTGGCGTAGCGCACAAAGTTGAATTTCGCCCGTTTGTCAATCGTCTTCGACATGGCTTCCTCCGCCCTTAGCGAGAACGCGCACAACCCCGGTCGTGCCATCCAGTTCCACTTCATCGCCATCGGCCACTGCGGCGAGAAGCCCCGTCACCCCCACCACGCAGGGGATGCCCAGCTCGCGCGTCAGAATCGCCGCATGCGAAAGCACGCTGCCGCGTTCCACAAGGACGCCCTTCGCAAGCGGAAAGAGCGGCCCCCACCCGGGATCCGTGCGCTCGGCCACGAGGATGCGCCCCGCCACCTCGCCCGCGCAACCGAGATCGCGGATGACGCGTGCCGTTCCCCGCACGACGCCGCGGCAACAGCCGATGCCGCAGAGGCCATCCGCGCCCACCGCCGGTTTCGCCGCCGAGGCGGCCGGCAGAATCACCGCACCGCGCGTTTCGAACCGTTCCGGCGGAGGCGCTTCGCGGGCATACGCCGCGAACGCCGCCTTTCGCACGGCGACAAGATCGGCGAACGCCCCCGGCGCCGCACACCCGTTGGCGCAGCCCATGACTTCGCCCATCGTGAGATAGAAGACATCGCGCGCTTCGCCCAGGTAGCCCTCCCGCGCCAAACGTGCGCCGAAGGCGAGCAGGATGCGGCGAACGACGGCAAAGAGACGCGTACGGCGGAAACGCAGGTTCTCGCGATTCGCCACATGCCGGCGCGCCGCATCGCGCAAACGCCGGAAGAGAAGCCGCCGCACGGGGTGATTGTCGAGCGCCGAAAGATCGAGGGGCGGCGGCGCCTTCGCCTGGGGCGGCGGCACGGCGAGATAGCCGCGCAACATGCCAACGAGCGGCGTGGGGTCGAGATCGTACGTCACCGTTTCAAGCTTCAGCTCCCCCATGCAGCGGCTGCCGAACTTCCGGATGTAGGCACGCCACAGGCGCTCGAAGGCGGGGTGGGCGGGGAGAGCGGAGAGAAACGCCGAAGCCGGCTGCGTTTCGAGAACGGTGCGCAGCGCCGCATCGGCGCGGACCGCTTCCGCGAGTTCGCCCAAACGCCGCATCGGCTCGGCCGAAACAATATCGCCCACCCCCACGAGCAAATCGTTCTGATTGGCTCCTGCCGCATCGACGCCCCACCTCGCGAGCGCCTTGCGGAGAGCCCCGTAGGAAATCATCGCAAAGAAATCGTTCACGAGCGGCGTGCGCCAACCCACGATGAATTCCGCCTCCAGCGCACGATACGTTTCCGCTAGCTCGGCAAGCGAAAGCAACGTGAAATCCGCCGCTTCAAGCGGCGCCACAACGGCATCGAACCGGCGCATGAACTTTTCGACACGGCCTTTCAACGTCACGCCGCTCCAAACGATCCGCCCCACGCTTGAAACCACGCGCAACCACTCGGGGCGGCGCGAAGGAACAATCACGGGCTTTTCCCGCAGGGGTTCCTTCACGCCCATCATCTGTTCCATAAACGCCGCATTGATGCGATAGCCGGGCAAGAGCATCAGCATGCGGTACCAGTTGAGGAGATTGTAGTAGAAGCGCCCCCGCCAATGCCCCAGCATCTCGAAATATTTCGCGTTCGCGTCAATCACGGCCGGTTCAACGCCCAACGCCAGGCAGAACTGACGATAGACGGCCGTGTAGACCGCCCGTGCGAAGGAGAAGGTGAGCGGCAGCGTCACGCCGGGGTAGCTTTCAACGATGTTCGAGTTGTCCCAGAGGAGGCGTTCTTCATCCGGGTCGGGCAAGGTGCCCAACGTGGTGATCGGGCGCGTCTGCAGGAGCTTGAGTTCCCCTTCCGCCGTCAAGGCCCATTCCACATCCTGCGGCCGGCCGAGCGCGGCGGAGAGGCGCCGGACCACATCGGCAATGTCCCTCACCTGGGCGGCCGTCAAAACCGGGCGCGTACACGCCTCGCCCGAGAGCGCCACACACGTCGTACCGCCATTCGCGGCATACCGCACGGCATGTTCCTTACGGACGATCGTCGACGAAATCCGTCCGGCGAGCTCCACGAAGGTATCCGCTTCAGCGCGTTCCGAGACGAGCCCTTCGCCGAGCCCCAGAACGGCGGAGACGGTGACGGCCTGGCGCGAGCCCGTTTTGAAATCGACGCCGAAGGCCACGCCCGAGCGATCCGCCTCCACCATCTCCTGAACGATCACGTTCATCCGCAGGGCCGCGGCATCGATTCCCCGTTCCCGGCAATAGGCGAGTACGGCCGGCGCCGTAACGGACGCACGCACATCCCGCACCGCATCCGCCAACCGCTCGCGCGGCACCGCAAGGAGCGTCTCGAACTGACCTGCGAACGAGCACGCCCCGCCGTCCTCGGCCGAAGCCGACGAACGAACCGCAAAACGGCACGCCCCCGCCATCCCGCCCGCCGCAAGCCGGCGTTCAAGCGCGGGCGCGAGCGCCTCTTCTTCGGGACCGATCACGATCCAACCCGGCACCGGCAGCCCCAGGCGGCGCAACCGTGCGAGATTATCCGCTTTCCCGCCGTTCATGAGCCCCCCCATCCCAAAAGAAGCGGCACCGCCCCCACGAGCACGTACATGGCGATCGTCCAAACGCCGGCGGCCACCTCGATGAGCTGCCCCGTCTTCCGGCCGAAGAGGAAAAGAACGGCAGGCGAGGCGCAGAGCGCAAACGAAAGGACGAGCCAGGGCCAGGCCTTGCCAACGAATCCCTGCGCCCCCGCACAGGCCAGCGAAAGCGCAAGGGTGAACGCGAGCACGACGAGCCAGAGGGAGGCCGCCGTGAAGCGCCCCCAAAGCGCCGAGTAGGTCTCAACCCCGGGTTCCTCGTCCTCCGGCACGCGGATCTTCCGGCCGATCTCGATCACGCAGCCATTGGTAAACGTGAGAACGAGAAAGAGGAACAGGCCGCTCGGCATCGCAAAGCCCCCCACCGCCCAATCCAAGCCGGACGTATAGAAGTCGATCAACGGCATCACAAGCATGTGGGTGAGCATGTAGATGACGGGGTGGCGCCGCAGCCACGCCGGCACGAAAAACTCCCGCCACATCAGCAGGATATAGGCGAAGGAGGGCACCAGCAACAGGAGGAGACGGGGCGAAAGGACGGCATTCACGCCAATCACGCACACCGTGACGGCGAGTATCAGCCCGCGGATTTCGGCGAAGGAAACAAGCCCGCGCGGCACCGCGCGATAGGGCCGGTATTTCGCATCGTCCTCGGCGTCCTTGAACTCGTCGAAGAGCCGCAGAAGGAAGAAAAGGCAATAGCTCGAGAGGAAGCCGCCCAGCAGAACTCCTCCATCGAGCACGCCCCTTCGCCCGCCGCAAATCATCGAATACCCGGAGGCGGAAAAGGCGAACGCGGCGACAACCGGCAGATACTGCTGGATCGGGAACCGTTCGGATTGATACTTCCAAAGGCGGAATCCCCACGAACGCGTGTTATCGCGCCAATCGATTTTTCTATCTTGCTCTCGCAACATGCCTATATGATAGCATACCCCCAAGCAAGAAGGCGAGAAAAAATTCCTCTTGTCCGAAGTCACGGCAATATGATATGATTATCACCATCAGAAAGGATTAGACTTATGCAGACACCTGAAGAGTTTCTTGAATCGAACGGACTCGCTACGGCGACCCTGGATCGCGCGGCTCTCGTTGCGGCCTTCCAGAAGGAAATGGAAGCGGGCCTTGCGGGCGCGCCCTCCTCGCTCAAGATGATCCCCACCTACACGTCTCCCTACGGCGACATCAAGAAGGATACGCCCGTCACGGTGCTCGATGCCGGCGGCACGAACCTGCGCGGCGCCACGGTGACGATTCCTTCGGCGGGCGACATCACGATCGAGAACAAGGAAAAGGGCGAAATGCCCGGTGCGAAGAGCTTCGTCTCCGAAGAAGATTTCTACAAGGTCCTCACGGGCCACGTGAACCGCTGCCGTCCCTTTGCGAAGGACCCCGCCGTGGGCTTCTGCTTCTCCTATCCGGCCGAAGCCTCGGCCGAAGGCGATGCGAAGCTGCTGGTGTGGACGAAGCAGATCCAGGCCCCCGCGATCGTAGGCCAGTGGGTGGGCGCCGAGCTCGCCACGCGCCTCGACCCGAAGCCCTCGAAGATCCAGGTCGTGAACGACACGGTTGCCACCCTTCTCGCCGGCAAGGCCACCGAGAAGCCCGGCCAGAAGTTCAGCGCCTATCTCGGTTTCATCCTCGGCACGGGTACGAACGTCGCCTACATCGAACAGAACACGAACATCCCGAAGCTCGCGAACCCGCCCGCCGGCGCGATGGCGATCAACACCGAATCCGGCGGCTTCAACAAGATCGCGCAGAGTGCGTTCGATGAAGCGATGGATAAGAAGACGGCCGACTGCGGCAACCAGCGCTTCGAGAAGATGATCGCCGGCGCCTACCTCGGCCGTATCGGCCTCGAAGTGTTCAAGGCCGCCGCGAAGGCGGGCTTCTTCTCCGAAGCCGCGAAGGCCGCCGTGCAGGGCCTCGGCACCCTCGAGAGCTACGACCTCGACAACTTCTGCGCGAAGTTCGACAACGGCAAGCCCAATCCGCTCGACAAGGTGTTTACGGACGAAGCCGACCGCGCGATGGCCCGCCGCCTCGCAACGCCGGTCTTCGAGCGTGCCGCGATTCTCACGGCCGTGCATCTCGCCGCCTTCATCCTGAAGACGGGCGGCGGTACGGATCCGAGCGCTCCGGTGTGCGTGTGCATCGACGGCTCGACCTACTACAAGACGCGCGTCGTCTCCTTCCCGGAAATCGTCCAGAAGGAACTCGATGCGATGCTCGCGAAGCGCAACATCGCCTTCGCGCTCACGGTTTGCCCTGACGACGCCCCGATGATCGGCGCCGCCGTGGCCGCGCTCCTGAAGTAAGCGCGCAGCTCGTGTACAAAAAAGGAGGGCGGGCCAAACGGTCCGCCCTCCTTTTTAAGCGCCAAGCACCAGGCGCCTTCCCTATTCCCGACTATCGTTGTAGTACTTGTACGCCTGTAAAATGGCGATGATGCCGAAGATCGCGATCATCATTTCGCCGCCTTCCTCGAAGGCCGTGCAGAACGACGAACAGGCGTCGATCACCTTCTCCTTCGGCACACCCTTCGAATGGCGGATCCAGGCGGGGAGACGGTCCATCACCTGCACCATCACGCCGCTCGAACCGAAGCAGCACATCGTCCAGGCAACAGGATGGAGCTTGAAAAAGCCCTTCATGAGCGGCAAGAAGAAATAGGCCAGCATCGCCGCGAAGACGCCGAAGAACAGCGTGAAGTAAAGAAGAACAAAGGTCTTCGCCATGAACGGCGCACCGGGGTTCGTGAGGAAGCGCATCTTGCAGGGCGTACCCGTGAGCGGCGCGCCGTTCGGCTTCACAAGGCCGTACACGCTGCCGTCGGCATTGACCACTTGCGGGAAGAACGCATGGAGCGCCACGAGATGGAGGTCGAGTTCCTTTACAACCGCCATGAACGCCACGCACGAAACCGCCGCGCAAAGGAGCGTGCGGCGCGCGCGCGAACCCGTGAATGGACACTTCCACCACACGAGCGGAATGATGGCCGCATAGAACGGGAGCGTGGCAAGTTCGAACGGCGAACGGCCGTCGTTGTCGAACGCATGGTGAAGGGCCGCCGGCTCCATCACGAACCACACGCCCAAGAGAGCGAGGGCGCAAAGGATGAAGACGATCGGCCCGAGCAGGAAGGATTTACGAGATGTCAGAATGTCCATGGCGGAATATTATACCACAAATTCCGTTATTTGAACCATTCCGGACCGATCTCGCGACCGCAAAGGTAGAACTTCTTGTCGTTGTACCAGAGGATGCCCTTTCCGTCCACGATGCAGTAGCTCGTGTAGAAGGAATTGCCGCTTGGACGCGGCGCGAAGAGCTTCGGCGCCTTGAACTTGACGGGCTGCTCGCCCGTGGGGTCGAAGGTGCCGGCGATCAGATAGAGCGGCCCTCGCCGCTGGTAGGCGTTGCCGGTCGGCTCGTTGAAGTCGAACGTTTGATGGACGAGCGCAAAATACGTGCCGCTTGCCGCCTCGGGCCCCTTCCAGTCGTACATCGGGCAAGGCGAGCGCGGATGGAGGAACGGCTTTCCCTCCGCATCGCGCAGGATCTTCGGCTCGCTCCAGGTACGGCCGCCGTCACGGCTCTGCACCCACACGGGCGACCCGACGGATGAACGCATGAGCACAAAGAGGCGCCCGTCGGGCAACTTCACCGGCGCCGCTTCCTCAAGGGCCGGCTCGCGCGCGCAAAAGCCGCCCGCCGCTTCGAGCGCCTTCGCCGAAAGCGCCGCACGGTTCGTGGAAAGGAAGCGGATCTTCACATCCTCAACGCGCGGATTCGCATCGATGTTGAGAAATTCCCAGAACTCGATCTTGCAGCCGAACCGATCGTCGTAGGGGGCCTTGCCGTGACGCGAACAGCCCACGAAGTAGTTGCCGTTTTCACCAAGGCGCAGGGGACGCTGCCAGTTGCACCAACTCGGCGGGATGTGGTCGTCGGCCGGGTCGGCATCCATACGCTCCGTAAACGGCACGAGTTTCGGCGCGCTCCAGGAAGTGCCGTCGTCATCCGAATAGGATCCGAACATGAGCCCGCAGTGCGGCCCGCGGCTCGTCGTCTGCTGGTTCCAGAAACAGTAGAGGCGGCCGCTTTTGGCCAGCATCGGCTGCTGCCAGCTCGCAAGAAGCGCAGGCCGCGCCCGGCAGGGCGAACCCGCAAGAATCACAGGCGGCGTCCAGGTGACGCCCTTATCCGTACTGCGCGAGAAGGCGATGTGCTGATCGACATACGCCTCGCGCGAGGCCTGCGTCCAAAAGGCGTAGAGGTAGTTGTTGGAGGGATTGCAAATCACCTGGAAGTGGTCGTTGTAGGTATCGCCCGCACGCGTCCAATCGCGTTTCTCCCACGCACGCGGCTGTTTCGGCACAAAAACGACATAGTCGGGCTTATTGACGAGAATATCGCGCGGGCACTCCCGCTCGCTCGGCGTCCCTTTCAGAAAGGGGAGAATCTTCGCCGCGCGCGCCCGGTCTTCGGGGGTCTGTCCCCTTTGGTTCGACCCATCGAACCCGCAGATGATCGTCCATTTTGCGAATTTGAAGCGTTCGCCCTTCTGAACTTGCTTTTTCCAGACATCGGCCACGTCGCAGGCATGGTCGCCGAATGCCTGAAACGGCGCACCGGGTTCCTTCACGAAGCCGAGCGCAGCGAGGGACTGTCCCTGCGAAAGGCGCCCGCCCGCCTTCGCCGTGGGCGTGACGACGAGAAGTTCGCCGCCCCGCAGAACCTCGAACGGGAAGCCGCCGTCAATCGATTCAAAAAAGAACGTCTTCCCCTTCAGCCGCTCCGCACAGGCGGGCGTAAAGGTAAACGGCCGATCGGCAAAGGCACACACCCCTGCGTCGATCACGCCCACTTCACTTCCTTCCAAGACGCTCAACAACGCTCCCTGCCCGGCAAAAAGGCAAGAAACGAGCGAAAACGAACACAACAGCATTAGATTACGAATTTCCATCTCTCTTCTCCTCCATCCCAATCGATGGCAACAATGATTTCCGTAAACAAAAAACCCGCTCTAGGGTATGGGGAGGACCTAGAGCGGTAACGGACAGTTGGTTGGCTTTGTCCGATTGGGAGTAGGCGCGCCCACAGAAGAATCTACAACCTTTTTCAAAAATTTTTAAAATCTTTTCGTCGTCCCAAAATTCCTCTGCTCCCGTTCGGCGAAATTGTGGTATAATTCATGCGACGTCAGTCAGAGAAGGAGTAAAAGAAGTATCTCCCGCAGCAGCTCGACGAAGCAGCTGTAGCCGATGTGGTGAAGGCCGTCGTGGCCGAACTCGGCGCCGCCCTTCCGTAATCAACGGATCACACCGGCGGCGGCGAGGCCGCCCAGAACCGTCAGGAGCGCGCCAACGGCCAGGAACACGACGCCGAAGGCGCGCATCCGCACCGGGCTCGCCGCCCGCCAGGCGAGGGCCCGGCGAATCTGCCACGGGTAGAACATGCCGAACATGCCGATGACGAGGCAGACGTAGGCCACGACGACGAGCGCGCGGCGCCAGGACGATTCGCAGAGGCGGATCGCGGGGAAAAGCTCGGCGGGGAAAAGCATGAAAAGCGCGCACACGCCGCGAATCGGCAGCAGATTCTCCATCCACCAGCAGGTGAGAATCGTGAGAACGATCGCGAGAATCCACACTTCGCCCGGGAAGGCCTTCAGGAACTGGTCGAAGATGTCAATGCCGATTTTGTCGCATTCGTAGGCGGTGAAAAACCAGCCGATAGCGCAAAGGATGCGGCCAGCCCATTTGTTCCGCGGAAACGCCACGAGCGCCTTCGCCGTTCCGTCCGTCCAAACAAGCGAAGCAAGGCCATACGCCAAAAGCGGCAGGCCGAGTACAAAAAACCAAATCGTCATCGCCATTTCGTCAGTCCCTCATCACGTTTTCTTACTTCTTCGCCGCGAAACGCTTCTCCAACTTTTCGCGCCTCTCCCGCGCCGCCGCGGCCTGCCGCTGTTGGAACTGCGCCCGCCGTGCCACCCGCTGCCGTTCACGCGAAACCGCAGGAGTCGCCGGAGCCGCAGGAGTCGTCGGGGCCACAGGAGTCGTCGGGGCCACAGGCGTCATCGGGGCCGCCGAAACCGCCAAGGAAAGTCCCGCCAACACGGCAAGAGCAAAAATCGTTTTCGTTCTCATGGCGTGTAGTATACCATATTTCCCATTACCGTGTAAATACACGAGGTTGAGAAGTTGTTCCGCACCGAAATCTTCAGCCCATTCCGCATCGAAATCTTCACTTCATGCGGCGGTCGGTTTCGGCGATTTTGAAACGGGTTGAAACGATCGACTGTTTGCGTGCGTCGGGCCAATATTTGACGTAGGTCGTACAAACGAGCGTACCATCGGCCAGGAGTTCAACGCCGGAGTAGCCCGTGTCGCCCACCCAGCCGCCATAGGCCTTCCCGCTCCAATTCTTAAGGAGATGAATACGATATTGGCCGGGGCGGCTATGGCGCAAATCGTCCCAGGTCCCAACCCAGGCAACGTACTGCCCATAAGTGGAACTCTTCAACGCCCGATCGCGGAAAGCAATGACGAGGCGCCCATCAGGCAGAAGAACGCCCTCGTGACGATCGCCCGTGAGGCCCCACGAAGTATCCTTCGGCGCCGTCCAGGTGCGGCCCTCATCGCGGCTAAAAATGACCATACTGCGCGCCGTATGGCGATTTTCGCGCATAATGACGGCAATTTCCTGACCATCTGGCGAACGGATGGCGAATGGTTCGCACAGATTCTTGTTTTCTTTTTGTGCGATGATGCGGGGAGAGCTCCAGGTGAGGCCACCATCGCTGGAGAGGGCCATCCAAACGTTCTGATCGTCCTTCGGGCCATCCGTCTTCACTTTCGGGTCGTTTCGAATCTGTCCGAAAAGGGCCACCGTGCCGTCCTTAAGCGGCAGAAGGCCCGTGGGCGGCATCCCGGCGGAAAGATGTTTCGCAGGGGGCGCCACGCGCCAAGTTTCGCCTTGGTCGGAACTTACGAGAATCCCGAGCCCGCCGCGGTTCTTGGGGTCGCAGTTCGCGCTGAACACGCAAAAGTTCGTCGTTCCGTTCGCGAGAAGAACGATTTGGAGGGTGGGGCAGTTCCGATGGAACGAATAGGCGCGCGGAAGCAAGTCGTCAAGCCGCCGCCAGGTTCTCCCCCCATCGTTCGAGCGCGCAAACGGGCCGCATCCGCCGCCATGGTTCAGCGTCCAGGCGCAGAACATCGTACGCCCATCCGCCGCCAAAAGCGTTGTGGGGTGCCCCTGATAGACGTCTTGCGTACCTGCGGCAATGACCACATGGCGATGGGTCTCCCCCGAAAGATCCACCACCGGCAACTCATCCGCCATCAAAGCGAACGGCATAACTAAAAGGAATAGAAATTTCATACCCACATTATACCACATTTCATTCTTATAGGGGGACAGACCCTCTTTTTTTCATGGGGGACAGTCCCCTCTTCATCCTTGGGGGACAGTCCCCCTTTTCATCTTTCATGGGGGACAGTCCCCCTTTTTATCTTTTCATGGGGGACAGTCCCCTCTTCATCCTTGGGGGACAGTCCCCCTTTTTATCCGTTTCCCTCTCATTCCCCGTAAAGAACGGCAAGGCGCGCGCGGGCGGCACGGAGGCGCGCGGGATCGCGCGTGTAGTTCGTCATCGAGGTAATGAGCGAGCGGGATACGGCATCGGTTGCGTCCGCCCCCGCCTTTGCCGCGGCGAGCTGAAGGCATTCGTAGTCTTCCACGCCGTCACGCACCTGGGCGAGCCGGATCGAGGGAAGGACGTGTTCGTTGCTTGGATAGAGGAAGATGCCGTCGCCGGGCATGTGAAGGCTGTTCCCCGTGTGCCACGCCGGGAAATAGGTATCGCGCTCATCAAGGAAGGGTTTGCGGTTCCAATAATTGACATGCCAGAAGAGAAGACCGTCCGCGCGATAGAGGTGGCCCATCCAACCGAGAAGGCGCCCTTCGATCGGCGGGTACTCGAGCGAGGACATATTCGCGTAGGGCCAGCGCGGCCCGCAGCAGGTGTACCACCACACCTGCTTGCCTTTCGCGCGAAGTGCGGCGGAAAGGTCGGGCCTGTAGACCGAGGTGAGCGGGCAAAACCAATCCGTCGTTTCAAGAAAATCGTATTTCCGCCCCGCCGCCTTATCGCGATACATCATCGCCGTCGTCATCACAGGGAGGTCGGGGAAATCGGCCTTGAGCTGTTTCCAGAGCCGGTCGATGCCTGCGTAATACTCGTGCTGCCGTTCGTCGAAACCGTAGACATAGGCATACTTCATGAGGTCGTATTTCCGAAGCTCGGCCACGTAGGGTGCGAGGCGCGCCTTGAAGGCGGGATAGAACGAGGGATTGAACGTCGCCTCGGGCGGCGTGAAACAGACCCACGTCGTTTTCGGGTCTTTCGGCGGCGGAACGATGTTGAGGATGTTGAAACGGTTCATGCCGCGCGCGCGGGCGTGGAGGAGGTCGGGGATTTCGGGCGGCGTCGTGCGCGAAATGTCGTCAGGATTGAGGCGGTGGTCGAGCATCACATCCCAGCTGCGCCTCTTCATCTCGCGCCACCGCGCCTCGCCGTACTGCGCGCGCAGAAAGCCGTCCATCACGCAGAAGGCCGTAGCCATACCGAACGTCGCGGGAAGCGTGAAAGGTTCAACGCGCACCGCCACGCGCACGGTTGCCTGCAACGCCCCCTGTTCTGTGATCGCGACATCGCCGATGTAGACGCCCGGCGTAGCATCGGGTGCGGCATGGACCGTAAACCAGAGCCCCTGCGTGGAGGCCGCGCGTACGCGAAACGGCGCTGCGGGAAGGAGCGGATCGGGCAGCCACGTTTCATACGAATCGATCCCGCACGGATGGGTGGCATAGCCTGCCTCGCGGGCCAGATAGCCCACGCGTTCCCATTTGAATTCTCCTTTCAACGCCTCGCCCTTCGCGTTCTTCAAGACGGGCAATGCCACGTTTCCCCGTTCCCAGGCGGCACCGCCGCCGCAGGAGACTTCCACCTGGAAGCTCTCGCTTTCACGCCGCGCGAGGGCGAGGGCGATCCGCTTTGGTGCGGCGACTTCGTTCGCTGTGGGAAACGTGAGCGGCGTCACCTTGCGCATCGAATCGGCGAGCCACACGACGGCACCGTTCGTCGGGACGCTCTCCGGCACGGGTAGCGGCACAGGAAGCGCCTCTTCGCGAACCTCGTGCTTGATCTCGCGGCCGATGAACACGTCGCGTTCCACGCGCTCCACATCGGCAAACGGGCGCCGCGTCGTGCGCCTTACGGAGCACACCTCCCCCGTCCCCTCGCGGCGCTCAAGCGCGAGATTGCGAAACTCGGCCGTTCCGGAGCCTCGCCGCAAGAAGGCGAACATCTGGATTTTCTTGACGGGCTTCTTCGGAATGAATACGCCGCGCGTCTTTTCCCAGTCGTGCGTCCCGGGCGTCCAATGCGCACAACGTCCCCACACGGGGGTGTCGTCCGCATACCAGATGTCGAGATAGATGCAGTATTCGCCCGGCACGGCCTTCACACTCCGGCTCTCGCCGCTGAACACAATCGGCATCATGTCCGGCGTCTCATAGACGAACTCTTTCCAGAGTCCGCCCTTGAACGTCGCTCCGCTCGCCACAGCCGTCCAAACGACTACCGCCAATACAAATGCTTTTTTCATGGACGGCATTTTACCATTTCCAGGGCCAAAGGAGAAAGGAAAAAGGAGCGGAGAATTCCGGCCAGCTTGTTGCCGGGGTATCACATTCACCTATTCGACGTCAACCGTCTTCTTTTCCAGCGCTTTCCAGGCCCGATAGGCTTCCAGTTCCGGTTTCGCGAAATTAAGCGCGAATCCGAAAACGACGGCATCATCCGCGAAACCAAGAAGCGGAATGAAATCGGGAATCAAATCGAGCGGCGTAAGAACGTAAAGGAGAGCCCCCACCAGCGCGGCAATCGTGCGCCAAGGCGTTTCCTTATACGCGCCTGTGTATCGGTCCTTTAGAAGCGAGAAGACCGTACAGGCATCATCCCAATATTTCTTCAGGGCGTCGACATGCTGGAAGAAGCCTTTCATCTTCTCTTCCTTGTTCAAAATGTCATTCACGTCGTTTTCACCGACCTTATCGGCGAACTTCCACATTTCCTCTGCGGCTTTCGCCTGATCAATCTTTTCGTCAGCCATTGTTGTTTCCTTTTTCTTGCTTTTTACCGAATCGATCGCGCAAATTACTACATTCTTGAACAACATCTCATTTTTGAATCCCCCATCATAAGTAATCCACAGCAATTCTCGGCAATCCTTGGCAATTCCCAACAATCCTCCTAAGCAATCCTCGTGCCACCCCTCTCCACGACTAAATTTGCTACATTTTGTCACACCTGTGACGAAACTCAAAGGGGACTGTCCCCGAAACTCAAAGGGGACTGTCCCCAATTCTCGGGGGGGGGGGAGGGGACTGTCCCCACCCTCCCTCGAAGTGAAGACTTCGGTGCGGAATCATTCCGCTCCGAAATCTTCATCGTTGAACTTGATTGTTCCTTTCCTTCGGCACGCAAAATTGATATAATACACTCCAGTCTTAACGGATTAATTTTTGCAGACGCTTTGTAGACGTTATCCGTTATTTACTGCGAAATACCCTAACTTTAAACGAGATAGATGGACGAGAGGAGACGCGATGACCATCCAGATTCTGCCTTCTTTGCTGGCGGCCGATTTCGGCGCGCTCGCCGCTGATATCCGCCGCGCGGCTGCGTCGGGCGCAGACGCCCTTCATCTCGACATCATGGATGCCCACTTCGTGCCGAATCTTTCCTTCGGCCCGGACGTCGTCTCGCTTGCCCGCCGCGTTTGCCCTTCGTTCTATCGCCATGTACACCTCATGATGACGCGACCCGACCGTTACCTCGACGTTTTTGCCGCCGCCGGAGCCCAAACGCTCCAGATCCACGTTGAAGCCGATTGCGATCTCCACACGGAACTTGCACGCATCCGCGCGAAAGGCCTCCGCCCCGCGCTCGCCCTCAACCCCGAAACGCCGATCGAGCGCGTCTATCCTTACCTCGCCGCCTGCGACGAATTGCTCGTGATGACCGTCCATCCCGGCTACGGGGGACAGTCCTTCATCGCGGAGTGCCTCCCCAAGATCCGCGCCGTTCGCGCACGCTGCCCTTCCCTCGACATCATGGTCGACGGCGGCATCAACGCCGAAACGGCCGCGCAGGCCGCCGCCGCCGGGGCGAACCAATTCGTGGCCGGCAGCTACCTCTTTAAAATGACCGACATGGCCTCTAGCGTCACCCTCCTCCGCGAGCAGACCACCCAGGCCTTTCCTACGGAGAATTGAAATGGGAACCTTCAACGACTTTTCACAACTGAAGAAATTCAAGCCCGTCGAGCCGGCCAAACCGACCCCCGTGCCACCGCCCTCCGCCGAAGAGAGGGCGCTCGCAAACGCCGCCGATTCAAGCGACTACTTTTCCTCCCTCCTCGGGCCCACCGAACGCGCCACTCCGAAGAAGGCCCCCGCTTCCCGCGGCGTCCCCGCGCTCAAGACAACCGTAGTCACCCCCGCCACCGTCTCGCGCGTGCGCGAGGAGCAAGCCGCCGCGCGCGAAGATGCCCTCAAGGCCCGAATCGACGCCCTCACGGATGAATTGAACACGCAGAAAGGCGCGCTGGAAATCGTCGCAAGCGACCTCAACACTGCAAATGAACAGCTCGACGAAGCCCACTCGGCTCTCGCCCAAGCGGAAGCCGCCGCCGCGCAAACCGCCGAAGCCCACGCGAACGAAATCGCCGCCCTCCGGCAAGACGCCGCTTCCCTCCGCCAGGAAATCGAAACCCTCAAGGCGGAACGCGCCGCCCTCCAGCAGAAGCTCGCCCAGCCCCCGGAAGCGCTCGCCGCCCTCCAGCAGGATTGCGACCGGCTGCGGAACGAGCTCGCCCGCGCGCAAAGCCTGCAGGCGGCCCCCGTCTCGACGGTTCTCATCGACAAACCTGCCGAACTCGCCGAGAAGTTCAAAGGCGAAATCCGCGAACATGTGGTGGAAGCGCTCACCGCCGCCTACCAGGCCGCCGAAGCGGCAGGCCGCGATCGCCGCGCCCGCATCCTCGAAGCGGTGCTCGCCACGAATCCCCCCACCGGCGAACTCGAAAGCCGCCGCGAAGAAGTGAAGCAAATCGTCAAGGAGGCCGGCAGCAAACTCGACGACACCGCCATCGCCGCCCTTGAGAAACTCGGCTTCCGCTACGTGAGCGGCAACAAACACCATAAGCTCGAATGGGCCGGCATCCGCTTCCCGCTCTCAAAAACCCCAAGCGATTCCCGCGCCTGTCTCAACTCCGCCGCCGAAATCTGCAACCGAACATTCTGATTTAGAAGAGCGTCATTTGGCCGGGGAGGTCGCTGAGTTTCTTTCTCGGGCGCTTGACGATCTTGGGGGCGTTGACGTCGAGATCGTTCGCTTCGAGATTGCCGAGAATCTGGTCGGCACGGGCGACCACGGCTTTCGGGAGGCCCGCCATCGCCGCCACGTGGATGCCGAAACTCTTTTCGGCGATGCCCGGGGCGATGCGGCGGAGGAAGACGATGCGCTCGCCATCCTGCTTCACGCGCACCGTGTAGTTCGTGATGCCCGGGAACTTATCCGCGAGATCGGTGAGCTCATGGTAGTGCGTTGCAAAAAGCGTCTTCGCCTTCGTCTTCGGATTCTCGTGCAGATATTCCGCAACGCTCCAGGCGATCGAGATGCCGTCGAAGGTCGAGGTGCCGCGCCCGATCTCGTCAAGGATGATGAGCGACTGCGGCGTTGCGTTGTTGAGGATGTTCGCGCATTCCTGCATCTCCACGAGGAACGTGGAGCGTCCACGCGAAAGATCGTCGCCCGCGCCGATACGCGTGAACACGCGATCGAGCGCGCCGAGGTGCATCCGCGCGGCGGGAACGAAACTTCCCGCCTGCGCCATCACGGCAAGCGTCGCCACCTGACGGATGTAGGTGGATTTGCCGGCCATGTTCGGGCCGGTGATGAGCATGATCTGGTCCGTCGTGCCATTGAGCTTCGTCGAATTCGGCACGAACGGCTCCGCGTCCGGCAGCTGCTCGATGATCGGGTGGCGCCCGTCCACGATCTCGAGCCGATCCGAACCATCGATCGTCGGGCGCACGTAGCCGAGCGCGAGCGCGCGGTCGGCGAAGGAGAGAATCGCATCGAGCTCGCCGATCGCCCCCGCCGTCGCCTGGATCGGCGCCGTGCGCGAGGCCACCTGGGCGACGATTTCGCGGAAAAGGTCCTGTTCGAGCGCGAAGCTGCGATCCTGTGCGCCAAGCACCTTCTGCTCGTACTCCTTAAGCTCGGGCGTTGTGAAGCGCTCCGCATTCGTGAGCGTTTGGCGGCGCTCGTACTCGGGCGGCGCGCCCGCGGCGGCCGCCTTTGAAATTTCAATGTAGAAGCCGAACACGCTGTTCCGTCGTACGCGCAGCGTCTTGATGCCCGTGCGCTCGATTTCCTTCGCCTGGTACTGGGCGATCCAGCGATGGCCCTCCGTTGCGATGTTCCGCAGGTCATCGAGATCGGCATTGTAGCCGGGGGCGATGAGATTGCCCTCCGTCAGGAGGACGTTCGGATTCTCCGCGATGCCGCGGTCGATGAGATCGACGACATCCCCTTCCGCAGACATCCTCGCCTCGATTTCCGCAAGTACCGCCGCTGCCGAAACCGCGCCCGCGAGATCGCACTTGACCCCCGGCACCGGCCGCAAAGACGCCGCCAGCGCCCGCAGATCACGCGCATTCGCCCGCCCCGAATCGACTTTCGCGATGAGCCGTTCAAGGTCGCGCACCTCCCCCAAACGCGTCTCGAGCGAAGAGAGCACGAGACGGTTCTTCACCATCGCCTCCACCGCGTCGAGCCGCGCGTTGATCGCCTCGGGCCGTCTGAGCGGCTGGCGGAGCCAACTCGCCACCAACCGCGACCCCATCGGCGTGCGCGCCACGTTGAGAACCCCTAGGAGCGACGCCTCGCGCGTCACGTTTTCGACCGGCAGCAACGCGAGGTGGCGAATCGAGCTTGCGTCCAAGGCGAGGAAATCCGCCGCCTCCTGAATCCGCACGCTGCGCACATGGTCGACGGGATGGCGCAAGGTCGTGTGCACGTAGTAGAGGAGCGCCCCGGCCGCGCAGATGAGATCGGTCTTCCCCTCAAGGCCAAACCCGTCGAGCGCCGTCACATTGAAGTGGCGCAGCAACTCTTCCCGCGCCGCGTCGAGACTAAACGTCCAGGCTTCGGCATAGGAGGGCGAAATGAGACCTGCTGCCTGGTCCTTGATACCGGAGGCGCCAGGGGCGGCCTCGTCATCGGGCCGGGGCTCGACGAGTTCGGCCGGGCGGTAGCGCGCAAGCGCATCGGCAAGTTTCTCGGCCGTTGCAAACGGCTCCACCACAAACTCGCCCGTCGAAAGGTCGAGCCGCGCAAGGCCCAGCCCCGAAACGGCGGCGATGTAGGTGTTCGCGTTTTCGTCGAGGAGGCCGTCTTCCGTCACGGTGCCGGGCGTCACGATGCGCGTGACTTCGCGCCGTACGATCTGCCCCTTCTTGACGAGCCGCGGATCTTCCATCTGGTTGCAGATCGCGGCCGTCTTGCCCGCGCGGATGAGTTTTGCGAGGTAGGCGTCGAGCGCGTGGTAGGGGATGCCGCAGAGCGGCGCGCCCGCGCGGCGCGTGAGCGTGGCACCGAGAATGGGAGAGGCGATTACGGCGTCTTCGCCGAACATCTCGTAGAAGTCGCCGAGGCGGAACATCAGGATGGATCCCGGGGGCAAGGTGTTCTTGATCGCCCGATATTGTCGCTGCATGGGCGTGAGTTCTTCAGCCACGTCTCTCTCCTCTTCTCGCGTTCGATTCCAACCGGCCCGTCGTTTCGCCTACTTCTTCATCCCGTCAAGCACACGCCGCGCCGCCAGAGCGTCTTCGCAGACGATCAGATTCGCATGCGGCGTTTTGAAGGCCTCGCAATCCTTCGCCGGCCCCCACACGACCACCCTGCCACCCTCGTCAAGATACTTCTTCGTGCGTGCGGCCGCCTTCTTCGAATTGTAGTATTCCTTCTGGATTTCCACGTCGCGCGGCGCGCCCACCACCAGCACGTCGATCTTCGCCGTGCGAAGGAAGCCCTCGGCAAGCAGCTCGTGGTTGAGGGGCTCCACATGGAAGGAGGGGCTCTTCACGAGTTCCATCGCCCAGGCGGCGAGTTCCGGCCCGAGCGCGGGCGCGCAATAGAAGCCCACGCGCAGCGCCTTCTCGCTCTTCTGCTGTTCGGGGAGGCTGATGTTGCGGCCCGTCACATAGCGGAACGCGCCCTGCACCACGTCGCTGTTCTTGGGGTTCGCCTCGGGGTGTACGGCGAGCACGAAGATGCGGCCCTTGCCGTAGGTGCCCGCAAGGCAGGCGCCGGCCTCGCCGATCGTGGTGCCCAGAGGCGCCTTCGCCTTCGTCGTGGGCGAATAGTTCGCAAAGACGTCGATCTTCGCATCGGGAATCGTCTCGCCCGTGGGCCATAGCACCGGACCGCCCGCGTAGCGGATCTTGTGCGTTCCCGAAATGCCGCACGCGGCGGCCGACTTCTCGTTGAACACGATCTCCTTCTCGCCGCCCGGAAGGTACGAGCCGCGCTCGCCGGCCGGCGTTCCGCCCTGCCGCCAGAACATATAGGGCACGAGTGGGCACAGATGGTCGCCGCGCGCATACTGGAGAATCATGAAGCACCCCGCGCACGTGCCCACATACGAGCCGCCGCGATGGACGAACGCGCGCACCGCGTTGAGGCCGTTCGTTCCCATCGCCCGCGCCTCGATCGTGGCGCGCCCGCCCGGCATCACGAGCACATCGGCCTTGTCGAGCGCCCCCATGCGAATCGCTTCGCCATCCACCGGCGTCATCTTCACATCGGGCGAAAGCTCCATCAACTGCAGCCAGCGGAACATGCCCTTGCTGCGCGCACCGCTATCCACATACACCGCCACGCGAATCGGCGCGCCTCTCGAAACGGCCTCCCACGCCACCGCGCTGCCCCCCTGGGGCACCGTGGCGCAGCCATTGCCGCACACAAGAAGAAGGGCCGCACACGCCAAGCCCGCGATCACCGTCAATTTCTTTTTCATCCTCTTCCCTCACAATCGTTTCCTTACTTGCGCCAGCCGAGACGGTCGGCGAAATCCATGTAGCGCGTCCAGTCGTGCAGCAGAAGGTTGTGCTCGCCGGCGCGCAGATGATACGAAATGGTGCCCTCCTGGCGCGCGTCGTTCGCGGCGGGATAGGACGAGGAGACAAGCCCCTTCTTCCCGTAGAGTTCCCACGCGGGCGAAGCGAACTGCGCGCTCGCGTATTCGCCGCGCTGCCCGGCCCAATGGTCCTTCGAAGCGGAAGCCACGGCCACCGCACGCGGGGCCATCAGGGCCATCCACATGTGCTGGTCGAAATCCATCTGGAATTCCTTGCCCGCGAACTTGCGGTAGTTGAGGCAGAACCAATGCGGGAAGGCCTTCGTAATGACCTTGATCGATTCGCTCTTCGGGAGCACGATGTGGTTGAGCTTCGCGCCCGAGCAGCCGGAGTCGTTCACGCAGGCCATCGCAAAACGCCGGTCCGTCACGCCCGCGAGGAGCGCCGTCTTGCCGCCGCGCGAATGGCCCACCACGCCGAAATGCTTCGCATCGAGAAGCGGCTCCGTTTCAATCCAGTCGAGCACGCGGCTCGCGCCCCACGCCCAGGCGGAAAGCGCGCCCCAGCTGTTCGGCGTACGTTCCGCCGCCCAGCAGGCGTGCACGCCCTTCTTGCAGCCGCCCCTCGAATCGTCCGGCGCCACGTCGCCGTTATAGAAGGCGAGCGCCGCATAGCCGCGCGCGATGATTTCCTCGGCCGGCCAGAACGGGCTCTTCACTTCGCGCGTGGGATCGATGTTCTTCGCCGGCGGGCGGTTGCAGATGAGGATGAACCCCGGCGCGGGCTTCGTCTTCGCCGTCACGGGGATGAACGCCGTGAAAACGAAGCTCTGCGCGGCGAGCGGACCCTTCCAGCTCACGCGGATACGCTTGCGGATGGCTTTGCCCTCCATCATCACCGCATCGGGCTCGGCCGTTTCGAACGCGAGCGAATCGGGGCGCTCCACCGGGCGCTTCCCGTATTCGTTCTCAAGGAAGATCTCCAGCAGTTCGGGGCGGCGCACCTTCTCCCACTGTTCAACCGTGGTCACCTTTTCGCCGGCTTTCGTCGTCATCAAGTCCGGCACGTTCTCGGGCACGGGCTCCGCGCCGAACGCCACCGCGCCCCCCAACAGGCCAAGCGCCATCACAAGCTTTTTCATTTCTGTTTTCCTCCTCTTTCGATTCCTGTCACTTCATCTTTCCCCAACGGAAAGATTATACCATAAATCACCGCCTATACGCTAGCCCTCGATAAACTTCCGCACGCGAAGCGGGAGATCGAGCGCCTGGCAGAGGGCGCGTGCGGCGGCCTCCTGGGCGGACGTGAAATCGGGCGAGGCGACGACGGAGAGCGTGACGGCGGCAAAGGCGCGCACGGCCTGTGCGAACGCGAGAAGCGCCGGATGCGCGGCACGCCCGAACTTCGGCCGCGAGAGCGCGAGATAGGCCTCGGGATCGGCCGCGTTGAGGCTGATCGAAAACGCATCCACAAGGCCGCGGAACCGTTCGGCCGTCGGCGCGCCGTTGATGAGATCGGCGAGACCGTTCGTATTCACGCGGATGGGCAGAGCGGGATGCGTTTGGCGCACCCACGCCGCCACGGCGAGAAGCGCGTCGAGCCGTTCCGTCGGTTCGCCGAAACCGCAGAACACAAGTTCGCGGTACCGCCCGAGATCCGTCGCGGCAAGCGCCGCACACACCTCCTCGACGGACGGCTCGCGCTCAAGCCACAACGACCCCGATCCCGCAATCGACGCTGTTCCCTGCCGCACGCAGAAGACGCACGCGCAGGGGCACCGATTCGTCAGATTGACATAGATTCCTTCTCCAACTGGATAGACGATATTCATAATCCGAATTTGCTTTTGACATCGATCACTCGCAAAAACCGCAGAGATAGAACGGCCGGGCAGGATGCGCGCGCATCACCCATACCGATGTTCCGCGTGCGACTTTGCTCGTCGCCGCCTCGGCGGCAATGGTCGGCCCCTTCGCAGCCAGATTCGCGGCCGTCACGGTGAAGTTTGCCGCCCAGCTCCCGTCCGCCGCCAGCGTCCACATTTCAAAACACGCCAATCTCCGATTGTAGCTCAAGATGTGGTCGCCAGGCGTAAGATCGCAGGGGCGCAGGATTTCGGAAACCGCGAGATCCCCCGTTTTCCCCTTCCACGGAACCGATACGACCACCGCCTCTTCCGTATTCGTACAACAAAGTACGCCCAGGGTATTCGCCGCCGGCACTTTCACCGATGTCGTACCATCGGAAAGAACGACATTCAATTTATAGAGCCCCGAATCAACGCCTGCAAGCGACACCTTCGGATGGGCGGCGACAACCGTTCCGGCCTCAAGGATCGATCCCGCACCGTCCACCTTGTCAACAACGTACGCGCGCGTTAATCCATGCGTCTCCACCGGCGCTGAAAGATTCCCTTCCACGCATAAAGTCGCCTGTTCCTGAGCGGCCGGATTCATTTCCGCCATCAGCGTTCCCGAGGGAGCGAGCCCCATCGACTCGTTCTGCCACCGTGCAAGGCCGTTCGCCTCGATTGTCCCCAATGCCGCCTGGATGGCCTCCGCCGATCCATGCAGGCTTGCGGCCACATTCGCCGCCAGCCAAGCCGCGGAAACCGCGACCTTCACACTCCCTCCCGCCGTGGGCATCATCACACGCCCCAACGCCAGCTGCCAGGGGAAATCGGCATCGCCCGAAGTCTCCGCCCAAATAGAATCCTCCGGCAACGAAACATTCGCCGTGACTTTCTCGCCGAAACAACCCGCAATGATCTTACAGGTCGTCGTCGTTTCTGCCGTCATCGCGCCAATCCGCCCGCCCGTGATACGGATGTTTCCCGATTCCGTCACAACTAAGTTTGCAACCGTTCCGCCCCCTATCGTGAGCCGTCCCATGCCCGAAAGCGCGAACATGCCGATCTCCCCGCCCCTCACACTGCAGATCATCGCCGAGGAACTGGTCAACACACTCGCACTCCCTGCATCAAACGCCAGACGCCCAGCCGCCAACGTCACCGTGCCCAGCGTACAGCCGACCACCGTTAGAAGGCCAATCCCCGTCGTGCGCGTAAACGTATCCGCAGAGCCGGAAACGAGTTCCACCGAACCGGAGCCGGATGCCTCGATCATCTGAACGGTCATCCCATCCAATACAACGGTTCCCACGTTCGAACATTCCACACGTGGTACCGTACCGTTCTGAATCGTCGTCTTGACGTTTTTCGTCGTGTTGCACACGAGCGTACCGTCGAGCGTGTGCCCGCCGAAGTCGATCGTACACGGCGTCTCCACCGTCACTGTCGCTTCCGCGGTGTTTCGAAGAAGAGTGACTGTTCCGCCGGACGCACCGGCCTGGCAGGCCGCCTGCAATGTCTGATACCCCGTCTCCCCCACAGCGGCGACCGGATTGAACGTCACGCTCCACGGATAGGCGGCATCGCCGCCATCGTTTTTCCATACGTGGTCTTGCGGGATCGTGGAAATGGAGGCGAACGACGATGCGAACCGACCGCCGTTGACGGCAAACTTCGTCGCCCCTTTCGCGAGCGTTCTATACTTGCCCGCCGCGATCGTGCAAAGGCCGCTGCCGCTCGTGATCGTACCCGTAAAGATGCCGTCCGCAAACGTGCACGGCTGCGTGCCGCAGGTAATCGCCCCCGAATAGGTGCCGCCCGCAAAGACGAGCGGATGGTTGTCGCTCCGAATCGACCCCGCCACCGTCATGTTCTCGAAACGAACGGCGGCTCGAGGATAGGATCCCCCGAATGCCGAGCCGCACACGCAGGGATTCCCGCCCTTGATCGTACCGTTTCGCAACGTGAGCGTTTGCCCCAACGTGTTGCATTGGCCAAGAATCGCACCTGTCACGGTATGCGACCCGAAATCGATCAGGCACCCCGCCTGCACCGTGACGGATTCCGTCACGTCGCGCAGAAGCGTGACCGTACTGCCGTTTCCGGCGGCGTTACACGCCTGCTGCAAGGTCGCGAACAGCGTCGACCCGACCGAGGCCGTCGCCCCCGTCATCGTCAGCTTCATGTCGCCCACATGCACGTTGCAGGGTTCGGCATTCTTATTACCCGTCCAATAGCTGCCCGTAGGCATGCCGCCCTCGATCACGTTTTGAATCCCCTTGATGGCCTTCGTCGTTGCGGAAGCCGTCGCGGAATAGAGCCCGTCATTCGATTCCGCCGTAATCGAATAGGCCGTACTTGCATCGACATAAAGCGCAAAAATGCCCTTCGCGTTCGTACGCGTCGTCACCGTCGTCGGCGAATATCCGCCCCGCTTCGCCGTCACCGTGAGGCCCGCCGCCGCCACACCCGTGTTGGAGAGCACGCGCCCGCTCACGATCACCTTCGAAGCGGGCTGATTCGTATAGATGTTGTAGACGATATCGTCGATGATCGTATAGCCGTCGCCAAGCGCAGGCGGATTGTACCAGCCATCCGTCGTACCCGACCAGCCGTAGTTGAGATGGTAGTAGAGCGACGAGCCCGAATATCCGTAGCCATCCGCAACGATGGAGTGGCCGCCGCTTCCATCGCTCTTCGTCATGCCGATCTGCACGGGCAGGCCCGCATCGAAATTCGTGAGGAAGATCCGCCGCGTCCATTCCGAAGAGGCCGTCGTCAACTCGTCCTTCGACCAAATCGCCGCCACAGCCTGGCTATAGCCGAAGAATTTCGTGAACGCCGTTCCCGCGATGCTCGTTCCCGAGCTGCTTCCACCCGATGCATATCTCATCGCAACGGCAATGCCCACGTCGCTCGTGAGCTTGCCGATCATCTGGCATTGCTCGCTTGTGATGCTCGTCATCGACTTCGGCGTGAGCGGCATCTTCGACCAATCGTAGTACCCGCCTTGCGCCGTCAACGTTGTGAGCGTTCCATCCACCTTGCAATGGGGATTCGTGAACGGCTGAATGTAGGAGGTGGATTTCGGCCATTGGAAGAACCGCATGATCTGGCTCGCGGCTGTGGCCACGCACCCGCACACATAGTTCTTCGGCGTGTAATAATTATAGACCTTTGTAGAGCTCGACGTTCCGCCTTTCGTACTCTGGTTCCACTTCGATTGCACGAGCGGCCCCACGCGTACGTCGCTGATCGTGCTCGCCTGCAGCGTCGCCACCGGCGCTTCGGAGAGGAGTTCTCCCCATTCCCTCTCGTTTACCGCCGTCGCCTCCTCGGCCGCCGCCTCCTCCACCGAAGGCGTTCCCGGCAGTGCCACGGAAGCAAGGCGCGCGCGCGCCAATTTCGCCGCCGCGCGCTTCTCCCGCGCCTCCACGGCACGCGACATGTCGCGTGCGAGCAACGCATAGAGCGGGTTGCGCGGATCTTCATCGAGATCGTCCCCTTCGCAGAACGCGAGAATCGGCCGATCGGCGGTCTCGGCCGAGGTGACGACAAAGCCACCTCCTTCGAGGGTCACCACATTGAACTTCGCCTTCCCTACCGTGCAGACTCGCGCCGCGCGCGGCGTTCGCCCGAGAGACGTTGAAAGCGCATCCCTCGTCCTGCGCCAACGTCCCACCGCCTGCAACGCCATCGCGGGCGTCACTTCGGCGGCAAGGCCCGCCGCCGCCGCGCAGAAAGACGCCGCGAGGAGGGCCACCGATTTGAGTTTCAGGTTTTGCATTTTTCGTTCAACCAGGCCACCAGATCCGGTATCGCCTTCTCGAAGGCGACGCCGTACCAGTGGCTGTCGGCCGTCAACGTGATCGCGCGGCACACGACGTCGGCCGCAAGCGCCGCGGCGTCGAACGCCGCAAGGCCGCGCAAGACGGCGCCCGCGAAGACGCTCGCGTAGACGTCGCCCGTGCCATGCGAGAGCCGCGCGAGGCGCGGATTGAAGTCGTACTGAACGCCCGCACCATCCGAGACGGCCGTGCCAAGCAGCCCCGGCTCGAACGAGACGCCCGTCAAGATGACGTTCTTCGCGCCGAGCGTATGAAGCCCCTTCACGAGATCTTCGATGAACGCGCGGTCGTAGCCCGCGAGAACGGGCTTGCGCCCAAGGAGGAACGCCGCCTCGGTGAGGTTCGGCAAGAGGAAGTCCGCCCCGCGGCAGAGGCGCGCCATCTCCTGCGGGAAGTCCGGCTTGAAGCCGGGATAGAGCGCGCCGTTATCGGCCATCACGGGGTCGACCACGCGAATCGCGCCCGGAAGGGCGCAATGCGCCATGATGCTGAGAATGGGGTCGATCTGCGCCGGGCACACGTAACCCGTGTAGAAGGCGTCAAACCCGATCTGCTGCTTCGTCCACTCCTCTTCGATCTTCGCCATCTCGCCGGTGAGGTCGCAAAAGCTCCAGCTCTTGAACCCGCCGGTGTGATTCGACAGCACCGCGCTCGGCAGCACGGCACACTCTACGCCACAGGCAGAAACGAGCGGCAACGCCACCGTGGCCGAACACTGGCCCACGCAGGAAACGTCTTGGATCGTCAGCAAACGCTTGTCCATTTTCGCAGTCGAGCTCCCTCTTGGAATTTCTCTTGGGTTTTACTTTTCAACCAAACCGGTCTGGCGCAGCAGGGCCTTCGTCGAAGGAGCGCGGCCGCGGAAGCGACGGAACACCTCCATCGGATCGACGCTTCCGCCGAGCGCGAGGAACGTGTCGCGATAGGCGCGGCCGAGCCGCTGGACGGCGGCCTCGTTCTCGAGCCCCGCCTCTTCGAAGGCGCCGAACACGTCCGCACTCATCACCTCGCTCCACTTGTAGCCATAGTAGCCGGCCGAATAGCCACCGCTGAAAATGTGCGAGAACGAGTTGAGGAACCGATCGCCCTTCACCATGAGGATCGGCAGGAGATCGGCACGCACCGCATCCTTCAGCGCGTTCGGATCGGCCGGCGGCTTCGTGTGAAGCAGGATATCGGTGCGCGCAAAGACGAGCTGCCGGAGCGAAGCGTAGGCCGCGCGATAGTTCTTCGCGGCGCGCACGCGCGCGAGGAGCGCATCGGGGATGGGTTCGTTCGTTTCGCAATGGCGGGCGAAGGACTTCACCGTCTTGGCGTCGTAGCACCAGTTCTCCATGAACTGCGAGGCGATTTCCACGGCGTCCCAGTCGATGAGCCCGAAGCCGGAGGCCTCCACGTCGTCCACGGTCGAGAGCATGTGCTGCAGCGCATGGCCGAATTCGTGGAAGAGCGTATCCACTTCCGAGAAGCGCATGAGCGCCCGGCCGTCCTTATCCGGCACCGCCTGATTGCAGCAGACGAGCGCGAGCGGCAGGCGCACGGATCCATCCGCGCGCCGTTCGCGCGCCACGAAGGAATCCGCCCACGCGCCGCCGTTCTTGGTGGCGGGCCGCGAATACGGATCGAAATAGAAGTGCGCGATCGTCTCGCCCTTTTCGTTCTTCACGCGGAAGAAGCGCACGTCGGGATGCCACACGCTCACCTGCCAATCCGCCTCCTCCACCGTGATGCCGAAGAGCCGATGGGCGAGCGCGAAGAGGCCCTTCAAAACGACGGGAAGATTGAAGTACTTCGAAAGCTCTTCCTCGGAATAGGAGTAGAGCTTCTCGCGCTGGCGTTCGGCCCAGTATTCGACGTCCCACGGCTCGATCTTCGCAGTCCAGCCCTCGGCCTTCGCGAAGGCGGCGAGCGCGGCGGCGTCCTTTTTCTCCACGGGCTTCGAAGCGGCGGCGAGTTCGTCGATCATCGCATGCACGGCGGCGACGGATGGCGCGCACTTTTGGGCGAGCGAGAGTTCCGCATAGTTCGCATAGCCGAGGAGCTCGGCAAGTTCCTGCCGCAGGGCGAGCATCTTCGAGACGAGCGGCGTGTTGTCAAGCTCGCCCTCGCTCGCCCGCGTCGAACGCGCCCGCATGAGGGCTTCGCGCATGGGCCGGTTCTTCGCGTTCTTCATGAACGGCTTGTAGGCCGCATCTTCGATCGTCGCGCGCCACGGGCCCCTCTTCGGGTCGTTGTCGCCCGCGAGGAGCGCGCGCTGCTGCGCGGTGAGGCCGTCGAGTTCCGCCTCCTTCGTGAGCACGATCGAGAACGCCTTCGTCGCATCGAGCACGTGGTCGCGGAACACGTTCTTCATCTGCGCGAGTTCGGACTCGATCTCGTTGAAACGCTTCTGCTTCTCCGGCGGGAGCTCTACGCCCGAGAGCGTCGCGCTGAGAATCATCTTGTCGAGGATTCTCAGGCGCGTTGCGCGCTGCACGCTGTCCGGCTCCTGGGCGAGCTTCGCGCGGAGCGCCTTCGTGCGTTCGCAGAAGATCTTCGACTGCCCCACCCTGAGCGAGAAGGCCACGATCTCGCCCTGGAACTTCTTCTGCACGGCGCGCCACCCCTCGGAGCTGCACACCGAAAGAAGATGCGAAACGCACCCCCAGGCCTCCCAGAGCGGACGCTGCGCGAGGTCGAGCGCGCGCACATGGCCCTCCCACGTGCAGGCGCCGTTCTTTTCCAGCGCGTCCACCTTGGCCTTCGCCGCGGCAAGCAGCTGCGGCAGCGCCTCTTCGGCCGCCGCAGGGGTCATCTTCGCGAAATCGGGAAATTCCGCAACCGGAAGAAAAGGATTCATCGCCATTGTTTATTTCTCCTTTGCATAAGCGACGAGCGCTTTCTGAAGCGCCTCGCGCGTGGTACAGGTAACGAGGTTCGGCAGCTTGTGATTCGCCTTCGCGCATTCCTCTGCCGTACCGAACAGGAACACGCGAGCGCCCTTCTGGGCGAACTCCACAATGAGGCGCGAGGCGGGCGTGCCCTTGAGCGGGTGCGACACGACGAGCGCATCGCAGTGCTCGAGCGCGCCGTAACCGATCATCTCGCCATCTACGGCGCGCAGGTCGATCGCCGGCTCGCGGTAGAGGTCGGCCGCGAGCTGCGCACCGTCCTTCTGCAGATGCCCCGAATAGAAGCCCACCACGAGATTGCCGCGCGTCGCCTGCGGATACTCGGCGGTGAAGGCGCGCCCCGTAAGATAGCGGAGGCCGCCGCGGATGATGTCCTGCGTACCCGTGTAGCTTTCCGGATGCGGCGAGCACCCCACGATCTTCCCCTTCCCGAACGTGCCTGCGACGATCGCGGGGTGATGGAGCATCGTCGGTTCGCGGTTCGTGTTGAAGGCGTAGACGCCCTCGCAGGCATAGCGCGCGATCTCCTTGATGTCCGCCCCCTCCACGGCCGCGCAGGCGTTGAGCACGGGGCCGCCATGGTAGCGCACCGTGCGGTACGCGCCCGCCTTGATGCCGAAAAGGTCGGCGTTGTCCGTAAAGCGCAGCGACAGCTCGGAACCGCCGCGGTAGGGGCTCTTCTGCCGCTCGTAGGGAAGAATGCCGAGGCGCGTGTAGGGATCGTCCGCCGCGCGCGACAGGGCGAGATAGCAGCCCGCGCACGTGCCGAAGTAGGCGCCGCCATTGCGGATGAACTCCACCACGTTCGTGCGGCCCACACCCTCGAGCTTCTTCGCCTGAGTGGCGCTGGACCCGCCCGGCATCACAAGGAGATCCTGCTCCTTCAATGCGCCCGCGCGGATGTCGGCCGCGCTCACCGGCGTAAACGCGCAGTCGGGCGAGAGCGAGAGGAGCTTGATCCAGCGCACCGACGACGCGCCGCTCACGCCGGCATCGAAATACGCGGCCACGCGCACCGGCTGCGCCGCCTTCGCGGCCGCCGGCTTGCGGGGCGCCGGCGCGGGCGCGTTCTTGAGCGCGCGCAGTACGGAGGCGGCCTTCGCGCCGGCCGGAACGACCACAAGGTTCCTATGCGGCTTGAAGTGCGCCGCCGAAGCGCCCCAGGTGACGATCTTGCCGCCGCGGTTCATGAAATTGACGAACGCCGTCATCGCCGGCCCCTGCGCCTGAAGGGCCTTCTTCGCGAACTCCTTCTCCGCGACATCCGGCACCACGAAGGCGTCGACATGACGGAGATCGGTGCGCTCGATTTCCTCGCCCGAGAACGAGGTGACGTCGAAGTCGCGGTCGCGAACGAGCGCGCGCGCGACGTTCGCGCTCTCCGGGCCCTGCCCCGGCTTGCACCACCAGCCCACGGAGAGCTGGCCCTTCGTGCGCTGCGGCGCCGTGAGCGTGATCTCGCGGCCCGTCAGAAACTTGATCGACGCCTTCACCGAACCCCATGTATCGGGATAGTATTCGGGATGGCACGAGAAGAGCCACACGCGGCCCTTGCCGTACGTGCCCGCCACGGCGCTCGCCGCACCGGCCATCGCCGGGAGCTTGCCGTCCGTCATGCCGAACTTGTTCGTGGTCGAGTAGCTGTGGAGGTTGCAGGCGAAACGCGCCATCACCTTGAAATCGGCCCCCGGAACGGCCGGCGCGGGATCCATCACCGGGCCGCCGTGGAAGCGTTCCGTATGGTGGCCGGCCTTGATGCCGCTCAGCGCCGCCGCCTCTTTCGTGTAGTCGACCTGCAGCATCGCCTCGCCGCCCCAGCCGCCGCGCCGCACCTTGAACGGCGCAAGCCCGAGAACCTTATTCGTGTTCGTGCCGTTCATGAGAAGGAACGCGCCCGCGCAGGTGCCCACGTAGGAGCCGCCCTCTTCGATGAAACGCTTGAGTTCGCGCTGGCCCTCCGGGCCCAAGGCTTTCTGTTCCACCGTGCTGTTGCCGCCCGGCATCACGATGAGATCGACGTTCCTGAGCGCACCTGCCGAGATCGAGGGGCCGTCCACATACGTCGTCACCGTCTCCGGCGCCTGGTCCATGATCTGCATCCACCGGAACATGCCCATCCCGCGCGCGCCCGGCCCCACGTACACCGCCACGCGAATCGGCGCGCCGTTGGAAATGGCGCTCCACGCTTCCGGCGAGCCTCCCCTCGGCCCCGAAACCGGGAACAACGAACACCCCGCAAGCGCGAACAGCGCCGCTGAAGCAAAGCCGAGCAGCGCCCGACGAGTCACGAAATTCATGTCACTTTTCTTTCTTGGATTATTGTTAAACGAGTGTTTGTGTATTATATCACATTTTGACGGAAATGTGGGCAAATTCACTTTCCCTTCTACCTTCTGCATTCTTCGTTATCGTTGTACCACGTTTCAAGTTGGCGGTTGAATTCGAGGCGGGTGAGTTTGGACCATTCCTTCACGCGCCCAGTGAGGTCTTCGAGGTGCATGGTCACGCTCCGGCGGCGGCGCGTGACGAGAACGACGAGCCAGAGGAACACCGACTTGAGCATCGTCGGGCCGAACGACGGCGACGCTTTGCGCCCCTTCCGCCCCCAGATGCTCCCCCAAAGCCCCGTCGTGCGAACGCCCACCACCACCACGTTCGGCGGCAATTCGCGGCAGACGTTATAGGCGAGCTGACGCGTACCGATTTCTTCCTTCGGTTCGGTCCAGATATGGCCCGAAGGATAGAAGATCACATTGTCCCCCGCCTGAAGCGCATCCGTCACGACCCCTGTAAGGCCCCGCGCGATCTTCGCGCCGGCCTCGCTACGGTGGCGGCGCAGGTCGGGAACGCGCACGGCGCCGAGCGTACGTAAGACGATACCGGTCACACCGCCACGATCGAGGAAGAGCTCGTCGCACAGCGGCTTCACAGGCGTCTGCCAGAGTTCCGAGCCCACGAGCATCGGATCGACCATCGCCGGATGGTTCGGCAGAACGAGGAAGACGGGCTGCGGTTCCGCCTTCGCTTCGCTTCGCCGTGCCTGGTTGATTGAGGAGGAGGCGAGAATGTCGAGACCTTCGACGGTCACTTTGTAACGGCGGCGGAAAATCCAGCGGCCGGTGAAACACATCACACTGCGATAGGTGAAGATGAAAACGACAGGTGCAACCGCCATCGCAAGGGCGAGAACGAGGAGGAACGCGCGCGGCCCGCAGAACCAGCTCACGAACGCGTAGAGCCCCGAGGCGATCAACATGAAAAGGAACGAGACCTGGTTGAAGTAGGCGAGCATCGTATTCAGCTTCGGGCCCTTCACCGTCTTCTGGATTTCCGCATCGAGCGGCAACTTGAAGAAACCGAGGTCGAATGCAAGCACCGCAACGCCCGCGATAAACGCCGAGGTCGAAAGCGGCGCGAAGAAGAGCACAAGAAGGAGGGCTGCCGCAAGCCACCCCGTGAGGAGCGACGCGCCGAGAAGAAAGTGGCGCTTATCGACAAATCCGGCGATCACCTGCCCCGCAACGATCCCGATCGCCGCCCCCGCGAGCATGAACCCCGTATGGGTGGAATCGAGTTTCAGCACCTCCTTGCCGTAGGTGAGAAGGCCCACTTGGAGCATCGCCGCAACGCCCCAGAACACGCTCAGCGTCACGATGACGGAATTGAGCCCGGGATACTCCTTCGCCATCCGATAGGCCCGCGTGAGAAACTTGACCGGGTTGATTTCATAGTGTTCGCGGTTGAGCTGTTCCTGCGCGCGAATCGTGTAGCTGAAAAGAAGCCCCAGGGCGGCAAAGGCGACGAGCGCGGCACACGGCACGAAGAGGCCGCCCCACCACCCGAACACGGCGGGCAAATGCAGCGCGGCAACATCTTTCCCCACCGCGTCGGACGCACAGGCCGCGGCGATCGTTCCCGCGAGAACGGCGAGGAACGTAACCCCTTCCATCCCGCCCATCCCGGTGGAGATGCGGCTCGCGCCGCCGACATCCCGCACAAGCGCATATTTAGCCGGCGAGTAGAGGGAACTCTGAAGCCCCATCAGAAGCACGCTCGTCACGACGAGCGCGGGCGAATGAAGCAAAAAGCCCGCGATCGCCACCGCCATGATCGGCAGCTCCGCCCACTTCGCGAGGCGGAAGATCTTCAACTTCGAGAACAATCCGGCGAGACGATCCGCAAGCGGCGAAAAGAGGATATAGGGCAGCACGAGCGCGCCGGCCGTCACGCCCATGAAGACCGGCTTCATCCGTTCGTCCGCAAGCCACCCCATCACCACGAAGCTCGCGAGCGTCTTCAGGAAATTGTCGTTCACCACGCCGAAGAAGTTCGTCGTGTAAAGCGGAAGGAAACTCTGTTCGTTCTTGTTCATCGTGCACTCCCTTTCTTTTGTAAGCACGCGCTTATTTTATCACATTCCCCTCCGCTTCGTCAACCCCCTTAGCAATAATTTTTCATCTCCCGCCCTCCGTGCGCGCATGTTTGAACTTCAGGACCTTGAAGAGGTTGTCGCAGATGTGGTCGCGCACTTTATTCGCCCACACCTCGAGCGTGACGCCTTTCGGGCGGAAGGACGTGTGCCAGGCGGGGTCGGCGAGCGCATACACGCTCACCTGCGCCCACACGGACGAAGTCCAGAGGAGAAGTTCCTGTTCGTCATCGATCGCCATCGCAAGCAGCTTGCGGAGGGCATCGAACACCGGGTGGCCGAAATTCTTCTTGAACTCGGCATGGAATTTCGTAGGGTGCGTCACTTCCTCGCGGAAGAGGGCCGCGCAACGCTTCTGGGCTTGTGCCGTGGGGAGCGTCATGTAGAGCATGTCGTCCACCCAGAGGCGCACGGCCTCGCGCCATTGCGCCTCCGTGGAAATCCCCTCGCTCAGGATCGCCACCGGCGCGCCGAGATCGCCGAAAAGGCGCGAAGCGACGATACGGTAGAGATTCTCCTTCGTTCCATAGTAGCGGTTCAAGAGCGCGTTGTTCGCCCCCGCCTTGGCGCAAATCGACCGTGTGGACGCGCCCTCGAAGCCCTTTTCGCCGAATTCCTCAAAGGCCGCCGCAAGAAGCGCCTCGCGCGTTTCACGCCCATCGCTCCGTTCTTTCCGCTTCCCTTCGCTCACGCCACACCTCCTTTTCCGCCATGCAGGCAACGTTTCCAATCCTCTTCCTTCATCGGGCGATCCATCAAATCCGAAATCGCCTCCATGACGGGATATCCGTCGTAGCACACCTTCCACACGCATTCGGCAATCGGCATCTCCACGCCGATCTTCGCGGCCATCGCGTGAACGACCTCGGCATTGCCCACGCCCTCGGCCACCATGTGCATCGCCTTGAGAATCGCCGTCATCTTCTCGCCGCGGCCAAGCCGCTCGCCCACGGCGTGGTTGCGGGAATGACGCGAGGTGCAGGTAACGATCAAGTCGCCCGTTCCGGCAAGGCCCGCCATCGTCTCGGCCCGCGCCCCGAGCGCGCAGGCGAAACGCGTAATCTCGGCAAGGCCGCGCGTAATCAGCGCCGCGCGCGTGTTGTCGCCAAGGCCGAGACCATCGGCTGCGCCAACGGCAAGGGCGAGCACGTTCTTCACGGCGCCGCCCGTTTCCACGCCCACGATGTCGTCCGTCGTATAGACGCGGAAGCGGGGCCCGCTCCACACCGTTTGAACGAGCCGCGCCCGCGCGAGATCGGCCGAAGCGGCCGTGACGGCAGTCGGCATGCCCTTCACCACTTCCTCCGCGTGGGAAGGCCCCGAGAGGGCGACGACGTGCGGCGTCTTGAAGACGTCGGCCGCGATTTCGGACATCCGCCGGAACGTGCGCGGGCAAAACCCCTTCGTGAGCGAGACAACGGTCGCGTCCTTCACGAGATAAGGCGCAAAAGCCCGCGCCGTCTCTTCAAAGTACCGCGAAGGAACCGCCATGACGGCGATATCCGCATCCGCAAGCGCCGCCGCCCGATCCGAAGTCCACCGAATGTTTGCGGGAAGTTCGACCCCCGGCAGGTACTTTGCGTTTTCGCGCGTGCGGCGAACCGTTTCGACAAATTCCGGATTCCGGCCCCACACCGTAACGGCGTGGCCCGCATTCGCCAAGTGGAAGGCATTCGCCGTTCCCCAGCTTCCTGTTCCGATGATGCAAATGTTCATGTGCGCCTCCTTGTTCGTAAGCATTTGATTATACTACCATAGGCATTCACAAGAGTCAAGTTCAGAAATTTCATACGCCGATTTCTTCGCTCGCGCTACGAAATCGGCGTTTGAAACTTCAGTTTAAAACACCCTATTGCTCCAAAAAGTTTCGCGCAGTCATTTCGTAGTGTTAGCGGAGAAATGACAGCGCAGAACTTCGGCTTAGACGTCCATACCGCCGAAGGCGTCGTCGCCGCCAACGCCGAGGTCGTCGAAACCGCCGTTGGCATCGTAATCGTCGGCCGTCTGGTCGGGCGCCTGATCGAGCGGCGCCTGGGCCATCGTGTCGGGATTCACGAGCTGGAACGGCGCTTCGTTCTCGTCGTCTTCCTCGTCGGCCGGAATGGGCGTCGTGCCGAAGAGCGCATCCATCTTGGCCTTCGCCTCCTTGCGCAGCTCGTCCATTTCCGCATCGCTGATCGGCTCGCAGAGCGGCACCAGCTTGAGGTAGCGGTGGAGCGGGAAGCCGGTGCCGCCCGGGATGAGGTGGCCGAGGATCACGTTCTCCTTGAAGCCGCGGAGCTCGTCCACGCGGCCCATCGTCGCGGCCTCGGTGAGGACGCGCGTCGTATCCTGGAAGGACGCGGCGGAGATGAAGGAGTCCGTCTCGAGGGCGGCCTTGGTGATGCCGAGGAGGGCCGGCTGGGCTTCCGCCGGGCGGCGGCCTTCGGACATCATCTGCTCGTTCACGCGCAGGAACGTCTGGCGCGTGATCTGCTCGCCCCACAGGAAGTCCGTATCGCCCGGATTGGTGATACGCACCTTGCGGAGCATCTGGCGCACGATGATTTCGATGTGCTTATCGTTGATTTCCACGCCCTGCAGGCGGTACACCTGCTGCACTTCGTTGACGAGGTACTTTTCAAGTTCCTGCGGGCCGGAGACCTCGAGGATTTCCTGCGGGATGATCGGGCCTTCCGTGAGCGGCTGGCCCTTCTTCACGCGGTCGCCCTTGAACACGACGATCTGCTTACCCATCGGGATGAGGTGCTCTTCCACCTGGCCGGTGATGTCGTCCTTGACGAGAAGCTGGCGCTTGCCGCGCACGTTCTCGCCGAAGTCGACCACGCCTTCGATCTTGGAGATTTCGGCGGCGTCCTTGGGCTGGCGGGCTTCGAAGAGTTCCGCCACGCGCGGCAGACCGCCCGTAATGTCGCGGGTCTTGGCCTCTTCACGCGGCGTCTTTGCGAGGAGCAAACCCGGCGAAGCCTTGTCGCCGTCGCGCACCATCACGATGGCGCCCGTCGGAATGTCGTGGCTGTCGAGAAGCGCGTTCGCCTGGCCGTCCTTGCCCGTGCCGCGCACTTCGATACGCGGATGGAGGTTCGATTCGGAGGTCGGAAGCACCACGAGCGTCTTCGCGCCGGTCACGCGGTCGGTTTCGCTCTTGACGGAGATATCCTCTTCGAAGTCCACGAACACGACCGTACCATGCGCTTCGGAGAGAACCGGCACGGAGTGCGGATCCCACACGGCCACGCGGTCGCCCTTCTTGACGGCGGCGCCGTCTTCGACGAGAAGCGTCGCGCCCATCTGCAGCGGATAGCTGTCGAGGCGCTGGCCGTCCTTGCCCCAGATCTCGAGCGTGCCGTTCTTGTTGAGCACGACTTCCTTGCCTTCGTCGTTCCGCACCATACGCACGTCCACGAACTTCGCGGTACCCTCGTTCTTGAGCACGATTTCAGGCACCTTCGCCGTCATGGAGGCCGTACCGCCGATGTGGAACGTACGCATCGTCAGCTGCGTACCGGGTTCGCCGATCGACTGCGCGGCGATGATGCCCACGGCCGTGCCGATTTCCACCTGCTTGCCCGTGGAAAGGTCGCGCCCGTAGCACTTCGCGCACATGCCGTGTTCGGCGTCGCACGTGAGGCCGGAGCGGATCCACACCTTTTCGATGCTCGACTTCGAGATCTTCTCGCAGGCGGCTTCGTCGATGATTTCGTTCGCCGAAACGATGACTTCGCGCGTCTTCGGATCTTCGATGTCGTAGAGAGCCGTACGGCCCAAAACGCGGCTCGCAAGCGAAGCCTTCACTTCGTCGCCTTCGACGATGGCTTCCACTTCGATGCCGTTGACCGTGTTGCAGTCTTCCTGCGAAATGATGACGTCCTGCGAAACGTCCACGAGCTTACGCGTGAGGTAGCCGGCGTCGGCCGTCTTAAGGGCCGTATCGGCAAGGCCCTTACGGGCGCCGTGGGACGAAATGAAGTATTCGAGCACCGAGAGGCCTTCGCGGAAGGAGGCGGTGATCGGGCGTTCGATGATGTTGCCGGAGGGGTCGGCCATGAGGCCGCGCATGCCGGCGAGCTGGCGGATCTGCAGCTTCGAACCACGGGCCTTCGAGTCGACCATCATGAAGATCGGGTTCAACTCGGTGGGGTTCGCGTTCTCGGGCGAGATGTTCTTGTCGATCGTCTTGTAGAGTTCGTCGCCCACCTTTTCGGTGGCGGCGGCCCACACTTCGACGATCTTGTTGTGGCGTTCGCCCTGGGTGATGATACCCTGCTGGAACTGGCCTTCGATCTTGGCGACTTCGGCGCGGCTCTTGGCGATCACGTCGTCCTTCACGGCCGGGCGAATCATGTCCTTGAGGCCCATGGACGCGCCGGAGACGGTGACGTAGTTATAGCCGAGGTTCTTGAGGTCGTCGATCAGCTTCACGGCGGCATCGTGGCCGGCGACGCGGTGGCAGTCGAGAATCAGGTTGCCGATCGTGGACTTCGTCACCTTGTCGTTCCAAAAGCCCATCTCCTTCGGGAAGATGGCGTTGAAGATCACGCGGCCTGCGGTCGTCACGATCGTACGCTTCTTCGGGTTGCCGTGCGGCCGCGGCGCAAGAGGCATCCCTTCCGCATCCAAAAGCTCGTCCGACTTGTAGTCGGGGTTGCGGAAGCGGATACGCGTTTGATAGCCGATCGCCTTCTCGGCGATACCGAACTCGACTTCGCCGATGTCGTTGAAAAGCGGCAGATGCTCGTCCTTGAAGTCCGGATCGGCCTTGCCGCCCACGACCTTGGCGTTGAGCTTGTCCTGCTGGCCGGGGGTCGTGAGGAAGTAGAGGCCAAGGCACACGTCCTGGGTCGGAGTCATCACGGACTTGCCGGAGGCCGGCGAGAAGATCGAGGTGGCCGCGAGCATCATCAGGCGCGATTCCATCTGCGCCTCGATCGAAAGCGGCACGTGCACGGCCATCTGGTCGCCGTCGAAGTCGGCGTTGAACGGGGTGCACACCATCGGGTGGAGGCGGATCGCCTTGCCTTCCACCAACACGGGCTCGAACGCCTGAATCGACAGGCGGTGCAGGGTCGGCGCGCGGTTGAGGAACACGGTCTTGTCCTTCGTGACCTCTTCGAGGATGTCCCACACCTGGTCGTCGTGGCGCTCGATCATCTTGCGCGCCGTACGCACCGTGTGGCAGATGCCCTTGTCCTTGGGCGAGCGGATGATGAACGGCTCGAAGAGGCGCAGGGCCATTTCCTTCGGCAGGCCGCACTGCGGCAGCTTGAGTTCCGGGCCCACTACGATCACGGAACGGCCCGAATAGTCCACGCGCTTGCCGAGCAGGTTCTGGCGGAAGCGGCCCGTCTTGCCCTTGAGGATTTCCGAAAGGGACTTGAGCGGGCGGCTGCCGGGGCCCGTCACGGCGCGGCCGTGGCGGCCGTTGTCGAACACCGCGTCCACCGCTTCCTGCAGCATGCGCTTTTCGTTGCGGATGATCACATCCGGCGTCTTGAGCGCGAGCAGGTTCTTGAGGCGGTTGTTGCGGTTGATCACACGGCGGTAGAGGTCGTTCAGATCGCTCGTCGCGAAACGGCCGCCGTCCAACGGAACGAGCGGGCGCAGTTCCGGCGGGATGACCGGCAGCACGTCGAGGATCATCCACTCCGGCTTGCCGCCGGAGGCGAGGAACCCGTCGACCACCTTCATGCGCTTGGCGATCTTCTTGCGGTTCTGCTTGGAACGCGTGTTCTGCATCTGGTCTTCGAGATCGCGCATCAGCTCTTCGAGGTCGACGTTCCGGAGCAGCTTGCGCACCGCTTCGGCGCCCATGCCGGCCGTGAAGTTCTGGCCGAACTTCTCGCACGCATCCTGGTATTCGGCTTCCGAAAGAACCTGCCCCACCTCGAGGTTCGTGTCGCCGGGGGTGATCACGATCCAGTCCTGGTAGTAGAGCACGCGCTCGAGCTCGATCGCCGTCTTGTCGAGGATGAGGCCGATGCGGCTGGGGTTGCACTTGAAGAACCAGATGTGGCTCACCGGCACGGCGAGTTCCACATGGCCCATGCGCTGGCGGCGCACCGAGGCGAGCGTCACTTCGACGCCGCAGCGGTCGCACACCATGCCCTTGTTCTTAATGCGCTTGTACTTGCCGCACGAGCATTCCCAGTCATGGATCGGGCCGAAGATCTTCTCGCAGAAGAGGCCTTCCTTTTCAGGGCGGTAGGTACGGTAGTTGATCGTTTCCGGGTTCTTGACCTCGCCATGGCTCCAGGCGCGGATCGTCTCGGAAGAGGCCAGCTGCACCTTCACCGCATCGTAGTGCACGGACGCGTTGTAGTCGCCGCCGAACGTATCGCTCGCGTTGTAGGGATTCATTTATTTCTCCTATTCACGAAAATCAGGTTAAAGGTTCTGCGTGCCGCCCATGAGAGCGGTATCGTCGGTCGTCGGCGCCAATGCGGCCGGCACCTGCGGCGCCGCAGGGCGCTGACGCGCCGCCTTTTCGGCGTCGCCGCCCAAGAGCTGCATGTCGAGGCAGAGGCCGCGGAGCTCGTGGATGAGCACCGAGAACGATTCCGGCATGCCGGAGTCGAGCACGTTCTGGCCCTTGACGATCGATTCGTAGATGCGGGTGCGGCCCTGCACGTCGTCGGACTTGACCGTGAGCAGTTCCTGCAGCGCTTCCGCCACGCCATCCGCTTCGAGCGCCCACACCTCCATATCGCCCTTGCGCTGGCCGCCGAGCTGGGCCTTGCCGCCCAGAGGCTGCTGCGTGACGAGCGAGTAGGGGCCGATCGCACGCGCGTGGATCTTGTCCGTCACGAGGTGGTGGAGCTTCAGCATGTAGATGACGCCCACCACGACGCGCTGGGCGAAGGGCTCGCCCGCCATGCCGTCGTAGAGCACCGTCTTGCCGTCCGTATTGATCCAGGCCGCGGAGCCTTCTTCCTGCTCCTGCACCTTGCGCGCCTTCTGGAGCGCTTCGTCGATCTCGTACTCCTGCACGCCGTCGAACACGGGCGTCGCCGCATGGAAGCCGCAGAGACGGCAGGCGAGGCCGAGATAGGTTTCGAACAGCTGGCCGAGGTTCATACGCGACGGCACGCCCAGCGGGTTCAGCACGATGTCCACCGGCGTACCATCCGGCAGGAACGGCATGTCGCAGCTCGGCAGGATGCGCGAGATGCAGCCCTTGTTACCGTGACGGCCGGCCATCTTGTCGCCCACCGAGAGGTTCTTCTTGTCGACGAGGTACACGCGCACGCTCTTGACCACGCCCGTATCGGTGCCAAAATCGTCGAAGTCGTCGTTCTCGTTGCGGGCCGCATCGCTGATCGCCGCGAACTGCGGCGCGAACTCGTCGACGATCTCCGCGATCTGCTGCGCGCAGGGGCCTTCCGCGATATGATAGTGGTCATGCGCCTTCGCGAGGCGGCTGAGCAGGTTCTTCGTGACCTTGCGATTGGCGGGAATGAGGATTTCGCCGCTGTCGGAATCCGTCACATCGAGCGGAATCTTCTCATTGAGGAACTTGTTCGAAAGCGCGGTCGTGAGATCGGTTTCGAGTTTCTTGCGCTGCTGTTCGCGCTTCTTCTCCGCTTCGCGCTTCGCCTTGCGCGCGGCCTTTTCGTTGCCCTCCTCGCCGGCGGAAACACGCGGCGTCTCCTGGGAGGTGGTCACCTTCACGGCCATCACCACGCCCGTCGTGCCCGGCGGCACCGTGAGCGACGTATCGCGCACGTCCGCCGCCTTTTCGGCGAAGATCGCGCGCAGGAGGCGCTCTTCCGGCGAAAGCTCCGTTTCGCCCTTCGGCGTGACCTTGCCCACGAGGATGTCGCCCGGATGCACCTCCGCGCCCACGCGCACGATGCCGTCGGGGCCGAGGTTCTTGAGCGCGTCTTCGCCCACGTTCGGGATGTCGCGCGTGATTTCTTCGGGGCCGAGCTTCGTATCGCGCGCGCCGCACTCGAAGGTGACGATGTGGAGCGACGTGAGCACGTCTTCGCGCATCAGGCGCTCGTTCACGAGGATGGCGTCTTCGAAGTTGTAGCCGCGCCACGACATGAACGCGACGAGGAGGTTCTTGCCGAGCGCGAGCTCGCCCTGGTCGGTCGCAGGGCCGTCCGCAAGGCAGTCACCCACCTCCACCTTCTGGCCGTGCTTCACGATCGGCTTCTGGTTGAAGCAGGTGCCGGCGTTGCAACGGCGGAACTTCTGAAGCTTGTAGCGCTTGACGCCCTTCTTCGCTTCCTTCTCGAAATCGTATTTCGCCTCGTCCTGCGGATTGGGCTCGATGCCGGCCGGCAACGTGCCGCCCGCCGTCGTGAGGATCACCGTAGCCGAAACATACGCAACGACGCCCGGCTCTTCGGCGCACACGATCACGCGGCTGTCCTTCGCCGCCACGCCTTCGAGGCCCGTCCCCACGTAGGGGCGCTCGCTCCGGAGAAGCGGCACGCCCTGGCGCATCATGTTCGCGCCCATGAGCGCGCGGTTCGCGTCGTCGTGTTCGAGGAACGGGATGAGGCCGGCGGCGATCGAAATCACCTGCATCGGCGCCACGTCCATGTACTGCACGTCCTTCGCGGGCTTGTCGCAGAACTCCGTCTTGTAGCGGCAGGTCACGCGATCTTCGGCGAAGGTCTTATCCGCATTCAAGGGCGCGTTCGCCTGCGCGATCACGTACTGCTCTTCCACGTCGGCCGGCAGATACTCGACCACGTTCGTCACCTTGCCGTTCTTCACCACGCGGTACGGCGTTTCGATGAAGCCGAACTTGTTGATCTTCGCGTAGAGGCCGAGCGAGGAGATGAGGCCGATGTTCGGGCCTTCAGGCGTCTCGATCGGGCAGATGCGGCCGTAGTGCGAGGGATGCACGTCACGCACTTCGAAGCCCGCGCGCTCGCGCGAGAGGCCGCCCGGGCCGAGAGCCGAAAGGCGCCGCTTGTGCGCGAGGCCCGAGAGCGGATTCGTCTGGTCCATGAACTGCGAGAGCTGCGACCGGCTGAAGAAGTCCGTCACCACCGACGAGAACGTCTTCGAGTTCACGAGCCGCTGGGGCGACAGTACGCCCTGGTTCGGATCGTGCGTCTGCATGCGCTCGCGGATGAGACGCTCCGTACGCGCGAGGCCCTTGCGGCACTCGTTCTCCATGAGTTCGCCCGTCGTGCGGATGCGGCGGTTGCCGAGATGGTCGATATCGTCCACCTGATCCTTGCCCATGAAGATGCGGAAGAGAAGGCGCATCGCCTCGATCACTTCGATGCCGCTTTCATGGAGCGTGCGCAGCTCCTCCGGCACGCGGCCCGAAAGGCCGAGCTTCTTGTTGATCTTGTGGCGGCCCACGTAGCCGAGATCGTAGTGCGCGAGCTCGAAGAAGAGGCGATGCATCATCTGCTTCGCGTTCTGCGAGGTCGCAGGATCGCCCGGGCGCATGCGCTTGTAGATGTCCTTGAGGGCGTCCTCTTCGTTCTGGATGCCGATCTTCGCGTCTTCACGCAGCGTCTTGATGAGCGTGCCGTTATCGGCCGACACATCGACCACTTCCACCTTGCCGATGCCCGCCGCCGCGATCTGCTCCATCATCGAGGGCGTCACGGGGTCGTACCGGCGCGCGATGACCGCGTTCGACTCGGTGTCGACAAGGTCTTCCTTCATCACGAGAAGGTGGAGGTCGTGCTCCGTCCACTTCTGCGACGTTTCAAGCGTCTCGAAATCGTAGAAGAGCTTGAGGATTTCTTCGTCCGACCCGTATCCAAGCGCACGCAGGAGCGTCGTCGCGAAGAATTTCCGGCGCCGGCGGCGCTGGTCCATGAAGCACCAGAGCACGTCGTTCGTGTCGAACATGATTTCAATCCACGAGCCACGATCCGGAATGATGCGCACGCTCAGGAGCGGCTGGCCGTTCGCATGCACCGTGCGCTCCGTCGAGATGCCCGGGCTACGATGCAGCTGCGACACGATCACACGCTCCGCACCGTGAATCACGAACGCGCCATCGTCCGTCATCGCCGGGATGTCGCCGAGGAACACGTCCTCTTCCTTCACGACGTCGCCGTCCTTGAGCTCGAACGTCGCATAGAGCGGCTTCGAATAGGTTTCACCCTCGTAGAGCGCTTCCTGATAGGTGTACTCCGGCGGATCAAGCCGATACTTCTTGAAGTCCAGCACGAAGCGGCCATCGTAGCTCGCAATCGGGAAGATCTCATGGAAGATCGCCTGCAGACCCTTCTCCTCACGCTTGGCAGGAGGCACGTTCTCCTGCAGGAAGTCGTTGTAGGACTTCGTCTGGATCTCAATCAGATCCGGCGGCTCGTATGTATTCTGCAACTTGCCGAATACCTTGCGCTCTGCTTTCATTGGCTTACCTTTCTGTTTCCAACAGATGACTCTCTCTAAACTCAAAAACTGAAAATCGACGATTTCACGCACCAGATGAAGTGTGGTAAGCGACCACTTTGTTAACTGTTCTGGCGGTGAATTGGTAATTGTAGCATTTTTTGAGGGGAAAAGCAAGAGGGCGAAATTATATTTTTATATATTTTTATGGAAAGCGAGAAAACGCTTCAAATGTACCATGTTCTCCACGTCGCAGTCGAGTTCGCCGTATTCCTACCACACCCACCGCCCCTCGTTGCGATACCGCCGATACCACCGCCCGCCTCCACACCACCCCTCCAACCATCCCGCCAACAAAGACCACGGCGCGGAACCGTTCCGCACCGAAGTCTTCACGCCACCCCAACCGGCTGTCCCACCGGCGAAGACCACGGCGCGGAACCGTTCCGCACCGAAGTCTTCACGCCGTCGGCTGCGCCAGAGGCGGGGGCTCGACAGTCCCTTAACGGTTTTCTTGACATTCTCTTGACATTTCCCGGCCTCCTTTTTGGTATCATCCTCGCGCGAAAGGGGAGAAAGGAGAGATGGCTGAATGACAGGAGATATCGATGATTATCTGGCCGGCGACGGCGTGGTGCTGCACGTCTTCGCCGACGCGTCGGAGGCGGAGAGATCGTTCCTCGCCTGGTTCGACGAGGAGGTACTCGGGCTCGACTCGGCGGAGTACCGCCAGGCGTTCTGGCGCGAGGCCTACCGGACGGGGCGTACCGCCGGCCACGTGCCACGGACGTGGGGCGACTTCGTGCGGCGGCACGGCTTCGCCCGGAGCGCCGAGCCCGGGTTCATCCTCGCGATAGGGCTCCTCGCGTGCCTGACCTATGGCTTCTGGCTCGTGCGCAAGGCCGTCGAGGCCCGGCTCGCCCGCACCCGGCGGAGGCTCTACTACGAGGCAGAGCGCACACGACGGCGCGCGCTCGCGGCGGACCGCCGCGCCATCAAGATCCGCCGTACCGCCAACGCGAAGCCATCGCTTTGCGAGATCCGCGCCGCCTACGCGCGCGCCCACGACTCCCCGCTCGCGGCGCTCCGCCTCGGCGCGCTCCTCGAAGACCTCGAGTGCTACGTCGACAACCACGCCTTCGCGGACGCGGCCGGCCGGGTGCGCGGCCGCGCGGGCGGCATCAAGCGCCTCCTCGAGGCCGAGGCGCCCGACCTCTTCCGCCACTACAAGCACGTCATGTCCTACAAGGCCCGCGCGAAGCGCTACCGCCAGGCGTGCGGTTCGCCGGCGGCGGGGGAGCCCGCCCCGCCGCAGGCCCCGTCCGCCTGGCGCCCGTTCCGCTTCCCCGCGCGCCCCGAGCTCGCGAGCGTCGGGGCACTCACGGCGTGGATGGCCTCCCACGGCAACACCGCCTACCTCCGCGCGCGGGCTACGCCGGAATCGGATTTCGCCAAGACGTCAAAGGCCTAGCCCTCCAGCGCTCGAACTTGCCGAAAACCGTTTGTGGCGTAGTCCTCGCCGTAAATGGGGTTCTCCGTTTTGTCAATGAATTGCGATTGGGCGAGGGCGTTGTAGCCACAACGGTTTTCGACAAATACTGCGCATGCCGAAGGCATCTGCGTACTTTACAAAAGACGCCCCACATCCGAAGTGCCAGAAAGTTTCGTCATCATGGTGGAACATGTTTTTGCAAGATCGCATCAACGGATGAAATTCGTGCGCGTAATCGGTTCAAGGGCGGGAAGTTCAACGCCCGCCGCCTTGCCGGCGGCAAAACACTTGAGCATCCAGGCCATGTACTTCGCGAGCGAACGCATGATCTGGAGGCCCTCCAGATCCTGCGCCACATCGGCCGCCTTCGTACCGTGTACCATCGCCCAATATTGGGACGGCACCACGGGAAGCCCGCAGATGTAGAAATACTTGAGCAACTGATCGAGCGCGGCCGTGGTGCCGGCGCGACGCGCCGAAGCGACGCACGCGGCGGGCTTGCCGCGAAGGCGCCCGCCGGCCGCCATGAAGACGCGGTCCATGAACGACGTGATGGCGCCCGAAGCCGAGGCCCAGTGAACGGGCGTACCGAAAACGAAACCGTCCGCCGCCCCCGCCTTCTCGAGAAACGCGTTCACGAGGTCGCCGCGGAAGCAGGCGCCCGTCTTCTTGCACGCCCCGCAGCCGATGCAGCCCGCGAGCGGGTCGAGCCCCAGCCAGAAGATCTCGCTCTCCACGCCTTCGGCCGCAAGCGCCTGCGCCACTTCATCAAGGGCCGCACGCGTACATCCCCGCTCGTGCGGGGAGCCATTCACCAAAATCACCTTCATCGCTTTCCATCCTTTCTAAAATATACGCCCCATATTCTACCACGTGTCGCCCGCCAGGGCAACCGTTTTCGCCCCAGCCATCCGCCGCTGCCCAGCACTCGTTTTCCCCCATCGTAGCCGCCGCGCCCACATTCCTTTCGTCCGCACCGTAATCTCATTTTCGTACTTCGCCCTCCATCCGGCGAGCATGGTCGCCTCCTCCACCCGCTCGGGGTCCACGAGCGCGTCGATGCGCTCCAGCACCCGCGTCGCAACGTCCGGCACGCCCGCCATCGCCTCCAGCCACACCGCCCGAGCCCGCAGCACCGCCACATCCGGCCCTTCCGCGCCATCCGGCCCTTCCGCGCCATCCGGCCCTTCCATCACATTCGACGCCCCCACCACGTCCGATACCCCCGCCACGCCCAGTACTCCCGTCGGGTTCAGTCCTTCAGCCGTACGTGCCGACCTCCGGGAGGCGTCCAAAACCCCACAAGAGATTTCGTCCGCACCGTAATCTCGTTTCATGTGTCCGTCCACCG
>JAZLJP010000144.1:0-16881 GCA_045617985.1 Kiritimatiellia bacterium
CGTACCCTCGCCGCTCTTCACGAAGTTCTCGGTGTTCGCGCTCACGCTGCCCGTGATCGTCACCGGACCCACCGCGTTCAAATCAAACGTACCGCCCGAACCGAGCGTCACCGGCGCCGTAATCGTCTGGGCCGCCGCCGACGCGTTCGTGATCGACAGCTGGATGCCGAGCAGGGATTCGCCGCCGTGCGTGTAGCTCGCCGCGTCCGCCGTATAGGCGAGGTCGCTTACCAACAAGCCCGAAAGATCCATCGCCGTCTCACCGCCCGCCGCGGTAAACGTCACGGACGCTCCATTCTGCGGCAAGAGACCATTCAACCAGTTGGCAGCCGTGGACCAGTTGCCGTTCGCGCCGCCACCGATCCAGGTCGCGCCTTCAACCGCCTTCGGCACGAGCTGGAGATTTCCGTTCGCCACCGCGAGTTGCGCCGGAATGTCGCTCGCGAGCGCAAAGCGCGCGAGGTCGGCTTCGCTGAGCGCACCACCCGTGAGGAGCGTGCGCGGCGCATCCACTCCCGCCACGCTGAACGCATTGATGGAAATCGTGACCGGTTGGAGCGTCGAAGCCTTCGAGAGATCAAGCCGCGAACAGGCGAGCGTATCGTTGCCGTCCGCCGTTACGTCGAAGACGAGATGCGAACCGCCCGCCAGCGCGAGCGTCCCCGCCACCGTGTGCGCCGCCGCCACGTTATTGGCGAAGGAGAGATAGCCGCCCTCCACAGCCAGCGTCGGGAAACTCGTCACCGCCGCAACATTCACAAGTCCTTGGCCCACCTTCGTGATGTCAGCACAGTTGGCCGGCACGTCCGCCGCCGCGAAGGTGCCGGCCTGCAGCTCGAGAGCCGTTCCCGTCGTGTAGAACGCGCGCGTTCCGCCGGCGACGAACGGCTCGCTCCCCCCGAGATTGCCATAGAATGTGTTGTTATGCACACGATCGACGAGGCCCACCTCGCCGTTCGCCTTACGGTACGGCACGAGGTCACGCTGCACCACGCTGCCATCCGAGATTTTGAACGAATAGAGCTTCATCAGGCAGTAGGAGGTGTCGCGGAGATCGCCCGCGCCGTCGTACTTGTTCAGGTCGAAGATGTAGCAGCTGTTCACGCAGTCGTTCAACTTCCCCGTCGACTTGATGGCTCCCGTCACCGTCGGATCGTCAAGGCGATACCATGACGCATCCAACCCGTAACACGTCAAATTGACTTTTGCGTCTGTAATGATCGGGCCGCCTGGCGTTTCCGCATCCGTACGTGCATATGCTGTAGTGGGCGACTTGCTCGACTTAGCAAAGAATCCGAAGCAATTGTAGTAATACGTGCTCTTGCGCGAGCCGAAGACGGCCGACCAGGTCTTGGGCTGTGCGCCCTTCACGTCCACCACGCACTCGACCTTCGAGAGCGCCCCCAACACGAATCCCGTATTGATGTACTGGTCGCTCGTCGATTCGATGTAGTCGAGATAGCCCTCGCGGGTTTCGTCGCCCGGCACGGCGAAGCTGCCCGTCCCCGCATTCGCGTAGAAGCGGCGGCCCACGAGGTCGTAGAGGCCCGCCTCGCCCTGCGCGTTCTGGCAGGGCACGAAGTCGCGCACGAGGTCCACGCCGCCCGCCCACATCTTCATGCGGTAGAATTTGAAGATCGAACACTTGTCGCCGTTGTTCATACCGAAAATCGCGAGTTCCCGGTTCGCCGTCGCCACCACCGTATTGGTCGCCGCAACGCGCGTTTCGGTGCCGCTGGCAACCTTCGTCAGCGTAATCGCACTCGGTTCGACAAGCACCGAATAGTCGGTGTTCGCCTCAACGGGCGGCAGAATCCCGCCATTGGAATGGAACATGAACCGGTTGGCGCTCGTATTGTTCTGCATGTTGAAGAGGAAACGATTGCCGCCCCACGAATCCTGCCCGAAGAGCGCCACGCTCGCCGCATAGTGCACGCCGCCGAAGTCCATCTGCACACGCGTATCATGCTGGGCGGCAAAGCCCGTGAGGATGTACTGGCCGCCCAAAGACTGGATGTACGAGAGGCGCGTATAGCCGGCCGGCAGCTTGTTCGCCGCGTGCGGCACATACGAAATTGCACCGTCATCCGCCACCGTGATTTCGAAGGTGAAGTGTTCGGCCCCCTGCACGTCGAAGACATCGGCCGGAACGAGCCCCTCGGCAAGGGCGAAGTCGTTGAAGTTGAGCCCCGTCGCGACGGCGCTGCCGTCCACAAGGGATGTTTCATCGACAGCTGGGATGATGATCCGTCCCCCCGTCACCTGCACGGGTCCGGTGTGCGCGGGGATCTTGCCGGCGACCAAGTAGCCGCCCGAGAGGGTGAGCGCGGCAAGCGTACCGCTCTCCACCTGCAGCGAGCCATCCTGGACTACGGCCGAAAAGCCTTCCCCGACCGAACCAAGGACCAACGCACCGATGCCGCGTTTCGTCAGCGTCGTTGCCGTCGCGCCTTCCGCAAGAGTCATCGGGATGTCGATGCGTCCGCCCAGAATGGTGTCGATCGTGCCGCCGTTCTCGGTGAAGAGGATGCGCCGCCCCACCGTGTCCTGCGTATGGTCCTCACAATAGGTGATGAGATAGCCGTGCGATTTCACATTGCCGTCCTGGCCGATGTTCCTGAAGGTGCCGCCATCGAAAATGAGCGTTGAGTTCTCGCTGCGGCAATTCAGAACGCCGCAACGAAATTCGCCGCCCTTGCGAAGCGTCATCGTCGCCGTGCCACCCGCCACCGAAGCGAGAATCGCCCACTTGTTGTTGGGCACGCTGACCACAGCCGTCTTCGCAGGCTCGCCGCTGCCGATGACCACCTTCGCCACGGCGCTCGCATGGTTGGCGATGTTGAGGTCGCCCTTAATGTCCACGAGGCCGCCCGCAAAGGTGACGTCCGCGTAAGAGTTCGCGTTCTGGGCGATTTTGAAGTTGCTGCCCACGTTGAGCGTACCGCCCTGCATGTCGAACCAGGCCTTGCCCTTCAAACCGATCCAGGCTTCCACCGCCGTCGTATAGGTGCCGCTCAAGATGCGCAGGGCCAATGTTTGGCTGTCACCGTCGCAAAAGCGGAAATGATTGTTGCTTCCCGTCTGGGCAATACCGTTTGCGGGGTCGGTCGCCTGAAACACGAATGGGATGCAGATACCCTGGTCCGGATCAAATACGACCTTGCCCGCATTGGCACCGGCCCACAGGTAGCTGCCGCTCGTCGTCAGAACACGATCGAACGTCAAGGTCCACTGGTCATCGACAACGGTTTCCCCGTTGAAACGGATTGCATCGGCAGCCACCTCCGGCACGTGCCCCAACGACCAGTTCGCCGGATTGGAGACGAGCCCGTCTCCGCCCGCACCCGTCCAGTCGTCAGTTGCACCCGCCGCGCAAAACGCCACACCAGCCGCCACGGCCAAGACCGCATGCGCCACCTTTTTCAACCAATTGTTCCGCATGATTCGCTCCTCTTTGACGATTTTGAGGATTGGTTCCATCCTCTTTCCGCAAAAACGGAAGTATTATAACGAATCCGCGCTTGAATGTCCACCGAAATTGAAGATTGCCGAAACGGCGGCGGGAATGATATACTATTTCCCGTTCAAATCCAACCGATATCATGAAGAAGCAAATCATCACCTTGGGCGTGGCCGTTGTAGCGTTCGCCGTTGCGCTCGTTCTCCATTCGCGAAACGAGGCGGGGAGGCCTCAAACCCTGCGCTGGCCCACGATGGGCACCGTCGCGCAAATTTCGGTGCGGGGCCGCCTCGCCGATCTCGACGCCCTTGCCGAACGTGTGCGCGGCGTCTATAAGGAGACCGAAGACTACCTTTCCGCCTGGAATCCCGCATCCGAACTCTGCCGCCTCTCTGCCGCCGGCTGTACGAACTGGGAAGAGGCCGCCTCTCGCCCCGTGAGGCCCTGCTACGCCGCCGCCCTCCGGCTCGCGCGCGAATCCCAAGGCGCGTTCAATCCTGAAATCGGGCGCACCCTCCGCGCCCTCGGCGTGGGGCGCGGCACCTACTCGACTTTCGACCTCGGCGCCATCGCAAAAGGTTTTGCCGTCGATGCCGCCGCCCGCGCCATCGCCCCCGCCGCGGCCGGCGCCTCGCTTCTCGTCGATCTCGGCGGCAACTTGCGCGTGGTAGGCGAAAGGCCCTGGCGCACCGGCATCCGCAACCCCTTCGCCGCCGTCGACCCCGCGCGCCCCCCCTACTGCGCCATCATCGCCCTCACAAACGGCGAATCGGTTGCCACAAGCGGCACCTACGAGCGCTTCATCGAAAAGGACGGCCGGCGCTTTTCCCACATTCTCGACGGCCGCACAGGGAAGCCCGTCGGCGGCCTTGCCGGCGTCACCGTGGTCACGCCTGCCGACTACGGCGCCATCCTCGCGGATGGTCTTTCCACAACGCTCTTCGTGCTCGGCCCGGAAGCCGGCCGCACCTTCCTCGCCACCTATTATCCGCGCGCCCTCGCCCTCTGGATCCCCGATACGCCCGCCGCCCCGCGCCTCATCGCCACAAAGGAAATGGCTCGACGCCTCGAAAAGCCATTCGCCCCCCTCGAAACACGCTATTTGATGAGTTCGTCACCCAGCTCGCCTTCGACCAGCGGCGCAATGAAGGCATCGATCTCCGACTCGGCAACCGGCGAGAGCGCATTCCACGCTCCTTCCGTCAGATAGCGGTCGATGTGCGGCATGTTCTCCCGCACCCGAATGCGCTCGGTGCGGCTCTTGACGCCCCTCGTCGCCGCAAGGAGCCCCGCCGCAAGTTCCTCTCGATACGCCTTGCGCCACGCCACCTGCTGGTGCTTGACCGGCTGAAGGAGGAGCGAGAGCCGAACACGCAGCTCGAACAAGGTCTGCGTCAGCGACTTGGGCACATTCCCGTCGTCGCCGCCCTTGCCGCCCATGCCGGAATACTCGAAGTTGCCGCACCAGTCGAACGCGCGGAACTGCTTCTTATGTAGCCCAGGCCCGAAGACGTCTTCGCACGTGCGCGTGCCGCGCCCGACCATCTGGATGAACTTGATTTTCGACCGTACCCGCTTGAAGAAGACGAGGTTCAAAATCTCCGGCACATCCACGCCCGTATCGAGCATATCGACCGAAACGGCGATGCGGAAGCCCGGCTTCTCCTTGAAGTCGTCAATCAGCGTGTCGGCAAACTTCTCGTAGTTGTCGATCACCTGGCAGTAGTCTTCCGGATACTGCGGATAGAGCTTGTAGAACCGCGTGTGGATCATCTTCGCGTGCTGATGGTTCATCGCGAAGATGACGGACTTCCCGAGCGTCTCGTTTCCGTTCACCTTGAAGCCGTACGCCATCAGGTCCTGCAACACCTTGTCGCAGGTCGGTTCGTTGTAGACGGCCTTGAAGATTTCCGATGAAGCGACCTGATCCGGCGCCTCGCCGTAGCCCGCCTTCACGAACTCCTCGTCGGCCTGCTCCTTTTCCGCTTCGCTCAGTTCGTCGTAGGTGATGCCGTGACGCATCACGTCCGTCGTGCGGTTCTTGAGGTCCCAGCCCACGAGCCAATGGCGCTTCACCGCCTCCTCGATGGAATAGGCGAAGTTGGGGCTCCCCTGTTCGCAGTCGAAGAGCTTGTAGGTGTTCGCGTCGACATCCTCCTTCGGCGTTGCCGTGAGCCCCACCAAAAGCGAGTCGAAATAGCGGAAGATCACGCCGTATTTGTTGAAGATCGAGCGATGCGCCTCGTCGATGATGATGAGGTCGAAGCGCCCAGGCGTGAACTTCTTCTCCTTCGCGTCGATGTAGAGCCTGCGCGTCTCGGCCTCGGAAAGATCGGCCCTTACGTCCGGCGCGGTGACGCTTCCCGGCTCGAACGCCGCGCCGTCTTCTCCGCCCGTGCCGCCTGCGTCTTCTTGACGTGCGCGCCATGTTCGGCGTTGATCCCGAGCATCCGCACGAAATCGAGCGCGGCGACCTGTTCCGGCATCGCCACGAACTCCTCGACCGTCCGCGCGTGAATGAGCGCCATGAGCGTCGCCGTCTCGTCCCATTCGACGCCCTTCTGCTCGAAGAGGAACTTCACCGCCGCACGCACCGCCTCTTTCGCCGCGCGCGCGATCTTCGCCGCGTCTTTCGTTTGGGCGGCCGCATTCAGCTGGTCGACGATCTGGGAGTAGAAGCTCATGATTTCCTTTCCACCTGCGGGAGCGGCCGCTCCAAGAGAAAGCGGTTGCCGATGGCCGTGAAATAGCCGCCGCCCTGGGCGCCGCCCGGCAGGGCCAGCGGCACCGCCCATTCGTTGACCACCCGAAAGAGCGCGGGGAAGAGCCGCTTGATGGCCAGCCGCCGCGGGTTATCGGCGAGATAATGCTTCATGTTGGCAAGCTGCCCGTCGCGAAAGAGAATCGTATCTTGGTAGCCGGGCGACCAAAATGAAGCCGCACGCGGCTTCACACGGCACCCCGCACCCAGAGCCTCACACCCCCCGCCCGCATACTGCACCTCGCCGCCGTGCTGTGCCTCGCCGCGTGCGGCGAGGTTCTTGGCGAGGTTCCTGGCGAGATATTCCCCCGCCCGCGAGCTGCTTTTTGATTTGAAGCTGCCGATGATGTTGCCCAGCGTTTTGGCCTGTGGGCGCTCGATGAAAATGATGCCGTGAAAATGATCGGGCATCGGCTGCGCGCCGATCAGCGAAACGCCCGGCCACTGCAGGGGAATCTCGGCCCAGCAGCGCAAAGCGATCTCGCCCAGCTCGCTCGGTACCAGCAGCGCAACCACCTCGTCGGGCGTGAGGCCCATCCCGCGCGCGACCTCAAGCGAAACCCAGCCACCATCAGCCCCCTGCACCTCCAGCTGCCCCAGCGCCTGCGAGGCGCGATCGGCGAGCGTGATGGTGATCTGATAGATCGCCCGCGGCCGATAATCTCACCCGTTGAGCCGCCGCAACATCGAGTGGACGATCTCGTGACGCGGCTCGTTCATCCGAAATACTCCTGAAGCTTCGCGCGGTAGAGCTGATCCAGTGTCGCCACCGTCTCGCGCAAGGCCGCTTTCGATTTGTCGATTTCGGCCACGAAGGCGGCAAACTCGCGCTGGAGGGCGAGTGGAGGAAGCATTATCTTAAGCCCCAACAGCCTCGCTTTTGATATATTTGGCATTGACGCGGCAGAGCCGCTGGCCAAGCTTCGAACCGACGCACGAAAAGTGTCGAAGTTAATTAGATTGGCAAGATACAACTTATCAATCCTATCATTCGTTTCTAAGCGAAAAATCAAATCTGGCAACATTAAATTTGGAGGGGTTTTTGTCACATACGCACACATCCCAACCAATTCAAAAGTATTTTTCCGCGTAAACAACAGGTCGCCCTTACGCACTTCACATTCAGGATAATACTTCGAATCTGGTTTTAGTGCTTTGTTCTCCTCCGGCTTATACACGCCCCATGTCGCCGCACTTAATTTGAGAATCGCCGGCGCAACGCCTGTCCTCGGAAATGATTCACAAACAAAACTCTTTCCATTACCAATAGCGACAAGGACATCCCCCAACTCGGCGATTGGCCAGGATTTTGTATTTGCAGATGGATCCCCAAACATCTCGACAAACCGGGATTTGACGATTTGGTCGAGGAGGGCGAGGCGATCTTCGGTGTTCTTCTTCAGGGCACAAAGCTGGTCAAGCTCATCCGCAATCCGCCGCTGGGCCTCAACATTCTGCTCTACTACCTGAAGGTTCGACACCGCCATTGATAAAGGGGTAACTATATGAATCAGAAAGCTCTTTTCCATTTATCTGTTGCCCTTTAGAAAAAGAGCACACATCCCCCAGCCGCACCTTGGCGATACCGGCGATGCAAGGCGCGGCGTCGGGGGGGCTGTGGGGGCGCGCGGGCGCGCCCCTTCCCTCCGCCTCAGCCCCGCTACCTGCCCTCTTCTTCACAGCATCCCCTTCCACTTGGCGAAGCCGCTTTCGAATTCGGCGGTCAGCTCGTCGAGCTTCTTCACCAGCTCCTCCACCGGCGGCAGGTCTTCCTTCATGTGGGGAACGAGGTGGTACTTATTGAACGAGAGATCGTAGTTGTTTTCGACGATCGTCTGCTTGGGTACGTTGAACCACTTCTTGAAGCGGTCGACGTTCTTCTCGTGCGCCATGCGGCGGGTCGTAAACTTCGCGATGATATCGGGGATGTCGTTCGCCGCAATCGACTCGCGCTTCTGGTCAAGCGAGAAGCCGTCGTTCTCCATGTTGTAGAACCAAACGTCGTCCGTGCCGCCGGAGTCCGTGCGCTGAAAGACGAGAATCGCCGTCGCCACGCCCGAATACGGCTGGAAGATTCCGCTCGGCATCGAAATGACCGCCATCAGCCGCTGACGCTCGATGAGTTCCTTGCGGATGGCGACGTGCGCCGCCGAGCTGCCGAACAAGACGCCCTGCGGCACGATCGACGCGCAGCGCCCGCCGATCTTCAGGAGCTTCGTGAAGAGCGACAAAAAGAGGAGCTCGGTCTTGCCGGTCTTGGTGACCGCAAGCAGATCCTTCGCCACCGTATCTTGGAAGATCGTGCCGGTGAACGGGGGATTCGCCGCGATGAGCGAATATACTTGCCGCGCTCCGTGTTATCCTCGCTCACCGAGTCGCAATACCGGATCTGCGGATTCTCGATTCCGTGCAGCATCAGGTTCATCGCACCGATCCGGAGCATCGTCGGGTCGGTGTCGCATCCGCTCACGAGCGTCGTCCGGAACTTGACGGCATTCGCCTTCTTCTTGAGCTCGGTCGCGAAATGCGCCTTCAGGTAGGCGATCGTCGCGAGGAGAAAGCCGGCCGACCCCATCGCCGGATCGCACATTTCGTCATCGAGCGTCGGCTGAAGGAGCGCGATGATGAACTCGGTGATGTGCCGCGGCGTGCGGAACTGCCCGTTCGTGCCCGAGGAGGCGACGCGGTTCAAGAGTTCCTCGTAGACGTCGCCCATCGCGTCCTTGTTGTTGAGATCCATCACGCCGATCTCATCGACGAGCGTAACGAGCACCTTCGCCGTCGGAATCAGAAAAACCGCATCGGCCATGTACTTCGCAAACGAGGTATCCTTGCCGCCGCCCAGCGTCTTGATGAACGGAAACACATATTCGCGCACCAGCGTCAGCATCTGGCGGGGCGCCTTGTGGCAGAAGTTCTTCCATCGGAGATCCTCGTACGCGACCGCCGTCGCCGCATTCGCCGGCTTCCACGTGCCGCTTTTGAAGACGGGATTCGCCACCGTCGTTTCCAGCATCGCGGCATTCCGCTCTTCCCGCGTCTGGTTGTCGTCAATGGGCTTCATGAAGAGGAGATACGTGATCTGCCCGACATCCGTGAGCGGGTTCGTGAGCCCGCCCGCCCAAAGCGTATCCCAAATACGATCGATGGATTTCTTGAGGTCTTCAGAAAGCATGGCCCATCTCTGCCTCTTTCCTATCCAATCGTCACTTCAAGCCCGTCCTCCGCCGCGCGGAGTGTGGGGGGCAGTTCGGCGTTGATCTTTTCAGCCGGCCAGTTTCGATACTTGATACCGAGATGCGTCAAATAGACATGGTGGCCTGCAGCCGGCGGTACAAGGCGTTTGGTCTTGAGCAGCACATTGACAATGCGCGCCACCAGCTGGGCGCTTGAATGCACGAAAATGCGGAAGTCTTCGTCGCTGTCTCCGTTCGTCGCCTCCATGATCAACGCCGTGAGCGCCTGCGGCTTGTGGACCATCGGATTGTCGACGAAGGACTTCACATAACCCGCTTCCGAGATATGCGCGTCAATACCGATCATCCACGACGCCTCACCGGGGATTCCGCCCGTATCGGTCGCATAAAGAAGGCGTGAGGCCCCCTTTTCAACGAGGTAGAGAGAGGGCCGCTCAAGAACCCCGTCCGTCATGCGCGCCGTACTGTGGTTGGCAGGTACGCCCGTGATGCGTAGACCGCACACCGTCACAGGCTTCCCGAACGGCAAAGCGATGACGTCCGGTGCGGGAAGGCCGAGCTTCGCAGCGGCGGCATTGACTTCCCTGCGCGCCGCACTTGCCCAGGTCTCCTGCACGTACATCCGCCTAACGCCGGACTTGACCGCCGCAGTCGGGTTGTAGTGGTCGCCATGGGAATGGGTCTGGAAGAGCGCGTAGGGATGGCAGTCTTTCGGCAGGAAGTCAAACGAACAATTCGTAAAATCGAGCAGCACCTTGTTTTCGACGAGCAGACTCGATTGACGACGCGCATGGGGATTTTTGGCGTTTTCTTTTCTCCACCCGGCCGCGCCGCTCCCCAGGAAGCGCACCTTGATCCCGCTCTCAGCCGAAAAGGCCGAACCATCCGAAAAGAGATCGGTCTCGGGTTGCCCGCCCGACCGTGCGGCAAAACCTGCGGCCGTTGCCGCCGTTGCCAGAAGAAATCCCCGACGCGAAAAATCCATTTCTACCTCCTCCTCATTACCGCCCCGATTGAAAGGCCTTTATTCGGCACGTTCCATCACGAGACGAACGCCCACGTTGAACACCCGCTGCCAGTCGAGGTACGGGTTGCGACGGCCGTAAGTCGCACGCCGCGGAAGGATGTTGAACGCCGCGCCGCGGGCCACCGCTTCGCCCTTCGGCCCCGCGCACCATTCCTCGACGTTGCCGATCATGTCGTACAATCCCGCCGCATTCGGCTGATAGCGATGCTTGAGCGCCGAGCCCACGATCATCTCGCCGTCGTTCGCGCCCTCGAAGCGCTGATGCGGATTCATCACGTTGAACTGGTTCGGCAGCCGCCCCACGGAAACATCCGAAAGATTCGCCACCTTGGCGAATTCCGCCATGCCGCCATCCCAGGCATAATCGCCCTTCCGCCCGGCGCGCGCCGCACGCTCCCACTCGTCTTCGGTGGGCAGGCGCAATTTGCAGCCCGTCTTCTCCGAAAGCCATTCCGCGTACGCCTTCGCCTCGTTGAAGGACACGCGGATGACGCTCTGGTCGCCGCGCAGCACGCGCTCGCCCTCGTTCTGGTGGTCTTTGCCCACCCAGTCGATCACGCCGTTGTAGTGGTCGGGCTTGAACGCGAGGTAGTTCGCGAGCGGCAACTCGCTCTCGCACATCCAGAGCCGGTTCTCGACCTTGCGGAACACAAGCTTGCCGCCAGGCGCGTCGATTTCCATGCGCGTGCCATAGCCGGAAACGGACTGCGGATCAAGAACGACCGGCGCTTTCGCCGGCGCCGGCGGCGCGGTCCGCGCCGGCGGCTCGAAGGCGATGCGCGCGAGGTCCTTCCGCGCCTGCTCGAAGCCGTAGCGGTCGAGTTCGGGGTCGTTCTTCGGATCCCAGAAACCCTGGAACCGGCTTTCCCCGTACTGCCGGCGCTGGTGGGACGCTTCAAGCAACTTCAGCTGTTCGTTGTGGTTGCGGCCCGATCCCGCCCAGGCGCGGTCGCCGCGTTTGCGGAACCACTCCGCCACATCCTTCCACGTGCCCCAGAACGGCGCATTGAGGTCGATCCAGGTATAGATGCGCCGCCATTCGTCGTCCGTAAGCGTCACACCGTGGTGCCCGCCCTTGAGGAGCTGCACGAGCGGGCTCGTGTTCGCGTGGTATTCCATCGGATTGAAAAGCCGGTAGTCGGATTCGGGGCCCGGGCGCCGCACGTAGGCGACCAGTTCCACGTAGCTCTTCGACCAGGCGCCGGACCAGTCGGTATCCTTGTTGTCAGCACGCACGTCCACCCCGCCCTGGCGGCTGCCGCCGCCGCTCTTGCATTGGAGCGCGATCGGGGTGATGTCCGCAAGATTGGGTTTGTCGCCACGCAGGAACGGGCCATGCTCGCTCGACGCGAACACCTTCACGCCCTGGTAGTCGGGCTTGCGCGAGGCCACCAGCGGGTCAGAGTCCTTGTCGTGGCAGCCCGAGCAGCGCCGCTGCAGGATCGGCTGGATTTCTCGCAGGAAGCTCCAGGTGCGCGGCTTCGCGCGCCCTTCCGGCGGACGTATCTTCGACGGCGCGCGCATGACCATCTTGAGCGGGCGCGCCGCCACGCTGGGCTTTTCATGGCACCCGATGCACGACACGTATTCGCCCGGCATGCCCACGGTCCAGGAACGCATCAGCTGGAGCGCACAACCATTTTCGTCAAGCGGCTGGATCGAGATGGGCGTATTGACCGGCGCGTCGAAGAGGATGCCGCCGTCTTCGGTTACCGGCACCGTGCCCAGCACGTACTTGATGTCCCAGGAGGATTCCAACCCCACCGCCTCATGGCTGCCAGTCTTGTTGAAGGCATAGTGGTAGGCGAAAATGCGCGCCTCCTTGACCGTCCCCTTCGGCACGCCCTTCAAGCCCTCGCCCTGGTAGAGGTCGCCACAGTAGATCGTGGCATGGGGCACGTTGACCCGGCGCTTGTCGGGAATCGCCGGCGGGCGCTTCCGCGCGCAGATGGCAATAGGCTCGTTGAGGCACCAGCCCTCCACCTCCGCAAGCAACGTGATGTTGTCGAAGACGTCCACGAGATAGATGCCCCAGAGCGCATTCGGCGAGGCCTTCATCGCCGCCAGGAAGAACTTGCCCGCGCCGTCGTCCGGGCAGCTACCGAGCGGGAATGGCTGCAGGAAGCGCGGATACTGGCCGTTGTAGAGCCCGTCCTCGATGCGACCTTCGGGCGGCTTGCCCCAGCCTGGCAGCATCTGCACCGCCCCGGCCGGGCCCGCGCTCGCGCGTTCGGCGTCGAAGAGCACGAGTTTGCCCGCCTTGGAGGCGTGATGCCCCGTCGCCACGCAAATGAACTTGCCGTTGTCGCCGGGAATCGCGAGCGGGCTGCCGAAATGGTTGGGCCAGTAGTCGTTGGAGCCGTAGAATCCCATCTGGCGCGTACCATCGGGATTCATCGTCATCAAGAGCCGGCTGAAGAAATGCGGCAGATCGCAATATTCCCAGCGCACATAGAGAACGCGCCCGTCGTTGAGCACGCTCGGGTACCAGTTGGAGTCCTGGTCGTAGGTGAGGCGCTCCACCACGCCATTGCGCGGATCGAGGCGGTAGGAGTTGGACATGCGCACCCGCCCGGTTTCGCAGGGCAGGCCCTGCTCGCCCGCGTCGGACGTGAAGACGATGCGGCCATCGGGAAGCCAGCAGCAGTCGGCCGCCTCATGGACGAAATTCGTCGGCAAGAGCGCCTTGGGCGTCGCGCCGTTCACGTCGGTCTCGAAGAGCCGCCACTGGTTGGAGCGGGCGCGGTCGGGCCCCACGAAGAGGATGCGCTCGCCGCCGAACTCGAGATCGACGGCATGGATGGTGCCGCTGTGGTCGATGACCTTCCGCTCGACGGGCGTTTCGGCGTCAAAGCCGGAGTAGGCGACGAGCCCGGCCCGGCGGCCCTTCCACACGTCGAGATGGTTGTAGCAGGAGAGCCCGGGTTGGGCGGGATTGCCATCGCGCCGCGCGGCCCCGGGATTGCCCGGGGCCGCGTGCTTGACCGCCAGCACCTCGATCCCGCGCAGGCGCGGATGGGCCGCCATCAGCCGGCGCTGGCGCGCAACGAGCGCGGCCGCAGGCGCCGCATCGCCGCGCCCGAGTGCCCCCAGCGCAGCCCGTTTCGCGCCTTCCACTTCCGCGGCGAACTGGCGCAACGCCGCCAACGCCACCGCGTTGGCGCCGGGCATTTTCGCCCAGTCGTCGGCAAGGCGCACGAGCGCCTCAGCGCTCATCAGCTTCACCTGTGCCGCGCGTTCTTCGCACACCGCATCGGCCCCGGCGGCCATCGCACTTCCAGCAAGAACCGCCACCGCCAGCCAACGCCACCAAAGCCTCGGCTTATTCGACATTATTTTTTTCATGGCGCAATTATATCAAAAAAACGCCGCGATTTCACGCGGTGTTTTTACTCGGCCGATCCTACTTACGGCTTCAAGCTCATACCGCCGTCATCCTCTTAGAGCGGGAAACGCGATTCAGAAGGCAGAGGGCGCCCATCCTCGAAATACGGCCAACCGTCGGGCGTCCACTTGAGTTCCTGCAGCAGGCACGGGCGCCAGCTCTTTTTGGGCAGCTGCGCGTCGTGCGAATGGTAGAACATCCAGGTGCGCCCGTCGGACGAAGTGAACACGTCGCCGTTGTGCCCAGGGCCGAAGAACCGGTCGCCCACGCGCGAGGCGAGCGTGGGCGGCGCCTTGCCGGCCGTGAGCGGCTGGCCTGCGCGATCGAGGTACGGCCCCATCACGTCTGTCGAGCGGCCCACCGTGAGATAGTAGGTGTGGTCGCCGTAGTGCCCGCCCGAAACGAACAAATACCACCATTTTCCCCGTTTCATCACATACGAGCCCTCATAGGCCCCCACCCTCTTCGAAGGCGGCCGCCGAATGCCCGCCACATGTACGGGCCTCGCACCGGGGGCGAGGGCGAGGCCGTCCTTGGTCAGTTCAACCGCGTGTACGCCGTCGGCGAGGCTGCCGAAGAACATCAGCACCCGGCCGTCCGCTTCGAGCACATACGGGTCGATCGCGTTGAGAATCCGCTCGCGCTCGGAATCGACCACCACGCCGCGGTAGGCAAACGGCCCCTGCGGCGTTTTCGACGTAAGCGCCACAATCGTGCATTTCGCGTCCGACACGAAACGCGAGATGTAGAGGGTCCAGGTTTCGCCGAGCTTCACGACGCTCGGCGCCCACAGGTTGCGCGTCGGGCGCGTCAGCTCCGCGCGCGTCGCCTCCGAGATGGGGCTTGTCTTCGTGTCTTCCCAGTCGATCAGGTTCCGGCTGCGGTAGACCGTGGCAAGGTGGGTCGCGACGGAATAATACCACCCGTCCCCGCCGTTCCACACCGTTGGATCGGGCCAATCGGGCCCGATGACGGGATTGGCGAACGTGCCGCTCTTCCCCGTATCCGGCCGATTCGAATCGAACGCCGCTCCCCCGAACGCGCCCCAGCCGCACAATGCCACCGCCAAACTCAAACCGACGATCTTGCCCATGATTTCTCCTTAGAGACGACGTTAAAACGTACCCGCGAAGAAGCGGTCCATGATCCTCGCGTATTCGGCGCTCGACCAGCCGTTTTCTTCGATCGACACCCAGCCGTTGTAGCCCACGCGTTCGATGGCGCGCCGCACGCTCTTCCAATCGATCGAACCCTCGCCGAGGCGAACGAACTTTCCTTCGTTCGGAAGCGAACGATCGAGCTTGAAATCCTTGATGTGGAGCTTCACGATCTGATCGGAGAGCGCACTAAGCCACTCTTCCACCGGCGCGTAGCGCACGTGGTTGCCGAGATCGAGATAGCTCTTCACCCACGGCGAACGGAACGAGCGGATGAACGCCGAAGCGAACGCGGGCTTCACCCAGAGATTGTTCCACACGTTTTCCAGGGCGATGACCACGCCTTCGGCCGCCGCCACCGGAATGAGCGCCTGCACCGCATCCTGCGCGTATTTCGTCGCATCGTTCTGCGCCTTCACGTAGGCCGCGAAATCGCCCGTCTTCGCCGCGCGGTTCAGTACGAGCGTCTGCGGATCGAAGTCGAGATCGAACGCGGAGGGCTTCGGCATCGGCCCGCCCACGCGCCCGGTGACGGTGAGCATCACCGGCGCCCCGTAGGCCGCCGCGAGGCGCAGATTCGCCTTCGCGGTTTCAATCGCCGCCGCACGCTTCGCGGGGTCGGGCGAATTGAACTCGAACCAGCCGCCCATGAAGGAATGGATCGCAAGAGCGTTTTCTTCGGCCATTGCCCGCGCCGCACGCGCCGCTTGGAGATCAACCGTCTTGTCGCTCAACTCCACGCCCGCAAATCCGGCCGCCTTCAACTCGGCGACCACGTTCGCCGTGAGCCGCTGCCGAATGAGCGCCTTCTTGAGTTGCGTGCGGAAGGCCGGCCGCCCCTCCGCGCGCGCGCCCCCCACGAGCCCCGCCGCTGCGAGCGAAACGAGGAATTCTTTCCGATTCACCATCGTCATCCTCCCTTCCATCGTCCTTACGCGAGCCCCGGCACGATGCCGCAGCCTTCCTTCGGCAGCGGAACGTCGTTCGTCTCTTCGAAAAGCTGCGCCGTAAAACCGGCGTTCCACTTGTCGTAGAATTCGGAACGCTCGTTCTCGAGGAGGTCCTTCATGCGCACCTGGCGGCCCGAGTAGGCGGCGAGCGTGCCCATGATGCAGGTGGGGGTGGACATCGCCACCTGCTCGCCCTCGTTGAGGAAGTTGCCGTTCAAAAGGCCGGCGAGGAAATCCGCATGCTCCATGATAAGGCCGCTATCGTGGCGCCCTTCGATGATCTTGAGATCCTCCGCCACGGGTTTCCCGTCGAACCGGCGGATCTTGCCGCCCACGGAAATTTCGCCTTCCGTGCCCACGAGGACGGTCCCGAACGGGTTCGCGCAGCCGTTCATGTGGCGGCCGAAGGTCGTCACATGGAGCGCATCGCCATAGTCGTAGTCGATCGCGATTTCGTCGTAGATGTCGCCGATGCCGGCGGGGCGGCGCCAGCGCGCGCCCATGCCGAAGGCGGTTTGCGGGAAGCGGCCGATGAACCAGTTCGCGAGGTCCACTTCGTGAATCGCCTGCTCGGTCACCTGGTCGCCGCTCATTTCCCAGAAGTGGTACCAGTTGTTCGCGAGATAGGAGGCGTTCGTATCCTCGGCACGGCGCGGACGCACCCACATCGACCCATGGCAGCGGTAGACGCGCCCCCCCATGATCTTCCCGATCGCCCCCGCGCGGATCGGCCCGATCTGCCGCAGGAAGCGATTCGAATGGCGGTGGAGCGTGCCGGAGAGGATCGAAAGCTTCTTCGCCTTCGCGGCGGCCACGGCCTTCAGGGATTCGCGAAGGCCGCGCGGATCCGTGGCGGAGGGCTTTTCCGCGAAAAAGGGCTTGCCCGCCCCCACGCAGGCCTGCGCCTGGCGCGCGCGGGAGAGCGGGGGCGGGCAGGGGGGCGC
>JAZLJP010000145.1:0-65771 GCA_045617985.1 Kiritimatiellia bacterium
ACTATGTCGACCGTGGACACACCCAGGCCGAGGCCGCCTGGACCACGTTCCCCGATGGCCGCGATCCGCGCGAGCTGAACGGCAACACGCGCCTCCATTTCCGCACCTCGCCGTGCGTGGAGATGAATGTGCGTCAGATCCCTGGCAGTGGCCGGTATGTGGCGACGGCTGCGCCGCACCATGGCTGGTCGGCAGGCGCGCTTATCATCATCGACCCTTCGGTGCCGGATGACGGCGAGATGTCGTCGATCCGCCGCCTCACGCCCGAGCAGCCGATGCCCGAAAGCGAATTCTATTCCAAGAGCAAGGCGAGCGGCGCGTATGCGAACGCCTGGCCGCTGAGTGAGAAGTACTACATCTGCTCCTACGAGGGATATGCGAACGGACTCTATCCCGTCTCGGAAAAGCGGCGTTATTCGATTGCGCTCATCGACGCCTTCGGCAACAAGATCAAGCTCTACACGCATCCGACGATTTCGTGCATCGACCCGATGCCGATTCGCGCGCGGAAGCGTCCGCCGGTGCTGCGGCACCAGACGCTGGAGGGTCTGCCGGCCGATGCGGACGGGAAGCGTCCCACGCCGCCGAAGAACCTGCCGAAGACGGCGGAGATCGGCCTCGTCAACGTGTACGATACGCGCCTTCCGTTCCCGTCCAACACCGTGATCACCGCGCTGCGCGTGTGGCAGGTGTTCCCGCGTACGAAGCCGGTCTTGAACCATCCCTCGCTCGGCGCGGAACCGCACCAGACGGGGCGCCAGTGCCTCGGCACGGTACCGGTGGAGGCCGATGGCAGCGCGTACTTTACCGCGCCCGTTGGGGTGCCGCTCTTCTTCCAGGCGTTGCGTGCGGATGGCTGCGCGGTGCAGAACATGCGCAGCGACACCTACGTGCATCCGGGCGAGCGGCTTTTCTGCAGCGGGTGCCACGAGCCGAAGGAGAACGTGCGCCGCACGGCGCGGAAGACGCTGCCGCAGGCAATGCGCCGCGCACCGAGCGCGATTCGTCCGGGCCCGGACGGCGCGGCGCCGTTCAACTACGTGCGGCTCGTACAACCCGTCCTTGACGCGAAGTGCGTTTCGTGCCATGGGGAAAAGCGTGCGCCCAAGGCGCCCGATCTGCGCCTCGGCAACTGGCGGAAGAACCGGCTCGGCCACGCGACGAGCTGGATGAACCTCGTTAACCGCACGGCGTATTTCGGATTGAACTGGCGCAATTTCGCCTTCATGGAACCGGCCTACACGGCGCCGGGCGAGTGGCTGGCGATTGCCGCGCCCCTCCGGAAGATGCTTGACGCGGGCCATCACGGCGTGAAGCTCACGCCCGAGGAACGCGAGCGTCTGGTGATCTGGATGGATTCGAACGGCCAATATCTCGGCCATTGCGACGACATCGAAAAGCAGCGCGACGGCAAATGCGTTCCGCCCGTGATGGAGTAGACATGTCGATTAAAAGCATATTCTTGTTTCTGTGCGTTGGAGCGGCTCTTGCCGCCTCGGCGGTGACGCGGGCGTTTTCCATCACCTGCGTGGGCGATTCGATTACGGAAGGCGGAGCGTCGTTTACGACGTACCGCATTCCGCTCGCCCGGCAGTGCGCCGCGAAGGGATGGCAGGTGACGTTCCGCGGGTCGCACGCAACCGAGGTTTCGGGCACGCGCCTCCGCCACGAGGGCTACGGCGGCAACTCGGCCGAACAGGTGGCGGCGAAGTTCGTGGCGCATTTCGCAACGAATGTCGCCGACTTCGTCTTCATCCATTCGGGGCACAACCATTTCGTCGACGAAGGCCCGATTCCCGGCATCCTCGGGGCGTACCGCGCGATGGTCGATGCGGCGCGCGCGGCCAATCCGCGCGTGACGCTCCTCCTGGCGCGGCCGATTACGTCCGGGAAGCTGCCGAAATACGCCTACCTGCCCGCGCTCGGCGAGGCCGTGGCGGCGCTCGCCGCGGAGCTCGATACGCCCGCCTCGCGGGCGCTCGTCGTGGATGCGGCGGACGGGTTCGACTGGCACACGGATACGGTCGCCGACATGGTACACCCAAATGCCGCGGGCGCCGAGAAGATCGCGCGCAAGATCGTGGGCGCACTTGAGGCGTTCTTCGCGGCGAGGGAGGCCGTTTCCACGGTACCGAAGGGCCTTCTCGTCGAGGCCGAGTCGTTCGCAAATCCGATGGGCTGGGTGAACGATACGCAATCGGTCGATCGGATGGGCTCGCCCTATCTGCTCGCGCACGGCCTCGGCGTGCCGGTTGCCGACGCAACGACGAGCGTTGCGATTCCCGCAGCGGGCGTGTGGCGCGTGTGGGTGAGAACGCGCGATTGGACGCCCGACTGGCGCGGCGAAAAGCCCGGCCGCTTCCGCGTGACGGTGAACGGCACGCCGCTCGCGCCCGTGTTCGGAACGGCGCCGGCCGACTGGGGCTGGGTGGATGGCGGCACGGTGACGCTGCCGGCCGCGGCGGTGGAACTGCGCCTCACCGACCTCACGGGCTTCGACGGCCGCTGCGACGCGCTCTATTTGACGCAAGATCTCGCGGCCCCCGCGCCGCCGGAAGATCCCGTAGCGCTTGCGCGCTGGCGTGCGGCCGCGCGCGGCGAAGGGGGCGTGCCCGAGGCGACCACGCGTGCGGACCTCGTGGTGGTGGGCGGCGGCATTGCGGGCACGTGCGCGGCGATTGCCGCGGCGGAGAGCGGCCTTTCCGTCGCGCTCGTGCAAGACCGTGCGATGCTCGGCGGCAACGCGAGCGGTGAAATCCGCGTGAAGACGCAGGGCGAGGTGCGCCACCCGATCGTGCAGGCGGTGGCGAACACGAAGGAGAACACGAACGCGCAGGCGCATGCGGATGACGCTAGGCGCATGGCCCTTGTGGGCGGCTACACGAACATCGCGGTGTTCACGCTCTGGCGCGCATACGGCGCGGTGACGAATGGTACGCGCGAGATCGTGGGCGTGGATGCGCGCGACGTGGTGACGGGCGCGCGGCGGCGGTTCGTGGCGCCGCTCTATGTGGACGCGACGGGCGACGGGTGGCTCGGCTTCTGGGCGGGCGCCGCCTGGCGGATGGGCCGCGAGGCGAAGAGCGAGTACGACGAGTCGCTCGCGCAGACCCTTGCCGATACGAGCACGATGGGCAATAGCGCGATGTGGACGAGCCGCCTGGCGGAGGGGCCGCGGCCGTTTCCCGACGTACCGTGGGCGCTTCCGGTCAGCGGCTCGCGGAGCGCCACGAGCGGATCCTGGAAATGGGAGGCGGGCCTCGGCGTAGATGAGAACACGATCTGGGACGCCGAGACGCTGCGCGATCGCCTGCTGCGCGCCGTCTACGGGAGCTTCTGGCGGGCGAAGCAATCGAGCGCGCAGGCGAACCGCGAACTCGACTGGGTGCCGTACAACGCCGGCAAGCGCGAGTCGCGCCGGATCATCGGCGACTACGTGGTGCGGCAGGCGGATGTGGAGAAGGCCGTATGGTTCGAGGACGCGATCGGCACGTCCACGTGGTCCATCGACCTTCACTTCTACGAGGATGCCTCCGGCTTCATCGCCGGCACGAAACAGGTGAGCGTGCCGCGCTGGTACATGCCCTATCGCGCGCTCTGCTGCCGCGACGTGCCGAACCTCTTTCTTGCGGGGCGGTGCGCGAGCTTCACGCACGTGGCGATGGGGTCGAGCCGCGTGATGAACACGGGCGGGCAGATGGGCGTGGCGGTGGGCTACGCGGCGGGGCTCTGCCGGAAATACGGTTGCCGGCCGCGCGACATCTACCGCGACCCGGCGAAGACGGAAGAACTGCAGGCGCTCATCGGCGGTACATGGCCGCAGCGGCCCGATACCGGCCTTGCGGGCTATCGGGCGAGTCAGCTGCAGGAGGTGATTGTGGATAATGTCGCCGCCCAGATCTCCGGCACTTGGACCGTGAGCGCGAGCGAAGGCGAGCGCTACGGCGCGAACTACCTCCACAACGGCAAGGCGGCGAATACGAGCACATGGGTGCGCTACACGGCCGCGTTGCCCGAAGAGGGCGTGTGGCGGCTCTTCCAGTATTGGAACGGCAATTCGAGCCGTTCGAGCGCCGTGCCGATCCAGGTGGTGACGCGCGAAGGCACGGTGACGGTGTATGACGACATGACGTCGCCCTCGGGCGGCTGGAAGCAGATCGGCGTGTGGCGCTTCGGGGCGAATCCGGCCGCGACGGTGCGCACGGAGGGGACGACCGGCTTTGTGATTGCGGACGCCTTCAGGTGGGTGCGCGTGGCGGGCGAGACGATCGTCGACAATTCCGACCCCGAAGGCGTGGAGGTTTCGGGTGCGTGGGTGACGAGCGCGTACAACGCGAGCCGCTATGGCGCGAACTACCTGCATAGCGACAAGAAGGCGGCGGCGAACCTGTGGGTCAAGTATACGCCGAACCTGCCCACGCCCGGCGTCTATCAGGTGAAGGGAATCTGGAACTCGAGCGACGAACGGGCGAAGGGGGCCGTATATGAAATCACGCACGCGGACGGCGTGACGCGCGTGAAGGCGAACCAGACGGCGAACTCGGGCGTGTGGACGCTTCTCGGCGCGTGGCGCTTCGAGGCGGGGCGGAAGGGGAGCGTAAGGATCCTCACGGAAGGATCCGACGGCGAGTGGGTCATTGCCGACGCGGTGATGTTCTCGCCCCAGCCGGATCTCACGGATCTCGACGGCAACGGCCTTCCCGACGCGTGGGAGCGGGCGAACTTCCTCGTTCTCAACGGCGTCGATCCCGCTGCCGATCCCGATGGCGACGGTTATACGAACCGGGCCGAGTGGTGGGCGGGGAGCGACCCGAACGACGCCGCGAGCGTCTTCCGCATCGATTCGGCCGTTACCGATGCCGCGCGCCGCATCACGCTTTCCTGGCCGAGCTGCGAGGGGCGCACCTACACGGTGTGGCGCTCCAGCCGCCTCGGCGATCCTTTCACGCTCTACCGCGACGGCATCGCGGCGACGCCGCCTGAAAACGAAATCACCCTCCCCTCCGACGACGTCGATTCCGCCTTCTACCGCATCGGCGTATGCCCAAATCGCATAATTCCCTAACCCTTTACTTGCGTTTACGGGGTAGGTTTTGATAGAATATGCAACTTGTTTTCCTCTTCAGGAAAGGATTTCGTGATGAAAGTTTGTAAATTCGGCGGCAGCTCGCTTGCGGATGCGAAGCAGCTGACCAAGGTGATTGACATTGTGCTCGCGGATCCGCAGCGTCGTATCGTGGTGGTTTCGGCCCCCGGTAAGCGCAACAAGGCGGATACGAAAGTGACCGACCTGCTCATCGAGCTGGCCGAGACGGCGCTTGCCAAGAAGGACACGAAGGCGCAGCTCGCCGCCGTGGTGGCCCGCTATGCTTCGATTGCGAAGGATCTCGAGCTCGGTACGGACATCGTCGACGAAATCGAGCATGATCTCAAATCCCGTCTTGCAAGTTCCAAACGCGATCAGGGCGTGTTCATGGATACGCTCAAGGCCGCCGGCGAGGATAACAGCGCGAAGCTTGCCGCCGTGGCGTTTTCCAGGCGCGGCGTGAAGGTGCGCTACGCGAGCCCCAAGGATACCGGCATGGTACTCGAAGGCGAGAGCGGCAACGCCTGCCTTGTGGAGGAAAGCTATCGCAAGCTCGCGCGCGCGTTCGCCGACTTCGAAGGCATTGTGATCTATCCCGGCTTCTTCGGCTATCGCAAGGATGGAACGGTGGCGACCTTCCCGCGGGGCGGCAGCGACATCACGGGGTCCATCCTCGCGGCCGCTGTGCGGGCGGACGTGTATGAGAACTTCACGGACGTCGACAACGTCTATCCCGTCGATCCGCGCATCGTTCCCGAAGTGAGCGAAGGCATCGACACGATGACCTACCGCGAAATGCGCGAGCTCGCGTATGCGGGCTTCGGCGTGTTCAACGACGAAGCCGTGCGCCCGGCCGTGCAGGGCCGCATTCCGATCAACGTGCGCAACACGAACCGTCCTTCCGAGCCCGGCACGATGATCGTGCAGAGCCGCCGCGTGATCCCGGGCACCGTGACGGGCATTGCCGCGTCGGACGGGTTCTGCAACATCATCATCGATAAATACTGCATGAACCGCGAGGTGGGCTTCACGCACCGCCTTCTCGACATCCTGCAGGACGAAGGCATTTCCTATGAACACCTGCCCTCGGGCATCGACTCGATCTCCGTGGTGATCCGCGGCGATCGCTTCACGAAGGCGGTGGAAAACCGCGTGGTGGCGCGCATCAAGCGCGAGCTTGCGCCCGACTCCGTGTTGGTCACGCGCGACTACGCGGTTCTGATGGTGGTGGGCGAGGGCATGGCCTTTTCGGCCGGCATGCTCGCGAAGGCCACGAACGCGCTCGCTACGCACGGCATCAACATCTCGATGGTCAACCAGGGCGCGAGCGAGTTCTCGTTCATGATCAGCATCAAGAGCGCGGATCGGATTCGCGCCGTGCGGGCCCTCTACGAAGCCTATTTTGGAGAGAAGAAATGAACTTTTGGAATCGTGAGGCGGAAACGATGAGCCGCGACCAGCTCGCGGACGTCCAGCTCAAGGGGCTCAAGAAGTCCCTTGCGCGCGTGTGGAAGAGCGAGTGGAGCCGCAAGCTCCTCCAGAGCCGCGGCTTCGGCGATCCCGAAGACGTGAAGAGCCTTGACGATCTGAAGCGCCTTCCGTTTCTCACCAAGGACGATTTCCGCGACGCCTACCCCCTCGAGATGAGCACGGTGCCGCGCACGGAGCTCCTTGAATTCCACCAGTCCTCCGGCTCCACCGGTACGCCCGTTGTGATGGCCTACACGAAGAACGACCTCAACCAGTGGGCGGACTGCATGGCGCGCTGCTACACGATGGCCGGGCTCGGGCCGGGCGACGCGTTCCAGATCATGCCCACTTTCGGCCTCTTCAACGGCGGCTTCGGCTGCTATCACGGCTGCCGCAAGGCGGGGCTCTTCTGCGTGCCGGCGTCGAGCGGCAACACGGAGCGCCAGATCAAGCTGATGCGCGACTTCCGCGTGAAGGGCTTCTGCTCGGTCGTCTCCTACGTGCCGCGGATCATCGAAAAGCTCGATGCGGAAGAGACGCTCGACCATGACATTCCGTCTTTGCGCGTGGGCATCTTCGGGAGCGAAACGTTCTCCGACGAAATGCGCAGGAAAATCGAGAAGCGCCTCCACATCGAGTGCTTCGACATCTACGGCATGACCGAGACGGGCGGCATCGGTACGACGGGCATGGACTGTTCGTGCCATTGCGGCCTCCATGTGTGGGAAGACCAGTACATCACCGAAATCGTGGATCCCGTGACGGGCGCGCCCGTTCCGGACGGCGAATACGGCGAAATCGTCTTCACCTCCCTCACGCGCGAGGCGATGCCGATCATCCGCTATCGCACGCACGACATTTCGCGCATCCTCTCGCGCGAGAAGTGCGGCTGCGGGCGCACCTCGCTCCGCATCGATCGCATCACCGGCCGTACGGACGACATGCTCATCGTCAAGGGCGTCAACTTCTATCCGCGCCAGGTCGAACAGGCGCTCATGGAAATCCCGGGCGTGAAGGACGAGTTCCAGATCGTCCTCATCGAACACAACGGCATGACCGATGTCACGGTGAACGTGGAAGCCGAACCGGGCGTGACCGGTCACACGGTCGCCAAGCATCTCAAGGAGCGCCTGGGATTCCTGCCGAAGGGCGAAGTGTTCCCCGTCGGCGCTTTGCCCCGCAGCGAAGGCAAGGCCAAGCGCGTCATCCGCCAGACGGTTTAAGTTCCCCGGCGTCATTTCTCCGCTCACGCTCCGAAATGACGCCGCGAAACTTTATTCGGGGCGGAGAGTGGAACTCATGAAAAGGTGGAATGAGATTCGTAGGGATGCTACCGCATTTGCGAAGCGGTGGAAATCCGCCTATGATGAGAAATCGCAGGCGCAGTCGTTCCTGAAGGAGTTCTTCGAGGTCTTCTGTGTCGATATTGTGCAGCAGGCCACGTTTGAACATCGGGTCAAATTCGCGGATGGCTCGCAGGGGTTCGTGGATATGTTTTGGCCGGGACAGATCCTCGTCGAAATGAAATCGAAGGGCAAGGATCTCGATGCGGCCTTCAGTCAGGCGATGGACTATGTTCGCGCCTTGCCCGCGAGCGGCGCGGCCGGAGTCCGCGCCCTACCGCGCGCCATCGTTGTTTCCGATTTCCAGACTTTCCGATTCTACGATCTCACGAAGGACAACGCGCTCACGTCGTTCAAGCTCTCCGACCTTCGCAAGTACGTGACGCTCTTCGGGTTCATGATCGGCGGCGAGGCCGATGACATCCGCGAGCAGGATCCCGTGAACCGCCGGGCCGCCGAGAAGATGGCCCGGCTGCACGATGCCTTGAAGGCGATCGGTTATCGGGGAAAGGAACTCGAAGTCTATCTCGTGCGGCTCCTCTTTTGTCTCTTCGCCGAGGATACCTCGATCTTCAAGCCCGACCAGTTCTCCAACTTCATCAGAAACTCGATGCCCTTGTCGACAAGGCCTACGGGCGAACCTTCGCGAACGACGCCGAGCGCGTGGCCCACCTCTTCAACCTCTATGCGCAGTGCGTGGCGGTGCAAAGGGATGCCGGCTAAATGATTCCCGAACTTTCCACCATCCAAGTCAATGCCGTCTATGCCTGCGCTGCGTTTGTCGGAACAGCTGTTGTCGCATTTGGCCTTACGCGTGGAGTAAAATTCCTCTCTGGCGGTGCGAAGAAGAGCCTCGCGGCCGCGTCTCTCGTGGGGATGGTTCTCATCGGCAGTATGACGGTGACGAGTGTTCGAATCGCGGCCGCCAAGACTAACGACACGCAGCAAGTTGGAGGGGATCTTTCAAGTACAAACGATGTCGGACAAATTGAAGGGGGAACGAACGGCATGTCCCAAGTGGGAGGGCCGCGCTCTGTCGCGGCCGGGAGCCAAATGGAAAATGTAAAATTGAAAATGGAAAATGAGTGTGGGGAAACCAACATTTTACATTCTCCATTTTACATTTTACATTCGAACGCGGCCCTCCCGGAAAACGCAGTTACAGACGAAGACATTGCCCATCGTTGGTACGTCGCTTCGGTGTCGTCCAATTCTCTTGACACATCCATCTTCGCATTTCCCTCGGCTGTAATCGAACAATCCCCTACTGTTTGGGAAGCCGCTCAACGGCGCGGAGCTGTTTACGGCGCGTGGAACATTCCCCTCAAAGGTTGGAATTTCCCATTTGATGACCATGGTTGGTCGAACGCTTTCATGCGCTGTGAGGGCATTTTGCGTGATTCGTTCCGCGATGCATCGGATCAGATTCGCTTCCTTTCTCCGTTTGCGCTTTGCCCGGCGGCGAATTGGGCGCGCTATAATCTTTCAGCAAGTCGCGCTTGGTGTGCGACTAACGGACTCGGAGGTTTGACTGTTGCCGTTGAGAACGGCGCTCTTGGAAATGATTCTACCAAACTTGCAAGTGCGCGCATTGATCTTGATCCATTGCTCGGCGAAATCCGGCTTCGTTATGATCTCTCACACATTGACGATACAACCTTTGATATTGGTCCGACGGTGAACGGTACGAACACGTTCGTGATGGTTGGCTCGAATACGAGCGAAGTCGTGTTCCGTCGAGTCCATCCCAACGACTGGGATTACGATGGACTTGCGAACAGCCTCGATCCGAATCCGCGCGTGCCCGAGAACGGAGCGGGATGGAACCAAAGCGACATCTGGGGAAGTCTCGCCTATCCAAGCAATGCAACCGAAATCTCTTCTCTTGGTTATCCCGCATGGGTTACAGGTCGGGCCGCCGATCCGAACCGCCGTCTTGTCAGTTTCACCGTTAACTCGCAACATGGGAACTGGCCCATCCGTTTGACAGTCGGCGATCTGCCTGTTTTATGCGATGGGAAAGAGAAATTGAAGTTCGCCATCGACTGCGGCGCGAAGTATGCGTTCTCGCTTTCAGAGGGCCAAATCCCTGAGATTGCTGTACTGACGACGAACGGCGTTGAACATGTGTACGGAGACCCCTATTTCGGCTATCCTGTGGAACGCTCAATTTGGGATGTGACGATCCATTGGGATTCGCCGCAGAGCGGATGGGTGGGGTGCAAGGCTTCTGTTGACATTAAACTCGATGGCCGTGATGTCTGCGACTTCGGCCACGGCGATTCCGACGGCGGAATATTCGGGCACTTCCTGCCTGGTGCGCTGCACGTGTTGACGGGAGAAGTCCACCAGTGCCATTCGAACGCCTTCCTCGGTTGTACCTGGTCGGGAGGGCCGGGCTTCTCCTTTTCGAATCCGCATCGGCTGTCGACGGATGTCATGTGGATCGCTCCCGACGACACGTCCTGGGCGACGAACTTCATTTCGCTTGTCACATGGTACAAGGGCGGTTATTCGCTCACGAACACCATCATGGCGTGTGTTGGCCCGGAACATGTGCCGCCGCTTGGTTTTTCCTTGTCGTGCCAGGATGTCCTCTTCTTGAATGACGAACTCAGACCAGAAAGGATTTATGCGGTGACGGTTGGCCTAACGGCGACGAATGGCGTGGAGGGCCAGGTCACGTTGGAATGTGATGGAGCCGAATCGACATTGAGTTATTTTCATGATGTTTTCCTGCCCACTCAGGTTCAGGGCATCACCTTTCCATTGGGGGTTTCTTCCAACGATTGGTTTCACAGTAGCAAAACGGTGTTCATGTCGTGTTCCGCCATTGGAGATGGCGAACTCAGGGCATCGATTTCATTCACTAATGGGACGAGCTGTGCGACGTCCAAGGTGTTCAGGGTCATTGAACCGATTCGGAAGCTGGTGGATAATGAACGGTATAGCCCGGGGCATTACTACAATCCGTCACGCTTGGTCTATGGCGATGTCGCCCATCTGCGCGTCGGCGTGAATGGCACTTTTAATCCCGGAGACGTCGATTGGCGCATCGTATCGGGGCCGGGAAGGCGCGTCACGTACAGCGGCTTCCTTGCAACCATCGAGGCGACGGCCGAAGAGGGCACGGTCGTCGTCGAGGCCCGCTTCAACGAAGATGAAATCCAGCCGACATTCGTCTTGCCCATCGTGAAGCCTAGGGTGATCCCGGCTCGCGCGTTTGTTGCGCCACCACCAAGGGAGTTGAGGAAGAATGCGTGGAGAGAGAGTGACATCCGCGCTCGTATCGATATGGCCAACGACATCTTTTCACAGGTTGGTATTTCTTTCAATCTGTTGTCTACTGAGTACAATTTTTGTTCCGAGACAAATTGGAACATTCGGGCCATCACCACGCAGAGAGATGAAAATGGAGAATATTACAACGCTACGACCGATCAGTTGGATGCATTACTTGATCATTATCAGGGGGATGATTGCATAGAATTGTATTTCCTCGGTGAATTTCGAGACAAGACGACACTTGGCATTCATCATGAAAAGGGGCTTGTGATATCTCGAAGAGCGGATGTCAATGCTCTTGCGCATGAACTTGGACATCAATTTGGACTAAAGGATTGTTATTCTTTTGTCGAACACGAAGATTCTGGAACGAATGCCTGGACGCTTTTGCCGGATTATTATACGCCTGTCAAAAAGGCTTCCCTTGTTGGAAAAAACGATTGGGGAGAAGAAACGGGAAGAGGGTTCTATGAGTTTTGTGACAAGCATGGTGCCGTATATGGGAGTTTTCTCATGTTCGGATATAACGGATTGTCGCCCAAGGACATACCTGATGGGCAGGTGTTTAGTCTAAAGGAACACGCAACGTCATCCAATGAGACATGGTATGTCGAGATTGGAGCAGAAGGAATTAACACAAATAATGTGGAGGTTTATACACAATGAAGTTTATATGGTGGCTCTCGTTGGTCATGGTTTTGATGGCTCTAGATGCCGTTTGTGCGTATACACCAGCAGAGACGAACGACATGGTTAGAGGAATGCTCTTTCGTGTTGTGGATTTCTATAGCCATGACAATTTTCCGGCAAATGGAAGAATTGTCGTTCGTGGTGAACCGCCCGACACGTGGGAGCGTTTTCTTGGACAATCGCAGGGTGGGCGATGGACAACGGAGGAACGTAAGGCCGCTTTTGATTGGTACCTTTCCACTCTTGGAACGAATGATTGTCGTGCATTGCCTTGGATGGAGCAGAGGTTTGTTCGTGTAGCGCTGTCGCGTTGCGACGTTTTATGCTATACAAATTCCGTACATTATTTGCGAGCGTTGGCATTGAATCCTAGAGGGATTTGCAGGGATGAAGCCAGCGAATTATATTTAAAGCTTTCGCCAGTTTCTGATGTTACCACTTCGTTCGTTGAAACGATCATGACCAACGTGGTCGGTTTTAGTTCTGTTGAGAGAGGAATAACGTGTGGTATTTATGCGCGCAAGGCCTGTTTGTTCAATTCGACGAATACGGTTGATGTGGCGGCAAAGGCCCGGGCTGTTCAGATGTTCTATCGGAATCGTCGTTTTGGTTATGAAGCGGCGTATCTTATTGACGAGCTCTTCGTGTCCTCGATTGCAGGTTATGCGATGAGCTCCAATCGCCTTGATACGGTCCTGGACATGTTGTCGAAAATGGATGCCGATGATTTGGATCGACCAGACTTCATCCCTATCACCAACCAGCTCCTCTCGGCGGGCCAGCCGCTGCGGCAGTTGAACTTGGATGGGAATGAGTGATTAAGGATCAAGAGGTCATTTCGTAGCGTGATCGGAGAAATGGCGTCTTGATCCTTTGGCTTAGAACAGCGTTTCCGGGATGAAGCAGGTTGCGAGCACGTGACCCTTCACCACCGTGGACGACACATGGATCGACCGGCCCGTGAACTGCTTGAAGCTTTCAAGCCACTGGCCGGTGAGTTTGACCGTCATTTCGCCTGTCTCGGCCTGGAAGGTATCCACGATGAGTTCACGCGGCGAATAGCGGATGCCGGTACCGAGGGCTTTCGAAACGGCTTCCTTCGCGCACCAGAAGCGAATGGCGGCCGAAGGGGCATTTGCGGCGCGCAAGGTGAGGTTGCGCTCTTCATCCGTAAAGACGCCGCGCGTGAATTCCTCGGAGAGGTCGCGATCGCGCATTTCCACGTCGATGCCCACGCGGGCGTTCGTGCCCACTACGGCCACCACGAACTGGGCGGTGTGGGCGATCGTGAGGTCGAGCGGGGCGGTGAGATAGTCGCGCCAGCGGCCGATGGCGTGGGGCTTGCCGCTATCGTCGCGCCATACCTGCACGTCGGCATCGCACCAGCGGGCCTGATAGTGTTCATGGAGGAACCGGCGCACGGCCTCTTTGGCGACGAGACGGCCGAAGAGCCACTCCGTGCGGCGGTTCACCGAGCCGGAAATGCCGGCGAAATCGGCGAGTTCGGTTTTGCTCAAGACGACGCGGGAGAGCGTGCGTAGCCAGAGTTCCTCGTTGCGTTCGAACACGGGGTAGGGTACGTCGCTCACCATCGCCGAGGCGATGGGCGTATCCGGCGCGCCGAGGAGTTCGCGCGGAAGCGGCTGCGAGAGGAACGTCATCGCCGGATTGAGAAGCTGCTGGCGGAATTCCTCCGAAACGCGCTCGGTGATTTCCTCGTAGCCGCGGAGGGCGAGCACGAGCTGGCCGTTGCCGTCCGAAACGAGAATATCGGTGATAAGCGACTTGGGCGTGACGCCCGTATTGCGCAGATAGCAATTGAGGTGCATGCCCTTCGCGAGCGGCGCGAAGAACTCGATGCTCCGCACGCGCACGGGGAAGGAGAGCGCGCCCGAAAAGCGCGATTCATGGCTGCGCCAGAGCTGGAAACCGTCGGCAATCGCCGCGAGGAGCTGCGGGTTGAGCGCCCACACGGGGAATTTCGCGTGTGGCACGGTGCCTTCGCCGGAGGGCACTTCCACCTCGTAGTCGATACCGGTTTCGCTCCAGCGGTTCGCGGCACGGATGGATTGGAGGGAGGGGCCTGAGTAGAGACGGTCGGGATAGATGTCGCTTGTGGTCCAGTGGACGTCGCGCGCCTTGGAAAGAGCGGGCGGCACGAACGCGGGGGAGGCCACGGCCTCTTGGGCGAAGATGATCGTCGCTTCCATGGCGCACCAGGTCCATTGCGCATCGGGATGGTCCTCGCGGATTTGCACATGCACGGCGACGAGCGCGGGGTCGTCGCTTGCCGTGCGCTCGGCGCGAACGTAGAGGCGCAGGGCGTCTTCGTCGAAGGCGATCGGGCGGCGGCTCTGCAGGCCCTCGACGGCGGCAACGCGGCGGTTGGGCACCATGGCCTGTGCAACCTCGGCCATGATTTCGGCGGCCACCACGGGATGGAGCAAAACGAGGCCGTGGAGCTTCGCATCGGAGAAGGCCACGTGCTCGGCGGCGCCGATGGCGAAGTCCGCAAGGAAGGGGGCATCTTTGAAGGAAAACGTTTTCACCACCTCGCGGATGCCGGGCTGGAGATCCACCTCCTCGGCATCCGCCACGAGCGGGCTTGTGGTGCCGTAGACGAAAAGGCGGTTCTTCTTCCGCTCGCGGGCGGCCGCGGCGGCGGCGCGCCGTTCGGCGGCCTTCTTGCGGGTGCCGGGGGTCGAGTCGGCGGAACTGGACATCACCTCGTTGAAGGAGATATCGGCCGAAAGGAGCGAAAGGCGCGGGAAGTCGCGCGAGAGCCGGAGTTCCGTTTCGGAACGGATTTCGAGCGCGAACGGCGCATCGAAATCGAGAAGGCGCGCGTGCCGGTGAGCGTAGAGGGCTGACGCATCGACGCCGTGGCCAAGGGCGGCGAGCGCACCGAGCGTGTTCTCAAGCTGCAAGAGGCCGGCGCGATGTACGGTGTCCGCCGCGAGGGCGGCGTGTTCTTCGCCGCGGAGGATGTCGTCGATCATGCCCGTCAACACGCCGCGCGGCCCCACCTCGAGGAACACGCGGTAGCCATCGCCGTACATGCGGCGGATCGTTTCGTCGAATCGTACGGGCGCCACCCAGTTATCGGCCGCCTCGTTGCGCGCCTTGCGCGTTTTCGGCGGAAGGGGACTGGCGCTGCCGCACGAATAGACGGGAACGTTCGGCGCCTGGTCTACCCAGCGCCCCGCGAGTTTGTTGAAAAGGGGCAGGATCTTCTTGCACCAGGGCGTGTTGAAAGGCCGGTCCACATCCAGGCGCATTCCTCTCACACCCACGGCCGAAAGCGCCTTCATCACCTCGTCGGCCACCTCCGGCGCGAGGGCGAGCGTACTTTGCTTGGGGGAGAAAATGAAGGCCTGTTGCACTTGGTCGGGCGAGAAGGCCTTGAGCGTTTCTTCGATGAGGCCGGGGTGGGGCGCGATGACGGCCATCAACACGCACGTGGGCAGCCCCTGGTGGGCAACGGCGTTATTGACGACCTTGTAGGTGTCGCGCAGAAATTCCAGGCGATGCTTGCGGTCGAACTTCTTCCCGAAAACGCCGGCGGCCGCGAGGGCGTTCAAGTCGCCGCCGGCAAAGCCCGTGGCGCCTTCGGGGCGAATCTCGAGCGTTTCGAAAAGGCGCGCGAGCGCGGCGTTCGCCGTGTAGGTGGAAACGACGGTCTCGGCGTAGGCGCCGCCGGAGAAGACGTCTGCATCATGGCGGTAGTAGGAGGCGGGCGGGAAAACGAAGTCGGACGGCTGGAACTTGCCCGAGCCGGCGAGCGCCGCTTCGAGCTCGTCGAAGGGGAGGCGGCATTCGCGGAACCGTACGGCGAGGTCGCGGAGCATATCCGGGTAGAACGAGGCCGCCCCCGGGAAGACGAACGCGAGTTTGCCCATGCCTTCGCCGAGCAGATGCTGGCGGAAATAGTAGGTGCCGCTTCGGTCGCGGATGCGGGCGGTGCCCAGGCGGATGCGCTCGGCCGCCGAGACGAGACGCGAGCGCAAGTCGCCGGCCGAGCGCACGACGAGCGCGAGAACGGCGGTTCGTTCGGCGGGAAAATTCTTCGAGCAGGTGTAGGCGATGTCGCGGAGGGCCACGCCCGGGGCCTGGTCGAGGAAGCGCACGAGCCGATCGGCCGCATCGGCGAGCGCGGCGTCGCTCGCGGCGCCGAGAAGGATGAGTTCGCTCCCGAAGGCTTCGCTGAGATCGGCGATCATTGGCGGTCCTCCGTGGTGGGTTCCTCTTCGAGGATGATGGCGGCGCGGCGGCCGCCGAGGTCGTTCACAAGAACGGCGGCGCGGCGCGGGGAACTCGGGTCGCCCGTGATCCAGGGGCGGGCGTCGTTCAGGAGGTAGACGGAGGAACTCAGGTTCGACAGGGCATCGAGCGGACGCTCCGCGGGGATCTGCGGCGGCAGCACTTTCCGCCGCAGCGCGAGGGCCGCCTTCAGAATCGACGCAGCCGCCGAGGCGCGGAAACAGTGGCCGATGTTGCCTTTGACGGATCCGATGCCCACGAGCGGATCGCCTGCGTGGTGTTCGCCCCAGAGCTTCTGAACGGCCGCGATTTGCTCGGCGTCCACATCGGGAATGCCGCAGCCGTCGCCTTCGATGAGCTGGATCGATTTGAGCGGCGTATCGGCGCGTGCGGCGGCGGTTTCGAGGAGAACTTCGGTAGGCTGTGCGCCGCAGGCGACGGATCTGACGAGCGCGTAGATGCGATCGTGGGCCGTGAGGGCGTCGGCCTCTCTCTTCAAAACGAAGAGGGCGCCGCCTTCGCCCGGCAAGGTGCCCGAGCTGTCGCGGGAGAACGGCACGAGGTCGCGCGCGGTGGAAAAGGGAACTTCGCCGGAAAGCCCTTCGAGGAGGGCGCGGTTCAAGGGCGCGGAAATCGAGCCGGCGAGCGCCACGTCGGCGCGGCCGCTGCGAAGATCGTCCATGGCGGCGCGGAGCGCGGCGATACCCGAGAGGGCGCCGGCGTCGAGCGTCGTTGCGCCGCCGGTGAAGGCGCACTCACGGGCCATCCAGCCCGCGACGCGGTGGCCGAGCCCGGCGAGAAAGCTTGTGGCATCGGGCGCGGGGAGGGAATCGACGAGGGCCTCGCGCACCACGCCGAGCGTCTCTTCCGGCGCGTTGCTGAAGAAGCGGCGGATGATATCCATCGTCTGGTCGATGAAGAACGTGTGTTCGAGCCAGTTCACGGTGGAGGCGCTGAAGGGCGGCGCGTAGCCGAGACGCACGGTGCCGCGGAGGGGTTCGACGGCGTGGGATCTAAGGCCCGCATCGGCGAGGGCGTCGAAGGCGAGCTGTACGGCGAAGTAGAGATCCTGATTTTCGCCGGCGTTGATCTGGCGGGGAAAGGTGATGTCGCGCGGCACGCAGGCGTAGAGGTCGCCGAGCTGGCCGCCGCAAACGGGGTAGGGCCGGTCGAAAAGGTTCTTCCCGCCGGGCGGCAGGGCGACGTTCGGCTCCAGCGGCGCGATACCGCTTTCGTGATGCATGATGAGGCGCCAGAAAGCGCGGGGGTCGGCTGCGGCGGCGAAACGGCACGACATGCCCACGATGGCGATGGGGCTTTTTTCCCGCGCGGCGTTGACCTGTTCGTTCTTACCCATGGCTGGCGGATCCGTTTCGTCTACTCCTGGGCCGCACGGGGCTCGCCGTCATCGGTGTAGGTGAGCTCGACGGGGGTTACGTCATTCCCGGTGCGGCGGGTGAGATAGCGCACGGAAACGAGCTGTTTGGGCTTGCCGTCGGCGGTGCGGGAAACGATGCGTTCGCCGGTGGGGGTAAAAGAGGCGGTGGGGGTGCCGTTGCGGGAGCGCGTGAAACCGAGGCAGGTACCGTTCTTGTCGTAGGTGTAGGTGTCGGTCCAGTCGCGGGGCAGAACGAGGTAGGGGTCGCAATAGTTTTGGGCGGGGTTCGAGTAGTCGATCGCGGCGATTTTGCCGTCGGGCCGGTAGGTTCGTACTTCGAGGGGCACGGGGGTGAACGAGATGATCGAAGGGGCGCCCCAGTCGGTGGCGCCGGCGACTTTCGCGAAGCAGGCAACGTCGAGGCGATTCGTAAGGCCGCGGCGGTCGATGGTGATCTGGGCAAAGCCGCGGCTCGGCGTGTTGAGGGCTTCGCCGGGCGGAGGCTCGATTTTCACGCGCCAGGGCTCGCCATTGACCACATGCCAGGTGAAGACGGCGTTTTGCAGTTCCTTTTCGGGATAGGTTTGGGCGCGGAACAGGAAGGTCCGTTCGCCGGCAGGCGCGCGGAGCATGAAGGCGATGGCGGAAGGCGAAGCGAAGATCAGCTCGGGAAGGAGATCGGGAAAGTCGCGTTTGGCCAGAGGATAGTGAATCGGGAAGCGGCGCGAGTTGATGAAGGCGAGCGAAGTCGCGGGGGGGATCTGTTCAGGTTTGAGCGCATGGGCCTTTTGCACGAGGCGTGCCGTGTCGAGGCGGGAGGCGGCGAAGACGGTGGGGTGGGCCTTGGCCGAGAGGTAGTCGGTTTCATTCGTAACGCCTTTCAGGGTGCTGCGCAAAAGCCACTGGAGGGTGGGGCCCATCAAGTGGCGGCCGGTGATGGCGCCTTTCGTGACCTTGTTGAAGGAGGCCGATGCGGCGAGGGCGGCGCGGAGGAACGGCTGGTCGCTCCACGACGCACCAAGCGAAACGCATTGGAAGGGGGCGTTCGCCGGAAAGAGATCGCCGATGCCGGGTTTCCCGTAGTCGTTCACGCAGGGGATCACCCAGAACTGGTTGTTGCGGTAGAGGGTGTCCATGCGTTCGGCGAGGTTCGGCTCCGTGAAGGAATGGCGGGCCATCGAGCGCCAGTAGGGGCCCTTGGTAATGCCGCGGGAGATGTTGCCGAAAACAGGATTGGGAAAGAGGGCGTTCGGATGGTTGACATCGGCCGATACGGCCTGGGCCTCTTTGGGATAGCGAACGGAGGTGAGCTGCGGATAGTCGCCGAGAGCAAGGGCGGAATGGTTCCGGTCGCGGTTCACGTAGAGGTCGCCCGCATTGCCGGCGCTCGATCCTTCCGAAAGCCAGGCCGCGACGTACGGGACTTCCGGGGCGGTGGGTTTCGACTTCGAGAAGTTCATGGCCTGGAGGGCCAGCGGGGTTTTGGAGGGTTTCAGCTGGAGGAGGGCGCTGTAGAGCCCTACGTCGAAATTCCACACGAGGTTCGTTTCCGCAAGGGTGACCGTGCTGCCGTATGTCGCGGAGCGGGGCACGGGCGTGGGACGCCCCGGGACGGGGGCATCGGCAAGCGCACGGGCCTTTTCCACGAGCTCGGCAAAACGCGGAAGATCTTTCAGGCGGGTGAAATCGCGATCTTCCGCAATCGCCTTCGCATTGCGGAAGCCGAACGTGATGGCGCGTTCGAGTTCGTCCAGGGCGGCGTCGGGCGTTGGGCGGTAGGCGAGCGCGCAGGCGAGATTGTAGTGCCAGATGGGGTCTCCGGGCACGACGGCCACTCCCGCGCGGCAGACCTTTTCCATCATGTTGAAGTCGCCGCTCCGAACCGCTTTGGCGAGTTCCTGGCGAAGGAAATTGTGGCGGGACAACACCTGGGGCAACGCCCAGATGGAGAGGGGCTTTTCCTCGTCGGCCCAGAGGGTGAACGAACAAAGGGAGACCAACAGAATGAGACTGAATTTTTTCATGCGGATATTTTAGCATATTTTACACCTCCGAGCGCGCCGATTTGTGATATAATTTACATTCCTCTTAAAAGAAGGTTGAAGAAACATGATGGACAAACGCTACGATGCAAAGGCCGCCGAGGCCAAATGGTATCCGATCTGGGAGAAAAACGGTTATTTCCATGACGAACCGGGGCATGGTTCGCCGTATTCGGTCGTCATTCCCCCGCCGAACGTGACGGGCATTCTGCACATGGGCCATGCCCTCAACCAGACGATTCAGGACGTTCTCGTACGGTGGCGCCGCATGAGCGGCTTCAACACGCTCTGGCTACCGGGCACGGACCACGCGGGCATCGCCACGCAGAGCGTCGTGGAGAAGGCGCTTGACAAGGAAGGGCTTCGCCGCCAGGATCTCGGGCGCGAGAAGTTCCTCGAACGCGTGTGGCAGTGGAAGGAGCAGTATGGCGGCACGATCGTGCACCAGCAGCGCATGCTCGGCAACTCGACGGACTGGCAGCGCGAGCGCTTCACGTTCGACGCCGGCTGTTCCAAGGCGGTCACCAAGGTCTTCGTGCAGCTCTTCAAGGAAGGGCTCATCTACAAGGGCGACTACATCGTGAACTGGTGCCCGCACCATCAGACCGCGCTCGCCAACGACGAGGTGGAACATGAAGCGAACCACGGTTCGCTCTGGTACATCAAGTACCCGGTCGTGGGTTCCGCCAAGGGCGCCGCGGGCGAGCCCTACCAGGACTACGTGATGGTGGCGACGACGCGCCCCGAAACCCTGCCGGGCGATACGGCCGTTGCGGTGAACCCGAAGGACGAGCGCTACGCGCACCTCGTGGGCAAGAAAGTGATGCTGCCGGTCATCGGCCGCGAAAGCCGCGTCATCTCCGATATGTACGTGGAGAAGGAATTCGGCACGGGCATCGTGAAGATCACCCCCGCGCACGCCCCCCACGACTTCCTCGTGGGCAAGCGCCACAACCTCGAGGCGATCAACATCATGACCGAGGACGCGCACATGAACGCGCTCGCCGGCGCGAAGTACGAGGGCATGGACCGCTGGGAATGCCGCAAGGCGCTCGTTGCCGATCTCGAGGCCGAAGGCTATCTCGACCACATCGAGGAATACGACAACCAGGTCGGCCACTGCTACCGCTGCCATGAAGTGGTGGAAAGCCGCCTCTCGAAGCAGTGGTTCGTCAAGATGAAGCCGCTCGCCGAGCCCGCCATCGCCGCCGTGAAATCCGGCGAGGTGAAGTTCGTGCCGGACCGCTGGAGCAAGATCTATTTCAACTGGATGGAGAACATCCAGGACTGGTGCATCTCCCGTCAGCTCTGGTGGGGGCATCGCATTCCGGCTTACTACGTAGGCCGGAATGCGAGTGAAGAACTAATAGTGAAGAGTGAAGAGTTCAAGGCGCGCGGGGAAACCCTGTTCGTGGTCGAGGAGTCGCTTGAGCAGGCGGTCGAGGCCATGAAGGCGAAGACCGGCTGCGAAGTGACGGCGGACGACCTGCAGCAGGATGAAGACGTGCTCGATACCTGGTTCTCGTCCTGGCTCTGGCCGTTCTCCACGCTCGGCTGGCCCGAGAAGACGGCGGATCTCGACTACTACTATCCCACGACCGACCTCGTGACGGCGCAGGACATCATCTTCTTCTGGGTCGCGCGCATGATGATGGCGGGCCTCCACTTCATGAAGAAGCCGCCGTTCTCGAACATCGTCATCCACGGCATCGTGCGCGACGCGCAGGGCCGCAAGATGTCGAAGTCGCTCGGCAACTCCCTCGACCCGCTCAAGATCATCGACGAATATTCCGCAGATGCGCTCCGCTTCTCGCTCGCCCTCATCACGTCGCTCGAATGCGACTCGAAGGTGGACATGAAGAAGTTCGAGGTGGGCCGCAACTTCTCGACGAAGATCTGGAACGCCGCGAAGTTCCTGGAAATGCAGGAAGCGGCCCTCGCGGGCGCTCCGGCCGTGCGCCTTGCCGATGTCACGGCCGCCCAGCTCTCCAGCGACGACCGCCACATGCTCGTTGCGTGCAACGAGGCCTGCGCGAAGATGGCCGATCTGCTTGCCAAGTACCGTATCCAGGATGGTGCGCTTGCGGTCTACGACTTCTTCTGGGATAAGCTCTGCGGCGGCTACGTGGAATACGTCAAGGACGCGCCGAACAAGCCCGTCGCCCTCGCGATTCTGCGCGACGTCTTCTGGAAGGCGCTACGGCTCCTGCATCCCTACATGCCGTTCGTCACCGAAGAGGTCGCCCACCAGCTCGGCTTCCTCAAGGACGACGAAACGATCCTGCGCGCCGCCTTCCCGAAGGGCTATACCGACGCCGAAAAGGCGGCTTGGAACCTCACAGGCGAAATCTACGAGTTTGTGGAGGCGAAGCGCCAGATGATCACCGACCTCCGCGCCCTCCGCGCCGAGTACAAGGTGAGCCCCGCCGCCTTTGTGAAGGTCTCCATCCAGTGCCGCGACGGCAACGTTGCCGAGGCGCTCAGGGCCGACGAGGCGTCGCTCAAGAAGGCGTTCCGCGCCGAGGCGGTGGAGATCGTCTCCGGCGAGGCGGAGCTGGCGATGCCCGGCATCCTCGGCAAGCTCGGCACGGTGTACCTCTCGCTGGAAGGTCTCGTCGACAAGGCGGCCGAAGCGAAGCGCGTGGCGACCGAGCTCGCGAAGACCCAGGGGTTCATCAAGTCCATCGACGCGAAGCTCGCGAACGAGAATTTCGTCGCACACGCCCCGGCGGCGATCATCGAAGGGCAGAAGACCAAGCGTGCGGAGCTGGTGGCGAAGATCGCGCAGCTCGAAAAGCTCGCGAAGCTCTTTGCCTGAGATGTGGGAGAATCCGCGGTTTTGCCAACAACATCGAAGAACAAGGCGACGAAACATGTCTAAACCTCTCACGATCGTCGTGTGCGGCTCGCTCGTGCCGGATCCGCTCCAAACGCTCGAGCCCGTGGCCACGCCCCAGGGCCCCGGCCTCAAGAACGAACAGATGCTGCCGAGCGTGCTGGACCCCTGGGCCGCGTGCGCGCTCTACGAGGCGGCCTCGCTCGCAAAGAGCCGCCCCGGCTCGAAGGTGTACCTCGTTTCCCTCGGGCCGAAGGCGAAGCTCCAGCAGCTGATGATGACGGTGGCGCAGAAGGCGCCGTTCACGCTCGTGGCGGTGAATGCGCCCGCCGGCGGCTTTACCGATGCCGCGCTCACGGCCGCGGAGCTCGCGAAGGCGATCAAGGGCATCCCGGGGCTCGATCTCGCCTCGACCCTGCTCTTCGGCGGCTGCGCGAGCGCTTCGCGCGATGCGGGCGTCACGCTGCAGTTCGTCGCCGAGGCGCTCGGCATCACGGAAGCGTTCATGGCCGTTGACGAGCTGAAGCTTGCGGACGACGATTCGTTTACCGTGCTCGAGCGCATCGAGGGCGGCGAGTACCTCTCCTCCACCTGCCGCGGCTTCCCGGCCGCCATCGGCTGGGCCACGGGCAGCCTGCCCGAGCCGCCGAACAATCCGCAGGTCGGCATGATGAACATGCGCGGCGTGATGCCGGCGCTCATGAAGGCGCCGGTGGCGAACGTCGGTACGGGCGGCATTTCCTACGTGAAGACGGAGGTACCGAGTGTCAAGCGTGCCACGCGCATCGTCAAGGACCTTTCGGCCGACGACATCGCGCGCGAGCTGGTGGACTGGATTCGAAGCTAACGGGGCTCAACCCGACATGCGAGGTTTGACTGATGAAAGTGAAAGCATTTGCCGTTGAAGGCAACGGGATTTTCGCGGCGGACGTGCCGCTCTTCGCCGAAGCGATCAAGGGAGCCGCGGCCGACCTGATTCTCGTTCAGGGAACATCGCGCGCGAAGCGCTCCTTCCCCGCCGCGGCCTTCCGTGCCGGCGCCGCAATCGATACGAATGTCGTGGAAGTGACGGTCGAAGGTGACGCTGCCACGATCCAGCGCTGGGCCTACCGCCAGCGGATCCTCACCGCCTTTACGCGTACGGCGAAACCGTGGGTGGTTCTCACCGATCCCTCCCTCTTCGCCGCCCAATGCGAAAAGCTCGGCGTCGCCCCCGAAACCATCTCTGCGGCTTCGGCCTGTGCGGCCGCAGCGACGCGAACGACCCTCAACGGCGTGGTGGCGGCTGCAAACGGCGGCGCTTCCACGATCCGCCCCGATGCGCCGCTCCTCTTCGTGGCGGGCGCGGGTTGGACGAAGAAACAGGCCGATGGCGCCCTGCACCTCGACGAGGCGGCCGCCACGATCACCGGCTTCCTCGCGAAGAGCGGCGCCTCGCTCGGCTCCTCGAAGTCGCTTGTCGACATGCCCGAGGCCGCGCAGGCGTGTTCGTTCATGAGCCACATGAACCAGGTGGGCCAGACGGGCGCGACGCCGCGCCACGCGAAGGGCCTTTCAACCTGCTGCCACGGCGAAGAGCCGCATGTGGTCGGGTGGCGCTTCATCGGCGAACGCCGGGTGGTCAATCTCGATGCGAATTGCGGTTGGGCGCAAGGCAAGGCCGACGTCCTCTATGTTGCGGACGCATTCGACGTGATGAAGAAGGTCAACGCGCTTTTGACGGTTTAAACCTAAAGGGAAAAAGGATCACATGACGCGCTCGGCATTTCTTGGCGGTCTCATTGCTGCGGGCTTTTTCGGCCTGTTTGGGTGTACCACGAAACCGGAAACGCCGTCGGCGCCGCTCGGGGGGTCGCCCGAGGCCTGGGCGGCGATTTCGAACGGCGCGCCGGTGCGTACGGCCGTCTTCCTCGATCGCGGCGCGCGTTCGAACGGGGCCTTCCGCTGGCTTGAACTTTCGACTTCGGCCGAAGGGCTCGATGCGTTCCCCGTCGATGCGGAAATGATCCGCGCGGGCGCGCTCGATCGGGCGGATCTTGTCATCATGCCGGGCGGCTATTCGGTGACGGAGGCGAAGATGCTCGGCGCGGAAGGGCGCGAGAAGGTGCGTGCGTTCCTGCGGCGCGGCGGATCGTGGATCGGCACGTGCGCAGGCGCGTTCCTCGTGAGCCAGTCCTCGAAGTCGCATCCCGACATGCTGGATGTTCTCCCCTATACGAGCATCTTTGCGGGCGGCCGCGCGGAAATGATGATCGCCTTCAATGAAGAGGCCGAGAAGCTCTGCGGCATCAAGCCGAAGGCCTATCGCATCAAGTATTCGGGAGGGCCCGTTCTCGTGCCTTCGAATCGCGTGGACGGCGCCGATTTCAAGGTGATCGCCCGCTACAACAGCGACATCAACGTGTTCGGGCCGAAGCCGCGCGAGACGATGGCCGGGAAGGCGGCGGTGATCGCCGGCACCTACGGCCGCGGCCGCGTGTGGGCGAGCGCCGTCCATCCCGAGGTGGACGTGGCGGACCATCACGTGCTCGAAGGCGCGTTCCGTTTCGTAACGGGTCGCCCGATCACATGGAACCTGCCGCGCCGCAAGCCCGGCCAGCTCGTCGTGGGCGTGTGTACCGACGATTCGCTCGGCGTCGCATTCGCCCGGAAGCTGCAGGAGCTCATCCGGGCGCGCACGTACGATCTCATTCCGATTTGCGGGAGCGACACCAGGGAAGGTGCGCTGCGGCATCTCGATGTGCTTGTGGCGGCGGATGTCGCGGAGACGGGCCGGAACGGGTGCGTGGGCGCGAAGTTTTCAATCGCGGCGGTTAACGAATTCCGCGCGCGGGGCGGGGCGGTGCTCTCCTGGGGGAAGATGCGTCAGCTCCTTACGAAGAAGGGTGTGGGAAGCGAAGACGTAGGGAGCCTCGACGGCCTCCTGAGGCGCCTTGCCGCGCTTGCCGCCGAACCGGCCGAGGCGCCGAGCCGGATCGTGCCGAAGAAGAACGCCAATCCCGTCAAGGTGGCCGCCTACGTCGGCAAGGGCGGCTCCTGCTATCCGATTGCGGAAATGCTCGCCTTCTCGCCCGAATTCGAATTGAAGGTGGTGAGCCCGGAAGACGTGCAGGCGGGCGCGCTCGCGGGGGCGGATCTTCTCCTGCAGCCGGGCGGCGGCTGCAATTCGCAGATGCTCGCTTTGGGTGAAAAGGGCCAGGCGGAAGTGCGCGCGTTCGTGGAGGGGGGCGGCAAGTACTATGGCGTGTGTGCGGGCGCGTTTCTCGCCACGCAGTCGGAAGGCAACTTCAAGCGGCTCGGGCTCGTTCCCTACAAGCACGATGGCGAGCATGTCTACCGCGGGTGGGCGCCCACGAACATCAAGTTCACGCCCGAGGGATGCGCGGCGCTGGGGCTTAAGACGAAAGAGCGGATGGTCCTCTACTGGGGCGGCCCCGTGATGGTGCCGGGCGCTCCCGTGCCCGATTCCGATGTGAAGGTGTTCGGCGCCTACGATGGCCGCATCGTCAATACCTGCCAGCCGAAACCCGTTGCGCCGATGAACGGCAAGGCGGCGTTCCTCGGCGGGCGCGTGGGGAAGGGCAAGGTGTTCGTGAGCGCGATCCACCCCGAAAAGAGCGAGCACACGTGCGACATCGTGCGCGGCGGCCTCAACTACCTCACGGGCCAGACGCCGCATCCGATTGCGCGCAACCGCGCGCGCGGGGCGATGGCGGTGGCGATGAACCTCATCAGCGAAAAGCCGGTTGCCGAATTGATGCTCTCGACGCTCCTCCCCGACCGCCGGTTCGACTGGCGCATCCGCTATGACGCAACGTCCCTTCAGCATCTCGACGCGGTGGTGCTCCTGAAGGTGCGCCCTGAAGACGTGACGGCCGATTTGGAGGCGTTCGCGAAGGCGGGCGGCCGCGTGATTGCGGTGGTGGATACTCCCGAGGCTGAAAAGCTCGTCGCCCCGCTTGCAGGCGTAAAGAAGATCCCGTCGATCAACCAAGTGGTCGCGGCCCTTGTCGAGGGCAAGTGATCGTCCCCTTTCGGGGCTTCTAACCCATTCACCGCGCTCTCCGCGTGAGGAAGATGTCTCATGCGGAGAACGCCGAGAGCGCAGAGGGGGTTGGTCTGCCGGTTTATGCGTCACAGAAAAACGCGAAGATGATGCCAAGGATGTCGGTGAGACGCCCTAGTGTATGCGTTATCTGTATTTTTATGCCACACTTTGATCGTTAATTCAAATTTTTGATGGTTGGCGCAAGGTGTGCCTTCATGCGGGCGACGAGAGGCTGGTAGGCCTTTCGCCGTCCATGGTGCACGGTGCTGTCGTTCTGCAAATCGTGACTTCTATTCGGGGCGCACACCGACAGGTTCTTATGACAACTACGGCTACCGCCTTGCCCTACGCCCGGTTTTGCGCCGCTTCGCAGAGCCGGGCCGCCATGTCGTTCATGGCGAGGCAGCGGGCGCGGAAGCCGGTTTCGAGATTGGCGACGCCTTCGGGGAAGCCCGAGAGTATGAGCAACCGGTCGGCGGCGAGTTCGCGCGAATCTTCCGCCGACGGATCGTAGCGCGGCGGCAGCGCGTAGGGCACCATCTTGATGAAGCGACAGCGCGGCTCGGCCTTGAGGCGGCGCAGCAGCTCCTTTTCACCGGGCGAGATGAAGCCCGAAACCATGATGTGGCCGCTGCGGGCCTTCTCCATCAGTTCGTCGATGGTCGCGGCGTGTTCCGCGACGGTCTTCTTGAGCGTGAGGCGCACATGGTAGAGAAAGGGCGAGGCGAGCAGCGTGGGGTCTCCCATGCCTTCCCAGCGGCGAGCCGGGTCGAGCGTGGGGTAGCGTAGATTGGTGAGGCGCAGGAAGCGCTCGGGGTGGCGAAGTTTCCAGAGCGCGCGCGCCGGGTTGAGCTTGATGTAGCGGCGAATGGCCTTGAGCTGGCGCGAGTCGAAGGAGAGTTCGAGGTAGCAGGAGCGGTCGAAGAGGGGTGGAAGGGACGGGGGCTCTGGCGCCCCCGAACCCCGCCCGTGGAGGTTGGCGGCTTTCTGTTCTGGCGCCCCCGAACCCCGCCCGTGGAGGTTGGCGGCTTTCTGTTCTGCCCCCGAACCCCGCCCGTGGAGGTTGGCGGCGTAGTTCCGGGCTTGGGCGATGGCTTTCGCGTACAGGGTGGCGAGCGGGGGTTCGGGGGCTTGCCCCCGTCCGTTCCACGCCATCTCGACGGCGTCGATCAGCCGGTGAGTCGCCCAGAGCGGGTTGAAGCGCGGGTCGATGGCGTAGTTGGCGATCAGCAGAAAATGAACGTGGTCGGGCATGATCACGAAGTCGCTGATCGTCGCCGCCGGGAACGCGCCGTGAAAGGCAACAAGCGCTGCCTTTATCAACTCGCCGAACGGCAGCAGCTCGGGGCGATGCTTTTCGTCGATCAGTCGCGAGAGCAACTTGCGACGCCCGATCAGGGTGATCGTGATGAAGAAGAACTGCAAGCCGCTGTGATGGTAGTCGAGTTTCATGGCGATAGTAGCGCCGAAAGGCGTGAACGCTGCGGCCGGGGCCTCTTTTGGCGGCGGTCAGAGCGGGTATTCGGAGGTCAGGTTCATGCGACCGCTTCGCACGGACTTGACGCAGCAAACTTCGTCTTCAATAATGACTCCTTCAACCCGTCGAAGTCGGCGATGTCGAGGAGAATCTTCGCGGCGCGTCCGTTCTGGGTGATGATGAGCGGGCGGTGGGTGCCCGTCGTGCGGGCGAAACAGCTGGAGAGCGTGCGGCGGAACTCGGTGAACGGGATGATGTCCTCCGAAAGGCGGATGTTTTCAAGCGGATTGCAGACGGTTTTCATGGCAGATGCTCCTCGTCATTGTGTTGCGTATAGTGTACGTTATTCGGAGCAGAATGTCAAGGGGCGAAGCGGGCCTCGGACGCCAGAGCGCATCAGAGTAATTCACAATTTCCGGGGCGCATCGGGTTTTTCACCACGGAAAACGCGGAAACCCGCTTCGCGGGACACGGAAGGCCGTTTGAAAAATCACCCTTCGGGCCTGGTACTGGGCATCCTCTCGCCTTGCATGGATTTCGGGCTTCCGGCCGATGGATGTGCGAAGCGTAGATTTCAAATCGCCTTCCGCATCCGGCCGCATCCGGTTTCTGCGCTTTCCGTGGTGAACTCCCCCACCACTGCGCGCTAAGGTGTTGCCGCGAGCCTTGCGAGGCCGTAGTTCGAACAAGAGGAGATCGCGATGAATGACCCAGATGCTCCCCTTATGCCTGAAGTCTCAAAAATCATCGCTTAAGGGGGCGAGAAATTTGGTATAATATGCGGCGTCCTCCGAGAAGGGAGAACCAGTATGGAAAGCGAGGCGGGCGATGGCCGAACGAAAACTGAGAATCTACTCGAGACGTCCTTTTGGAGCTATCTGAACGGACGCCCCCTACTGGGCGGAGTGCAACGTGGGCGCCACCAAGCCGGAGGAGTATGGCTACTACTTCTGGTGGGGCGATACGGTGGGGTATAAGCGCAATGCCAGCAAGAATGGTTGGGTGTCGGTTGCGAACGGAGCGTCGTTCTCGTTCTTCTCCATTTGCCCGATAGACAACACGGACAAGGCCACCTTGCAGTCTCTGGGCTACATCGATTGGAAGGCGGAGCCGTGGAAGACCGTCGCGAAACCGTTCGCGAAGGCGCCTCAGCTCGTTCTCCCCGTGGCGGGCGGGCAGCCGGGCGAAATCGCGCTCAAGTTCGCGGCCTCGGGCGCGGTGACGGCGGCCGGCAGGTTCGTTCTCGGAACGGACGCGAAGGGGAAGGAGATCGTCCATTCGGCCTCTTGCGCGGCGGTGGTCGTGCCCGAGACCGAACCGAATGCCGGGGGCGCCTTCAAGGCGGTCGTCCATCTCTATTTCGCGCCGAACGAGAAGAAGGGCTTTGCGGGGCATGTGCGCCTCGTGAAGCTCCGCTGGACGGGGACGGCCTTCGAGGTGGAGTGAAACGGAGCGAGGCCGGGGGGGCGGAGGAGGTTCGGTAGGGGAGAATGGCCCCTGCCGAGGTGCCGTTCTCCCCGGCCCTCGAAAAAATCGCACCCATGATGGTTTGTTTTATGTTATAATACTGGCTTTTGAACAAGAAAAGAGAGCAGGAAGATGAAACAGGCATTTATCAATGGTGAGCCCATTCCCCGCGAAGCGGTGCAGTTCGAGTTGGATCGTCTGGTGCAGTTCTATGCCCAGCATGGCATGCGCAAGGAAGAGATTCAGGCGAATCTCGAGAAGCTCGCGGAGCGGGCGCAGGAACAGGCGATCGGCGCGCGGCTTCTCCTGAAGCGGGCGGAAGAGCTTGAAATCCCGGTGACCGATCCGGAACTCGATCGCGAAATCGAGAACGTGGTGCGTCAGGTGGGCGGGCGCGACAAGTTCGTGCAGATGCTCGCCGCGCAGAAGATGTCCGAAGACGACCTTCGCAAGAACATCTCGAAGGGCGTGCGCGTGAACAAGCTCGTGCAGCTCACGTGCAAGGAAGTGCCGGAGCCGGAGGAGGCGGACGTGGAGGCCTTCTACAAGGAACACGAGGCGGACTTCGTGGGCGAAGAGCAGGTTTTGGCGCAGCACATCCTCGTGAAGACCGAAGGCCTCGACGAGGCCGACAAGGCCCAGGCCCTCGAGAAGATCAACCGCATCCGCAAGCGCATCGTCAATGCGGGCGACCTCGGCGAAATCGGCCAGGCGTTCTGCAACGAGGCGCGTGAGAACTCGGATTGCCCGAGCGCTCAGCAGGGCGGCTCGCTCGGCTGGTTCGGCCACGGGCAGATGGTGCCGGAATTCGACAAGGCGGCGTTTGCGCTCAAGTGCGGCGAGGTCTCCGAGGTGGTGGAAACGCAGTTCGGCTACCACATCATCCTCAAGACGGATGAAAAGGCCGGCGGCAAGCAGGAGCTTGTGGACGTCGCGCCGCAGATCCGCGATCTCCTCCGCCACCAGGCGCGCGGCCGTGCGATGGATGCGTTCGTCGTGGAGCTTCGCGAGAAGGCGACGATCGAATACAAGTAAGGGCGAGGTGTGTTCATGAAGAGCGCCCCCAGCGCCGTACCCGTGCCGCTTGCCATCATCGGCGGCGGCGCGGCCGGCCTCTTCGCGGCCGTCATCGCCGCGGGCCGCGGGGTGGGCACGCTCGTCGTCGAGCGCAAGGCCCGGCTTGGGGCGAAGATGCTGATGACGGCGAATGGACGGTGCAATTTCACGAAGGACCTCACGGCGGAGGAGATGCTCGCGGATATCGGCGAGCCTGTGGCGTCCTTCGTGCGCCCGGCCGTGACGGCGTGCCCGCCCGCGCGCATTCTCGGCGGCTTCCACGCGCTCGGCCTCAAGACGAAGCGGATGACCGACGGCCGCTTCTTCCCGGCGAGCGAGAAGGCGGCGGACGTCGTACACGTGTTCGGCGACCAGCTGCGCGACCGCGAAGTGCCGCTTCTTCTGAATACGCCCGTGACGGGGCTTGTGCGGGAGGGGGAGGGCTTTCGCCTCTCGACGAAATCGTTTACGCTTCAGGCGCGGCGCGTTCTTGTGGCGACGGGCGGGCTCTCGTTCCCGAAAACGGGAAGCGTGGGCGACGGGCAGGCGTTCGCGCGTGCGCTCGGCCACTGTATCGAGCCGTGCCGGGCGGGCCTCACGGGCTTCGACCTCGCGCGGCCGCCGCGGCCGGCGCGCTACGAAGAGGGAACGGCGCGCGTGTATGTGGATGGCAACGCCGTGTACACGGCGCGCGGCGAAGTGGAGTTCGACCGCACGGGCGTGACCGGTGCTGCCGTCTACAACTGCCAGCGGTGGGTGGCGCGGCATCTCGCGCCGCAGGCGGCGTGGCAGCTTGCGCTTGCCTATGGTGGCGAGGAGAGGCGGCTTGAGCGCCCGGCGGCGCATCCGCTCAAGGAGGCGATCGTCACCGTGGGGGGCGTTTCGCGTGAGGACGTAGACCCCGAAACGATGATGTCGCGTAAGGTGCCGGGCCTTTATTTCGCGGGCGAGGTGTTGGATATCGACGGCCCCACCGGGGGGTATAACCTCTCGCTTGCATTCGCGACGGCGCGGCTTGCGGTGGCGTCGCTCGTAAAGACGTTGTAGAGGAGGGGGAGACATGTCACAGGAATGGAACATCAAGAGCCGGGGCCATGTGTGCTCGATTTGCCAGAAGCCGCTCATCGACAAGGCGCCGGTCGTTTCGGCGCTGAAGGAACTGCCGGGCGGCTATGAGCGGCAGGACTGCCATCCGGAATGCTGGAAAACGGCGCCGCGCGACTGGGCGCCGTTCAGCCAGTGGGAAGGCGTGTATGTGGCGCCGCCGCCGCCCGACGCGCGCAAGGAGCCGCTTAAGAAGGAGACGGCGGATGAACTTCTGCGCCGCCTCATCTCGCTCGACGACCCGGCGATGAAGAACGTCGTCTACGTGCTCGCGGTGATGCTCGAGCGCTCGAAGATCCTCGTGGAGCGCGATGCGCGCGAACAGGAGGATAGCTCCATCATCCGCGTGTACGAACACCGCAAGACGGGCGAAAGCTTTGTCGTGCTCGACCCGCGCCTGCGGCTCGAGAACCTTGCCGAAGTGCAGCAGCAGGTCGTGGCGCTCCTTTCGGGCACGAAGAGCCTTGGCGAAGTTTCGGCGCAGGAAGAAGGATGAAGGAGAAGACGATGGAGACGAAACGGGAAACGGGGGCGGCCGCCGCAGGCGCAGAGGCGACGCTCGCGGCGGGCACGAAGCTCGGCGGGTGGACGATCGTGAGGCTCTTGGGCAAGGGCGGCATGGCGGAAGTCTATGAAGTCGAAGACGCGCGTATCGCCACGCACTACGCGCTCAAGCTCTTCACCTACGCGCGCGGCGAAGCGGCGGCGGCGCGCGCGCGGTTCTTCGACGAGGCGAAGCTCCTCGCGAGGCTCCATCATCCGCGGCTCGTGCGCGTGTACGATTATGGAGAGGATGACGCGCGGCCCTATTTCGTGATGGATCTCGTTCTCGATCCAACGGGCAAGCCGCGCACCTTGGCGGATGCGGGGGCGGTTGGCGTGGACGAAGACCAGGTGGCGATCTGGTACGAAGACCTGCGCGAAGGGCTCGCGTACATCCATTCGAAGGGGATCCTCCATCGCGACCTCAAGCTGCAGAACGTCTTGGTGGGGCCGGACGGGCATGTGGTCCTTTCCGATTTCGGCGTTGCGAAGATCTTCAGCCCCGAGCTGCGGGAGAACTTGGGCGTACAGGCCGAGCAGACGCTCCTTGCGGTGCAGAACGGGCGCCGAACGGTGATGGGGAGCGTGGGGTATCTCGCGCCGGAAGTCGAGATGGGGGTGGCGGCTTCGAAGGAGAGCGACTGGTATGCGCTCGGCGTGACGGTGTTCCGGCTCCTGACGGGCGTGTGGTGCGATGCGCGCACGGATGTGACGGGCGACCTTGAAACGTACAATCCCGTGTGGACGAAGATTCTGCCGAAGCTCCTCCACCTCAATCCGGCGGGGCGGGAGTGCCCGTCGTTCCGGGAACTTGCGAAGGCGCATTACGAAGAGGAATCCTATCAGCGCGAGACGATCTACGAAGGGGCGCGCGACAAGCTGCGGCGCGCGAAGAAGTCGAAGAAGATCCTCGTGGGCGTGATTGCCGCGTGCCTCGTGGGGCTTGCGGCGATGGGCGGGCTCGTGGGGCGGCTCGTCGCGGAGAAGGGGCGGCTTGAGGCCGAGCTCAGGGGGCGGTTCCCGACATTCGAGGACCTGTGCGTTCTCCCCGAAGGAAACGAAGGGCCGGTGGTCGACGGCGAAAGGGCGGAGCGTGTGGATCTTGCGCTCGCGCAGGTGGATGCGTGGGTCGTCACGCGCGCGCTCATTGCCTCCGCCACGCGCGGCGACATGACGCGCGCGGAAGTGGTTTCGCAATTGAGGGACCTCGCGCGCCAGGCCGATGCCGAAGAGGACGAGACCGTTTTCGCGGGGCTCACGGACTACGAGGGCGTGAGCGAGCTGCCGTATCTCGCGTGGCTTTTGCGCGACATGGCCAAGCGTTTGGAAGGAGGCGGAAAATGAGCAGTACATTCCCGGAAACATCGTTCACGCTCATCGCGAAGATCAAGGACCTCGCGCGCGGGCAGGACTCCGCCGTGTGGAACCGCTTCTGGGATCTCTATGCGCCGGCGATGCGCGCGTTTGCGGTCTTCAAGGGGGGCGAGGCGAATGCAGACGACATCGTGATGACGGTCTTGGGCAAACTCGTCGACGTGCTGCGCACGGGCCAGTACGATCCCGCGAAGGGAGCGTTCCATTCCTACCTCGCGACCATGATCTACAACGAGGTGCACATGCAGCATCGGAAGGACGAGGCACGCAAGAGCGACCAGCACGTCCCGCTCGACGAGGCGCTCGTGGAAGCGATCCCCGCGCCGCCCACGGGCGGCGAGGCCGATCGCGACTGGCAGCGGGCGATTCTTGCGGCCGCCGTGGAACACGTCCTCACGAAGACGGCGCTTTCCGAGCGCGATCGCCAGATCTATCGCTTCTACGTGCAAGAGAACCATGCGCTTGATGAAGCCGCGGCCGAGTTCAAACTGCCGCGCAACACGATCAGCCAGATCAAGACGCGAATCGAAAAGCGCATCGCCGCCATCGGCCGCGAAATGGTGCAGGCCGCCGAGCGCATCGGCCAGTAGTCAGAAGGTGCTTGGCACCAAGTACCAGGCACCTCCTTATGCGCGTGCGCTTGACCGATGACAAACTTTTTTCATTTTTTTCATTTCACCTCTTGCGTATCGGAATCCGTTATGGTACAATATGTGCGCTTTCGAGCACTAGACCTTCGTGCGTTCAGACGTGCCTAGGAACCGGCTGGACAATCAAAAGTCCGAAGGAACGGTGCAAGGAAGTCTAGCCGGATGTTTCGGTTAGTCAACAAGGTAAAACAAAACAAGGAAGAAACAAAATGAAGAAGCTCATGCTTACGGCCGCTGCTGCGGTCCTCTCGATGGGTGCGTTCGCTCTCTGCGGCGATGCGGAGCCCGTGGTTGTCGTCGTTCAGAAGACGGTGAAGGTTCAGCGCCAGGTCTACAAGACCACGTTCTGTGGCAAGACCACGACGGCTCTCCCTGGCAAGTCCGTGGCGAGCGCGTGCGGCGATGTCACGGAAGGCTGCTACGCTCGCGTGCCGGCCAAGCTCAAGATCAAGGGCTGGATCGCTCTCTGCGACACGGCTTGCACGGCCCTCGTGGGCGGCACGGCCGATGCCGAGAGCTATGCGTTCTGGGCGACGAAGCCGTTCAAGGCCGACCTCACGCCGGATGCTGACTTGACGTTCGACTTCATCAACGTCATCGGCAAGAAGCCGAACAAGGCTGAAGCCGCTGGTAAGTTCACGAGCAAGTTCGTGTTCGCGGAAGGCACGGAGTGGGATCTCGCCGATGGTCTCGCGTTCGCGGGTCTCGGTTCCTACAAGAAGCCGATCTACAAGAAGATCACGGGCAACTTCGTGGGTCAGCCGGCCGCTTCGTGGTACATCTCCAACGCGGTCTGCGCGCAGAGCGACGTCTATGATTGCGATACGCTCCAGCTCCTCTGCGGTGAATATCCCAGCACGGTTGCGTTCGGCAAGTGGACGCTCAAGTACAGCAAGTCCGCCGCCAAGAAGCTTGGCAAGGGCCAGCTCCCGAAGGTCCCGAGCTATGCGACCTACAAGAATGCCGCTGAATAAGCAAGGCATAGCTTGATAAAGCACCGACTGGTGGGGTGGGTTTCCACCTCACCAGTTGTTCGTTTTTAGGGTAGACATCGAGATACAGGTGGTCAAATGAACCGGTTGGCGATCCTTGGCATTGGCGCGATGCTCGCGCTGTTTTCTGGTTGCTCTGACGCTCGAAAGCCGCAGGCGGCGGCGAAGGCGGCCGAGCCGAAGATGGCGGACTTGGCGGAGGACGACGTGATTTTGCGCGTGAACGGCGCGGAATTCAAGAAGCACGATTTCACGGTGGCTTCGGCGCTGTTCGATAAAATGTCTCGGATGCGCGGCAAGGATCCGCTCACGGGGCCGAATGCGAAGGCGGAGCGCTCGAAGCTCCTCTATCGCCCGTATGTGCTTGGCGATATCAAAAGGCGTGCGCTCATGGGGCAGTTTGCGCGCGAAAACAAGATCGTGGCGAGCGAGAAGAACGTCAAGGCGGCGGAAGATCTGTTTTTGAAGACGGTCGATCGGAAGAAATCGACGATTGACGAGGTGGCGACGGAGATCGGCGGAGAGGAAGGCGCCTTGCTGAAGACGTATCTCCAGCAGGATGCGGTAGATTTGACGCTCCGCGAGAAGTTCGATACGGAGCATCGTCTTGACATCACGGATGCGGATGTGATGGTCGTTTCAAATCGCATTGAGAAGAGTCGGCAGACGGCGGCGGCGTCCAATGCGCTGGAGCGGGCGACGCTTGAAAAGGCGCTTGCGGAAATCAAGGCCGGCAAGGATTTCGCGGAAGTCGCGAAGACGTATTCGATCATGCCGGGCGAGGCGAAGGAATGGGCGGAGATCGACCAGGACGACGTCGCCGAAGAGCATGTGGCGCTCACGGAGTGGGCGAAGACGGCGCGCACGGGCGCTGTTTCGGGGATTCTCGAACTGGAGGACGGGCAGGGTATCTGCAAGGTGACGGCCTATACAAAGGAAGAGGACGACGATCCGAATGAAAAGGACCGCGAGCCGCCGGAAGAGAACTGGACGATCGTGCGCATTGTCCGCAAGTTCTGGGAGCCGTACGAGCCGATGACGCGTAAGGAAATCGTGGAGGAGCTCTTCAAGATCAGGAGCCGCGAGGTGCAGAAGAAGATTGGAGATGCGATCATGGCGAAGGCCGTCATTGAATGGCCGAAGGGCACGAACCTCTTCGAACACGTGGAAACGAAGGCGGAGATGACGAAGAGGGCCGCCGCCGAAAAGAAGGCCGCTGCCGAGAAGGCGAAGGTCCGGAAATCAACTTCAAAAGCGAAATAAGCGAAAGGGTAGTCGAAAATGAAATTCAGACAGCTCATGAAGGTCTCGAAGGGCCTTGTTTTGGGGGTCGTGGCGCTTGCCGCATTTGCGGTGCCGCAGGTTGCCGGCGCGGTTGAATACAGCGATAAGGACCTTGGTTCATTCATTACGGAGGTGCGCGCGCCCTTGGGGTCGCCCGTCGTGGTGGGTGAATGGAATGGCGACTTGGACGCCTGCCGTGCGAAGGCCGAGAAGGAAGGCATCCCGATGATTGCCATCTGGAGCTTCCAGGGGTGCGCGCACTGCCACACGCTGGAACGTGCGCTCAAGTCGGACCGGTTCAAAGAATGGGCGAAGACCTGCGGGTTCATTCTCTGCTTCACCTGTTCGTACGACCCCAAGGGGGCGCGTTCGACGGGCGCCTATTACAGCTGGTGCGGGCGCAAGGGCCTTTCGGGGTCCTTGAGCGACTATCCCTACGTGCGCTTCTATTGGTACACGAACAACGGCAAGACCGCGAAGGTGGACTACGCCGTGGTGGGCGATACGCTCGACAAGCAGCAGGGCATTGCCTATTGGACGAATCCCGACGGTACGCGCGAGAAGAATTTCAACAAGGCCGGTCAGAACTGCATCGACTACATCATGAATTCGAGCGGCTTTGGCGCCTACGTGCCGAAACCGGCGTTCAACGGCGGCGTGTTCACGGTCACGAACACGGTGGCGACGGCGTGCTTGCAGGCGGAACCTGCGACGACGTTCGTGAATGTCGAGATGACACGTGAAACGACGGATGCGGCCACGCAGAAAGTCGTTGTGACGCCGAGCGGAAAGACCGCCAAGACGATCTCGGTGAGTTGGGCGAAGAACGAGACGAACAAGGTGGTGAAGCTCGAGAACTTCAATACGGCCTTCTATACGGCCAATACGAACGTCAAGCTGGAGGCGAAGGACGACGAGAACGGCACGATTTCAACGACGATCGTTGCCTGCGTGCCGGCGCAGCCGAATGCGCCGTCGAACCCGTATTGGATCGGCGAGAAGACGGCGGGCGAGCTTGCGTGGGGCGATTGGACGATGGATCTCGATGCCGCGAAGGCGAAGGTGGCGACCGATCCTGAAGCCGTGATGGTGGGTTTTGTGGACGGCACGCTCTGGTGCCCCTGGTGCAAGAAGGGCGAGACCTGGCTCACGTCCGAGGCGTTCAAGGCCTGGGCGGCTGAAAAGAAGGTGATCTTCGTGCAGGTCGATTGCCCGCGGCAGAATGCCGAGCAGAACGGTCCGGCCGAGGGGCCTACGCTCCTCCGCCACACCGTGGCGACGGTGAGCGGGGCTGCGACGAGCGGCAGCGGCTATCTCTCCCGTAAGATGATCGACCCCGCCGCGGCGGAGGCCGTCTTCGCGCGCAACATCGAACTCGTCACCGCCACCTGGCGCCGGCCCGAATCGGCGGCGTGGCGCACGGGCATGGGCACGTTCATCCTCTTCGACCATGACGGCACGGCGAAGGGACGCCTCGTGTGGAATCGCGAGGCCGAAGGCGCGGAAGCGAACATGCTGCGCCTTGCGGAACTTGAAACGCTCCTCGCCGACGCGAATGAAGAGGCGAACCAGGCGTGGCAGACGACGAGCGCCGAGGTGCCGATGAGCGGCACGGTGACGGGCAACGCGATTTCGCTTTGCGACCTCGTGGACGTCTTCAAGCTTCCGGCGAGCGCGAACGGCTGCTTCGAAGAATTCACCTACACCTCCGAAAAGGCGGCGGATGTGATTCTTGAAATCGTGAGCGTGAATGGTACCGCCGAGACGGTGGTAGCGACGGCGAGCGGGTCGAAGACCGTGGCGGTGGGCGGTACGATCACGAGCGAAACGAGCTATCTGCGCGTGCGCGGCAATGCGGAGACGACGTTCAAGGGCGACCACGCGACGTCGAATCCGAACGACACGCTCACGGCCTATACGCTTGTGAGCGCGGTGGTTTTGGTGCCGCAGGAAAAGATGGGCACCTACGAGCTGCCGGCCGGAGCGACGGCGGTGACGGTGCAGATCACGCAGGGCGAGCTCTATCGCCTGGATGGCGTCGAGGGCGTTGCCGGGAAGATCGTGGAAGACGAAACCCTCGGGAAGCCCTATTTCCGGGCGCTCGTGAGCGAGAATGTGCAGCTTCCGGTGGCGGCTGGGTCGATCGCGGTGAACTTCCAGAATTGGAAGCCCGGCACGGTGGGCTTTGCGGTTGCGCGTGCGACGGCGAAGGAAAACGCGGGAACGGTGAAGATCACGCTCAAGCGGGTGGGCGGTGCATCCGGTGAAGCGGCGCTTGCCGTGACGCTCGATGAGACGGCAACGGCGTTCCTCGATTCCGATGGCGAGAAGCGCTATGAGGATTTCGCGGCCACTACGGTGACGTGGGCGGATGGCGACGCGGCCGACAAGACGGTGGAAGTGAAGCTCCTCTACGCCGGTGCGCGTTTCGACGGCAATGGTACGATCGTCTTGAAGGCCGCCAAGAGCGGGGAGTGCGTGGCGGCGCTCGGCACGGATTCTTTTGTGCTCGATGTGACGGAAGTCGACCAGGCGGCGCCGGGTGTGATCGGGTTTGTGGAAGCGGGCGCGGCGCTCGTGAAGGAAGGCCAGGCGCTCACGTTCAATGTGAGCCGTACGGTGGCGTCCGACGGGGCGGTTTCCGCCACGGTGAAGACCACGAAGGGAACGCTTTCGAGCGGAACGGCCAGCTGGGCGAACCACAAGTTCGACACGTTGCCGATCACGCTCTCGGGCCTTCGCAAGGGTGAGACGGCCACGGTGACCCTGACGGCGCCGCAGGGCGGCGCGACGCTCGGCGCGAACAAGAAGCTCACGGTGACGGCGGTCGATGCGGCGGGTGCGGAATTCGCGAACCCGAATCAGGCGGAAACGCTCGTTCGCTACGTGGCGTTCTCGAACGTGTATGCGCTCGCCGAAGCCCCGGCGAAGAAGCCGACGTTCGCAAAGATTTCGGGCACGCTCCCGGCGGGCCTCAAGGTGACATACGATGCGGCGGCGCAGGGCATGGCCGTGTGGGGCATTCCTTCGAAGGCGGGCACGTATGAAGTCGTCTACCAGGTGAAGGTGGGTTCGGCGGCGGGCCTTGCGCAGCGCATTTCGTTCACGGTTGCCGATGCGACGGTGGCGACGGAAGGCGAGCCGGCGCTGAATCCTGCCGTGGCGGCGGTGAAGAGCCGCACGTTCACGGATCTCATGGTGATCGATCCCGAGAACAAGGCGCTCCTGGGCGTCATGAAGGTCACGATCCCGGCGACGGGCAAGATGAGCGCGAAGTACACCTGCGCGACGGGCAGCGTTTCCTTCACGTCGAAGAGCTGGACCGCGTTCGACCCGGAAACGGGCGCTCTTGCGGCGCGTGCAACGGGCAAGTACGGCTACGCGATCGAAGTGCAGGCGAATGGCGATGAGAGCGTGGAGGGCAACCTCTACCAGAACGGCGAGCTGATTGCCGCCTTCTCGTCGAACGGCACGGTGTGGAGCAAGACGAAGCCCGCGACGGCGTTCCAGGGTTACTACACGGTGATCCTTCCCACGGCTGAGGTTGAAGAGGCGACGGCAGGCGTGGCTCCGCGCGGCACGGGCTACCTCACGTTGAAGATGGATTCGGCTACGACGGCCCAGAAGGGCACCGTCACCTGGGCGGGCATGCTCCCGAACGGGACGGCGGTTTCGGGGAAGAGCGTTCTCACCGACGGCGGCGAATGGGGCTTCATGCCGTTCTTCAAGGCATCGAAGACGGATGTCTTCGCCGGTGCCTTGAAGATCCTGGCGAATGCCTGCCCGCCCGCCACGGCGACGGCCGATCAGGTGGCGCAGGCGCAGCACAAGTGCGTCTTCATGATGGACGAAGTGGTGCCCCTGTGGCAGCACATCGAGAAGACGGCGCCGCTTGCCGACTACGCGGTGCGCTTCAACCTCTATGGCGCCTTCTACCACAAGCAGGATAGCCTCCTCACGTGCTGTAAAAACGCATACGACGTCTCCACGCTCGACTTCCTCGTGGACGGCGCCTCCGTGAACAAGGTGAACGTGAAGATGGCGTCGATGGCGCTCGTCAATACGACCACCGCCACGAATCCGCAGAGGGTCTCGATGACGCTCAAGGATACGACGGGCGTGATTACGGGATCGGTGCGCAATGCCGACGGCACGACCTGCAAGTACGCGGGCGTGGTGCTCCTCGGCTGGGGCGGCATCGACTGCGGCTGCTTCGATACGCCGGAAGAGTTCCAGCCGTTCGCGGCGGGTTCGTATTACTACACGAAGCGCGAGACGGTGGGCGGGAAGTCGCTTTCGCTCAAGCGCGGTGGTAATGTGGCCATCGACAACGCGGCCAAGTAAGGAAACGAGAAAGATGATGAAACCGTGCAACCCGTTGAACGGGCTGCACGGTTTTCACATTTCTTGTCACCCGCGCGCCGTGTGCGCATATATTCAATGTAAGACTTTTGTTGTTTTTGAGAAGAGGAGATGATGATGATGAGAGGGATAATCGCCGTGCTGGTGGCACTTGGGCTCATGCGGGGCGTCTGGGCGGCTTCTGCGAACTGCGAGGAGCACGCCGCCGAGGTTTCGTTCAAGAGTGCGGAACGCACAGTGACGCTTGTTCCTGAATATGACGTGGATTCCGGAACGAGCGACGCGGGGCGGGGCGTCTATTACTTCAAGGCGAAGCTTGAGCGCGGCATGGGTTACACCGTGTGGACGACGGGGCTTTCAACGAACGACGACGTATCCGTGATCGCATACGCGAGGGATTCCGACGATGACGACGAGGACGGCCCTTCCGCCGACTTCGAGGAAATCGAGGAACCCGAGGGCAATACGCGCCTCGTGCTCTATTCGACCGATTGGTATTACGACGCGGAGGATAAGAGCGAGAGCGATCCGAAGAGCTGGACCTACATCATCCAGCTCGAAGGCGAGGTTGGCCAGGAGGTGAACATCCACTTCCAGCAGGGCGTGATCATCCCGGCCGGGCGCGAGGAGAATCCTGTAGCGATTACGCCGTCCGCGACGGGGGTGAAGAAGCACGCCGCCACGCTTCAGCTCGATTCCACGTTCTACTACCGCGTGAATTTCAAGGAAGGCTACCTCTACTGGTTCGCGACCGGCGGCGGCACCACGAACAGCCTTTTGAGCGTGGATATCGATACGCCGGAAACGGCAGTGGAAAGTGACAATGCGGAAGAGGAAACGCAGAGCGATTTTGAAATCTATCCCGATGCGAACTACGACGCCGACCCGAGCAATACGGGCATCTGGGTGGTGCCGAACGTTTCGGGCTACTACAACGTGATCGTTTCGGCGGACGGCGACGATGCCGACGGCGCGGCCTTCTCGCTCTCCTATCGCACCTACAACCAGAAGAAGCCGGCGGACCACGCCTCGAAGGAACTCAACGCCGCGAACAACTTCACGAGCGACTACGTGGCCGGCCACATGAATTCGGCGGCGAGCTTCGCGGCGGGGTATTACGACAAGGTGGTGGACGACGCCCTTTTCCGCTTCACGGCTGAAAAGGGGAAGCGCTATCTCGTGGAAACGCTGAACGCGCAAACGAACATGTTCCTCGCCATCTACGACCAGAAGGGGACGATCCTCAACTGGAACGTGGGCGACGGGCAAACGCTCAACTCGCGTGCGGCCTTTGCGGCCGATGCGAACGCCGTCTACTACATCGGCGTGTGCCAGAACATTTCGGACGACTTCACGGAAGAACCCGCCTACACGACCGCGACGGTGCGCGTCACCGATGCGAGCACGCAGGAGGGCGTGCCGGATGCGTTCGATCCGCTCGACGATACGCCCGCCGGGGCGACGGGGCTTGTGCCCGTGCCGGGCCACGCGGGCGACAGGCCCGAAGAGGTCGATACGGCGGGGAGCGCCTATCACGAACTCGGAAAGACCGACTGGGACGACGTCTTCATGATCGGCGGCCGCAAGGGCCTCACCTATTCGCTGCGCGTCTCCTACGCCGATCCCGCGAACGCCTTCAACTATCTGCGGGCGGACGTCTTTACGATGAGCGGCACGAGGGAGAAGGCCTACCCGATCGATGGCGGCGATATCAATGCGGTCTCGCCGGTGCCGTTCACGTTCACGGCCACGGCAAACGGCACCTACTACGTGAGGATTCACGTGCAGGGCGGCCGGGGCCTTGATTCGCCGAAGTACAAGGTGCACGCCATCGCCCATGCGGCGACCGGCGAGGCGCTGGGCATCCTCAAGGTGAATACCTACGGCACGGCGAGCGGCGGCTTCTCGCTCGACAAGGAAACCGTGAAGTATCCAGGCGGCGTTTCGGTGCTCGTGAGCGGCACGCACACGGTGAAGTATGCGGCCGTGAAGGGCTTTTCCGCGCCTGCCGCGGAAACGGTGGTCGTACCCTCGGGCAAGACGCCGAAGGTGCTTGAGCGCTACTACTCCGATACCTTCGATCCGAAGGACGACACGGCGAAGGGCGCGACGGCGCTCGCATTCAAGAATGTGGAAGCCACGTTCGAGCGGACGTTCTGGAAGGTCGATAAGGAGGATAACTTCGTCATCGCCGGAAAGGACGGCCAGTACTTCGATTTCGCGCTGCGCAACGTGACGGGCGACGCGGTTCTTTCGGTGACGAATGCCGAGTTCGGCACGCTCGTGAAGAACGTGCCCGGCGTTCAGCACCTGCTTCTGCCCACGTCGAAGGCGAAATACTACGTTACGGTGACGCACGGCGGCGCGACGCCGGTGGACGGCTCCTATCTGCTCGCCGGGCTCGTTGCGAACGTGGGAACGCTCAAGCTCGCGAAGAGCGCGCTCAACGTGAAGGAAGATGCGCCGAGCGTGGTCGTCACGGTGAACCGCACGGCGAAAGACGGCGCCGTGCGCGTGAAGTACGGCACGGTGGCGGGTACGGCGAAGCCGGGCGAAGACTACGTGCCGCAGACGGGCATCCTCGAATGGGCGAATGGCGATAACAAGGCGAAGACGATTACGGTGAAACTCATTCCCGATCTCGTACCCGTCTATGAAGGCGATAAGACATTCGCCGTGGAGCTGAAGGAGCTCACGGAAGGCGAGCGTACGGCCGGGGAATATCCCGGGCAGGTGGTGGGCGGCACGACCTGCACGATCACCCTCAAGGAAACGGCGAAGCCGGGCGTGACGGCGGCCGATGCGTATGCGAAGGTGCAGCCGAAGCTTGCGACCACGAAGACGGAGGTGGCGCCGCTCGTTTCGGGATCGTTCTTCGGCGTCTTGGCCGAAACGGATGCGGCGCTCACGAACGGACTTCCCGCGCTTGCGTCGGTGACGCTCACCGTGGGCGCGGTCGAGCCCGCGAAGCTTTCTGCGAAGGTGGCGCTTGCGGGGAAAACCTACACGTTCACCGGCACGGGCTGGGATGCGGCGGCGAGCGATGCGACATGGGCCGTGCAAACGCTTACGCAGGTTCAGAAGGTGAACAACGTCGCCTACACGAACACGCTCACCTTGCGCCTCGCGCAGGGCGCGACGGATGCCGAGGCCGACTGGGCGCAGGCGCTTGTCACGGCGGAGCTCGTGATGAACGTGCCGGATGCGAAGGGGAAGGGCGTACAGGCGAACATCCGCTACGCGGGCACGCTCGGGCGCAACAACGCGAAGATCCAGAATTACCTGACGGCCGTCACCAACTTCGCGGGCTACTACACGGTGGCGCTGGCCTCGCCCGCGGCGGTGGGCGACGGCGTGCCGGCGGGCCACGGGTATCTCACGCTCACGCTCGATAACAAGGGAACGGCGAAGGTGGCGGGCATGCTCGCGGATGGTTCGACGAAGGTTTCGCTTTCGGTGGCGGCTTGCCCGCTCGTGAAGGACGCATCCTCCGCGAACGGCTATGCCCTTTACGTGCCGCTCTTCATGGCGAAGTCGCCGTACTGTTTCGGCGGCACGCTCCGCCTCTTCGCGCGCGCGCTCGATGGCGCCGTGGTGGTGGATTCGAGCGCCCTCCTCCAGTGGAACAACGACAACGCCGCGCTCACCTACGCGAACGACGCCGGCTATCGCCTGACGCTTGCTCCGTGCGGCGGCTGGTACGATAAGGTGGTGAACCTGCAGCGCTACTACTTGACGCGCGCCTTTGAAGTGGGAGCGCCCGCAGTGGAGGATTTCCCGCCGGAGATGTTCGCGGTGGGCTTCACGCCTGTTTCGGGCATCGGCCCGAAGGGCGACGCGCTCGATTTGAGCGGCAACGCGCTCACGGCGCCGAAACAGGTCCTTGCGAAAAACGGGAAACTCGTCGACTACGCCGCGAGCGTGAACCCCGCCGGCGTGCAGCTCAAGTTCGCGCGTGCGACGGGCCTTGTGACCGGTACGTTCGGCCTCTGGACCGAGAATGGCGACGCCTCCGTGCAGAAGCAGGTGAAGGGCCTCAAGTTCTTCGGCGCCGCGCTTCTCGTGCGCGATGCCGCCTCGCCCCTCGGCGAGGAGGTGGTGGCGCCCGGCTTCTTCACCCAGGCGGTGACGCTCACGGAGGGGGCGAAGTCGCGCAAATGGACCTTCTCGGCGCCGTTCAACGTGCTCGGCGTCGATTTGGGCGATGTCAACTGGTGGGCGGATGACTGGGGCGTACAGCCCTAAAGGAGAGATGGACCGATGAAGAAGATCGTCAGTTTGGCCGTGGGGATTCTCGTTTGGGGGTTTGCCGCCTCGGCGGCGCCGGCCAACTGCGAGGAACATGCCGATACGGTGAAGATGTCCGCCTCGGGGGCGGTTCGCACGGTGACGCTCGTCCCTGCGTACGACCCTGACGATGAATCCTACGACGCGAATCAGGGCGTCTACTTCTTCAAGGCGAAACTCGAACGCGGGAAGGCCTACACCGTGTGGACCGAAGGCGTGGGCACGAACGACAACCTCACGGTAATGGCCTATGCGGCCGATCCGAGCGACGAGAGCGATGCCGACGGCCCCTCGGCCGACTTCGAAGAAGTGGAAGAGCCCGGCCTCGACCAGCGCCTTATCCTCTATGCCGACGATTGGTACATCGATGATGAAAACCCCGAGGAAAGCGATCCGAAGGAATGGACCTACTATTTCGAGGTGAACGGCGAAGTGGGCGATCGGCTCACGGTGAATTTCGTTCTCGGCGTGAACATTCCCCAGGGCCGCGAGGATAATCCGCTCGTCCTCACGCCCACGACGACCGGCTCGACGGTGAAGCGCTCGCTCCAGACGAACAACGAATACTACATGCGTGCGCGCCTGCAGGCGGGGCGGATGTATTGGTTCGCCACGGCGGGCGGCACGACGAACAACGTCTTGGAAATTTCCGTGGACGGCGAGGACCCGGCGGATGAAACGAAGGACCCCCCCACCTGTTCCGTCATCGACGATCCCGCCTATGAAGAGGACGGCGCGAACGCCGGGATCTATGTGGTGCCGGATGAGACGGGCTACTTTACGATCGTCGTGAACGGCGACGATCCGAATACGGATGAAGACGCCGCCTCCGGCGCGCCGTTCTCGTTCTCCTCGCGACTCTTTGCCGCGGAAACGGTGGCGAACCACACGGCGCAGGATTTGGAAGTCGATGCGCCCCCTGCGGCGTTCACGGCCGGGTGGGAGAATACGCCAGAGCATTTCGCGAACGGGATCTACGACAACGTCATCGACGAAGCGCTCTTTCGTTTCCCCGTCGCGAAGGGCGAGCGCTATACCGTGGAGACGACCGGGGCCGCGACGAATCTTCTCCTTCGGCTCTACGACGCCAAGGGGAACGTGCTTGTGGAGAATGCGGGCGATGGCACGAGCCTCAATGTGCGCGCGGGCGTGACGGCGGCGGCGGATGGCTTCTACTTTGTTGGCGTGTGCCAAAACCTGGAAGATTTGATCAACGACGAACCGGCCCATACGGCGGCGCGCGTGCAGGTGCGGCGCGTGGTGGCGATGAAGGGTACGCCCGACGCATGGGATGCGGCGGATGATACGCCTTCTGGCGCAACGCCGCTTGCGCCCGTTCCTTCGGCGGAGGGGATTCCGCCGCGCGAGAGTGACACGGCGGGTCACGGATGGCACCAGTTGGGGCGTACGGACTGGGCGGACGTCTTTCAGATCGCCGGCCGGAAGGGGCTTGTCTATACGCTTGGCGTGTCGATGGAAAATCCCGAAGCCGCCTTCAATTCACTCCAAGCCGAAGTCTTTACCCTGAGCGGCACCTCCGAGCGCGCCGTTACGGTGGTGGGCGATGTGAATGCGGGTGCGGCCATGCCGCTCTCCTTCGCGGCGACGGCGAACGCCACCTACTATGTGCGCCTCAAGGTGGCGGAGGGCGAGGGGCTCGACTTCCCGCCCTACAAGCTCCACGCATCGGCTTCTTCGCCGGAGGGGGCCGCGCTCGGGATTCTCACGGTGAACACCCATGGTACGACCGCAGGCACGTTCTCGCTTGGAAGCGAAACGGTGAAATATCCGGGCGGAAGTTCGGTTCTCGCAAGCGGTACGACCACGGTGAAGTTCGGCGCCGTCGCGGGTTTTTCAACGCCTGCGCCGCAAACCGTGACGGTGGCGGCCGGCGCCACGCCCACGGTTGTGGATGTCTACTATTCCGATACCTTCGACCCGAAGGACGATGCGCCCGCTACGGCCACGGCCTGGACGCTCAAGAATGTGGAAACGACGTTTGCGCGTACGCTCTGGCCGACCGACGAGGCGGACAACTTTTCGTTTGCGGGCACCGACGGCTACTACTACGATCTCGCCCTTCGGGACGTGACGGGCGATGCCGTCTTCTCGATTACGAACGCCGAGCTTGGCGTGATGGCGGAAAACGTGACGAGCGTCCGCGAGCTCGTTCTCCCGAAGACGAAGGCGAAATACATCCTCACGGTGAAGCATGCGACGGCCGAAAAGACGGGCGGCGCCTATACGCTTGCGGGTTTCTTCGCAAACGTGGGCGCGATCAAGTTCGCGAAAGCCGCAGTGAGCGCGAAGGAGAACGCCGTTTCGGTGGCGCTTGCGGTGAACCGCACGGCGAAGGACGGCGTGGTGCGCGTGAAGTTTGCGACGGTGGACGGCACGGCGCGTGCGGGCGTTGACTACGTGGGGCAGAGCGGCATCCTCGAATGGCCGAACGGCGATAACAAGGCGAAGACGATCACGGTGAAGATTCTTCCCGACCTCGTGGCCGAATATGACGGCAACAAGACCTTCACGGTGAAGCTCGAGCCGCTTCCGGCGGCGGAGCGCGGCGCGAACGAATACGAAGCGGCGTTCCTCGGCGGCGACACCTGCACGGTCACGCTTACGGAAGTCTCGCGCGCCGGGACGACGGTTGCGACCACCTATGCCGCGAAGGCGCCGAAGCTCGCGACGGTGACAACGGAAAAGGTGCCGCTCTCATCGGGCACGTTCTACGGCGTCATCCGGGCGGCCGAGGGTGCGCTCACGAACGGGCTCCCCGCGCTCGCGTCCGTCACGTTCACGGCCTCCACGGCGAAGCCGGCCGCGCTTTCCGCGAAGGTGGCGCTCGCCGGGAAAACCTATTCGTTCAGCGCGAAGGGCTGGGATGAAGAGAACGGCGCCACCTGTACGAAAACATTCTCGCTCGTTCAGAAGGTGAACAACGTCGCCTACACGAATACGCTCGCGGTGACGGTGGCGGAAGGCTCCACGACGAACGGCGTCGATTGGCTTAAATCCGGCGGCGCGGTCACGCTCGCGATGAACGTGCCGGATGCGAATGGGAAGGGTGTTCAGCCGAACATCGCCTACGCGGGCAACATCTACCGTCAGAACGCGAAGATCCAGGACTACCTCGCGGCGGTGACGAATTTTACGGGCTACTACACGGTGGCGCTCGCAAATCCCTCTCATGTGGGCGAGGGCGTGCCGGCGGGCAACGGCTATCTCACGCTCACGATCGACAACAAGGGCAAGGTGAAGGTGGCAGGCATGCTTGCCGATGGCACCACGAAGCCCTCGCTTTCCGTTCCGGCGGCGGCACTCGTGCAGGATGCCGCTTCGGCGAATGGCTACTCGCTTGTTCTGCCGCTCTATTTCGCGAAGGCCCCCACCTGTTTCGGCGGGCTCTTGAAGTTGTCGGCTGCGTCGGCGGCGAATCTGCCGAACGGTGCGGCCTACGAGGTGGTGGCCGATGCGCGTGAGACGCTCGTGTGGAACAACGACAAGGCCGCGCTCACGTATGCGGGCGACGCGGGCTGGTCGCTCGCGCTCTCTCCGTGCGGCGGCTGGTACGATACGGTGTTCAATCTCCAAACCTACTATCTGGGTACGACGCTTTCGGTGAATACGGCCGGTATCCTGTCGTTCCCCGCCGAGGTGCTTCCCGCCGGTTTCGGATTTTCGACGGCGGCCGAGCCGAACGGGTTCGCGCTCGATCTCCAGGGCGACAAGATCGCCTACGCGAAGAAGGTGCAGGTGAAGAATGGCGCGCTTGTCGATCTTGAGAAGAGCGAGAACATCTGCAACGTGGCGGTGAAATTCGCCCGTGCAACGGGCCTTTACTCCGGCACATGCGGCTTCTGGTGCGAGAACGAAACGGGAACGGCGCAAAAGCAGCTTTCGGGCGTGAAGTTCTTCGGCGTTCTCGTCCTCGCGCGCGATGTGGCCTCGCCGCTTGCGGCGAGCGAGGCGGGGGCGGGCTTCATGACGCTTCCCGTAAAACTTTCCGAAACCGATGAAGCGACGGGCCGCACCATGACGCGCGCCTGGACCTTCTCCGCGCCGTTCAACCTTCACGGCGAAGAGGATTGAGGATTAAGCGATGATGATGAAAGAGGCGTTCTCCTTCCGTGACGGATGGAACTGGTGGGTGCTTGCGGCAATCGTTCTCGGGGCGATCGTCTTGGGCGCGTTGAACAACCTGCGCGTCTATGAAGAGCAGCGCGTGCCGTGGTTTGGCGCGGTTGCGCCGGCGGGCAGCGCGGCGGGCGAGAAGGGAGTGCAGGAATGACGGAGAGGGCGAAGCTCGTTTTTGCGGTGGTGGATGACGTCTTCCGTCTCGTTCTCGGCGGCATCTTCATCTATGCGGGTTGGGAGAAGATTCAGGATCCGGCCTTCTTCGCGACGCAGGTGGCGGCGTATCGGATGCTGCCCGATTTCTGCGTAGGTCTCTTCGCGCTCATCCTCCCGATGGTGGAAACGCTTGCGGGGCTTGCGCTCGTCGCCACGCGTTGGCCGCGCGAGGCGGCGCTTCTCATTCTCGGCCTCCTCGGAATGTTCTTCGTGGGGCTTACGCAGGGGATTATCCGCGACCTCAAGATTTCGTGCGGCTGTTTTGGCGATGGCGGGGCTGACGAGGGAAGTCTCGGTGCGGCGCTCCGGCGCGACCTCGTTCTCCTCGTGCCGGCCGTATGGCTCTCGCTGCGGCCGAATCGGTGGCTCTTTCGGGGCGTACCGTTCCTTTTGGGTGTGCTCGTCGTGCTTGTTCTCGCCGTCTTCGGCTGGATTTTCACGGTGGGGGTGAACTCTCCGCGGGGCAAGTTGCGGGGCAAGTTCGAACGCGCGGCCGCCAAGGATGTTCAGGCGGTGATGACGACGGCGAAGGGGGACGTTTCCCCTGAGCAATGGACGACGAATTTCCCGAGCGCCCTCGCCTCGGCGCGGGAACACCATCAGCCGCTCATCATGGTGATGGGGGAAAAGAACTGCCATTACTGCCAGCGGCTCGACAGCGTTTTGAAGGGGCCGGCGTTCAAGCGGTGGCTCAAGGGTACGGGAATCTTCCTTGCCGAGGCGCACCTCAGCGAAACGAATGCCGGCGTTGAGGTGAAACAGATGCAGCTCGACTTCATGCGCGCCATCCCTCACACGACCAAGCTCGTCTATCCGATGATGGCCGTCTACTGGCCGCAGGCGAATTCGAATGACAACGTCGAGGCCGTTTTTACGGGGCGGCGCGGATTGATGCCCGGGAAGCGTCACGAATCGCTCACGGGGGAACTCGTGAACGTGCTTGATCGGCTATTGAAGGACTATTTGAAGAGCCGGGGGGCGCGCCCCACCTTCGAAGAACTGCTCGGTACCGGTACGCGCTTCGTCAAGATTCAGGCTTCGCCGGATGCGAAGGCGTGGATGGAGCCCGCGTCGGGCCTCTTGGAACCCGGCGCGAAAGTGACGTTGCGCGTGAAGCCGAAGCGCACGGGCATGCGTTTGACGTGGTATTATCCGGATGGGAAGCCCGTCCCGCATCAGCACGCGACGCGTCTCGAGGTGAACGACGACATGCCGGCGGGTACCTACTCGTTCAAATTTAAGGAATGGAAAGCGATTAAACCCACGGCGGCGGGTACGCTCTCCGCCGGAGGCCGGTGAAAAAGACAAGTGGTTTCAAGGGCACAAGGAGGCGCGCGCATGCAGATGAAGGGATTGATTGTTGCCGTGGCGATGGGGGTCGTCGCGCTCGTTGGCCGAGGGGACGTTCTGCGCGAGCGGTTCGTATCGGCGGCGGCGTGTCCGGCGGCGCGGCTTGTCTCGGGTGCGCGCATCGTGTTGCCCACGTTCGAAGCGCGGGCGTGCGTGCTGCAGCTTGGGGCGCGGCGGGCCTCCGCAACGGGGCACGCCACGTTCTCGGCGACCGTGGAAGGCGCGGGCGCGGTGAAGAGCGCCGTCGTGGTGGCGACGGCGGAAGGTTTCACGGCATGCGTGCAGGATTTCTCAACGGGCAATGTCTTTTCGTTTGTTCGTAATCGGGAGGGGCTGCGCGTGCGGGAACTCGCCGCGCCGCGTGTGCCGCATCGGTGTGTGAAAAAGGCGTTGACGGCGCGTCTGGCGGGTGCGGCCCAGCTGAAGCGGAAGGCGGCGTATGCGACGGCGCCGGAAAGTTGGTTCACGCGGCCGAAGGCCGCGTGGCTCGCGCGCGGAGAGACGGAAACGAATGTCGTCGATATTCTCGTGGCGTTCGACGAGTCGGGCGCCCGTTGGGTGCGGAACGAATCGGCGGAAGGCGACCTTGAGGTGTTTGCCGCATCGAACGTGGAGAAGATGAATGCCGCCCTTGCGAATACGGGGCTCGACGCCTTCTTCCGGTTCCGGCTGGTGGGCACGGTGGAAGTGGCGGTGGATGTACAGGCGGGTTCGTTCATGTCCACCTACGATGGCGAAACGATGATCGACTACGATCTCATCCTCAACCAGATGACGGAGAGTGCCGGCGCGCCCTGGAAGGCGCTTCGTGCGGCGCGCGAGGCGACGGCGGCCGATGTCGTTTCGTTCCTCGTGGATAATGGCGCGCTCTCGAACGTGGGCATGATCGGCCTTGGCTTTGCGCTTGATCCTGACATGCTTGAAGTGCCGGACCTCTTCTGCGACTACACCTACAACGTCTGCTCGATTCGCGATGTGGCCGTGAGCCACACGATGACGCATGAAGTGGGGCATAACCTCGGCGCCGGCCATGCCGACCGGAGGCAGGTGAATCCGCTTTACATCGATGTGGGCCCGCAGCTGTTCAATTGCTCGTCGGCCTACTACTTCACGGCCGATATCGGGTGGGGACCTCGGCGCTTCTTTACGATCATGGGCTATAATTGGGACGGCTATGACGACGACGAGGCGATCGAAGCGCCCTATTTCTCATCGCCGCGCCACACGTTCGCCTGGACGGAGGAGCGGGGCGGCGCGCTCGTTACGAACGAGACGGGTGTCGCGGTGGGAACGGAATACCGCGACAACACCTGGACGCTCGAGCAGACGTTTGCCATCGCGGCGAATTATCGCGTTCACAAACAGCAGCTGGCGCTCGACGTCCCTTCTGGCGGCGGCACGGTGACGGGCGGCGGCGCGTATGCCGCCGGCACGCGCGTGAAGCTCACGGCCAAACCGCTCGCGGGCTATGTGTTCGCCGGTTGGTATGGCGCGTGGGATGAAGAAACGGGCGCCTATTCCGCGCCGCTCGCAGGCGAGGCGGACTACCGTGCGACGCCGTTCACCTACGTCGTGGGCGGAGAGAACGCCGTCCTCTACGCGCGCTTCGTGACGAAAGACGAAGCGGCGGTGGCGCCGATGGCGGTGGCGTGCGTGCCGCCCGCCGAAGGGTATGTGGCGGGGCAGGCGATGGCGGCCTTGGCGCTTGCGGTCGATGCGCTTGCGCTCCCCGCGGTTGCGGTGAAGAACCTGCCGGCGGGTCTCAAGTTCGATGCAAAAACAGGTTCGATCGTGGGAACGCCCACGCAACCGGGCCTCTACGAGGTCGCGGTCACGGCAAAGAGCGCGGGCCAGGTGTTCACGAGCGCCGTACAGCTGAAGGTGCAGAATTTCGTCGATCCGCTCCTCACGAAAAGCGCGGCGCTGCCGGATGGCCTTGTCGATTCGTACGGCCCGTATGTGCCGGGCGTAGCGGTCGATTTCACTATGCCGCGCACGGAAGGCTGGGCGGCGAGCGGTTTCCCGGCCGGGCTCAAGTTCGATTCGAAAACGGGGCGCATCTTCGGTATCCCCACGAAGCCGGGCACGAACACGGTCGCGTTCAAGAAGACGGTGAAGGACGCGGCGACGGGGAAGAACGTGCCGCACACGGCCTCGGCGACGTTTGTGGTGGCCGATTTCCCCGAGATGCCGATTGCCGTCACGTGGGAAACGCAGCCCGGCGCGCCGGCGGCGGTGGAAAATGCCGCGTCGATCAAGCTGACGGCAGGCGTGGCGCAACGCTTTACGCTCGTAATCGAGGGCCTTGACGGCACGCCCACCACGCTTGCGGCGAAGAACTTGCCGGCGGGGCTTAAGCTTGTGAAGACGCCGCTCAAGAACGAGAAGAATGCGGTGACCAACTACGCCTACACGATCGAGGGCGTACCCACGGCGGCATCGAAGGTGAAGAACGGTGCGGTGGTGCCCTCCGCCGTGCAGCTCTCGGCATCGAACAAGTACAAGTGGGCGGGGAAATTCGCCTTCGCAATCGAGGTGGTGGCACTCCCCGCGTGGGCGCAGGGCTCGTTCGAAGGTTTCGCGGCCGAGATTGCGGCGGCGGGCGCGGCGACGAACGGCGTGGGCGCGGCGAGCCTCACCGTAACGGCGGCGGGGAAGATTTCGGGGAAGTACATGTTGTACGGTACGAATTGGACGATCACGGCAACGGGCTACACGGCCCTTGAGGATGCGGCCGAGGAGACGCAGCGCCGGTTCCGCCTCGCGGCCGTCGCGAAGAGCGGAAAGCTGACGCGCGACGTGGCGTTTGTCGTTGCGCCCGGGTGGGTGACGGACGAGAAGGATTTCCTCCTTTCGGCATCGGCGACGGGCGAAGGGGAGGGCGTGAGCCTTGCCCTGCGGCGGAATTGCTGGAAGGATAAGCTCTTTACGGCGGCGTTTCCGTCCACGGCCCAGGCGGTGAAGGGCCTTGCGAGCGTAAAAGTGAAAGTGGCGGCCTCGGGGAAGGCCACCTGGAGCGGCAAACTCGACGACGGCACCAAGGTGAGCGCCTCGATGAGCCTCTTTCTGGATCCTGATGGAATTTTCCGCGCCTGGCTAATCGTGCCCGCTGGGAAGAATTTTGAGGGGTTTATAGCAAAAGAGTCGTTCTAATTTGAATTAGAGTGTGTTTCAGGGGGCTTCGCTGACGCATTGCGGCAAGGTCTTTATACTTTTTTTGTCATTTTTAAATCCGGCTTGCATATATTCATATATGATGAAAAGGAGAATTTTATTTTCAATCGGCTTCGGCGCCCTTCTCTGCGGAGTGGCGGCGCTCGTCTATTTCACCGGTCCTTCCGTGGAAGACGTTGAAAAGCCGAACAAGCCGGCGAAGGTCACGCAGGGGGGGAAGAAACCGCCGAAGGTGAATCGCCGTCCGCCAACGCGTGAGCATGAGTTGCTGGTGAAGGTCGGTAACAAGAACGAGGAAAAGGCGTTCAGGGTTGAATTGCCGAAGGATGAAGAGGCGAACCTGACGGATGCGTACAAGAAGCTCCTTCAGGAATTGCGTGATGTCATCGATCCGCTTGATCGGAAGAAACTGCTCGCCTTGGTCCATCGCATGCAGAGTTCGGAGGAGTGGCCGGACGGGATCCCTTCGATTCTCCACGAAGCGGCGATCGAAGCGCTTTCCGAGCTCGGGGCGGATGGCGCGAGCGAGCTTGCTGGCTATCTCGAATCGGGCGATGCGGATGTACGCGAGGATGCGATGGACGCGATTATCGAATCGGTAGACGACGATGCGTTGAGCGATCGCGAAAAGAGCGAGATGATCAAGAGCTTCGCGCGCTGCATCAATGACGCGGACGCGCTTGAATCGCTTTTCGATATCATCGATATGGATATGCGCAATTCCGTGCAGATCGATACGATGAAGGTCGTCCTGGTTACTGGAACGAGCGCCGCAAAGCAGAAGATTCTTGAAGAGACGCTGCCGGAAGTGATCGATAGCGAAGATCCCATCAAGCTTGAAGATGCGAATCGGCTAATGGATGAATGGTTCGCGGAAAATCCTGACGGCGAAGACGATGAAACAGACTACGCCGGTACGCCGAAGGATGACGATGACGAAGACGATGATGATTAAGGGGGAAATCCTTGGTATTGTCGCAGCGTTGGGGATGATGTTCCTGCGGCGGTAGGGTTCGCCGCACCGCGCACGTCGCAATGCCTGGTCGGTGACCATTCAAATGGACTGCCCGGTTTTACCTGAACGCCAATTCATTCGTCTGGCTTTGCGGCGCGCTCGGTGAGAGCGCCCTACCATTTCGGGGGCCATCCCCGGCAACGCGGTAATACCAAATCCGTTTTTTCTTGCGTGGAAACGGTAAGATGCAAAATTGTTATTTATCTTATTTCTACAGCATGTTTTGCGAGGTATTGGTAAAACGGTAGGAGCCTTCAGGTTAAGGCAGGGGTATGCGTTGGCATGTTAGCGGAAAAATAATGACGATTTTTTCAAAAAGTCTGTCATCGTCCTACGAAGGGTGCATATCATAAGGTGTCTGCGGGAGTGAATCTCCCACAACCCAATTTCTAGAAAGTTTCTTTCCAACCTTGTGCAGAAGCCGAACCATCCTAGTGGTTCGGCTTCATGGTTTTTAGGGAACGCGTGTAACGCTAACGGATCTGACCCGAATGCCGCCAACTTTTTTTCGGTAAATGATCAACGGGTTATAACGTAACTGTTAAACTAACAGACTGTCCCTACTGACAAACTGACAAATTACCTGCCGAATATGATCGTATCTTTTTAATTTAATGTTTTTCAAAGGGACAGTCCCCACGTACTCCTTACAGGGACAGTCCCCACGAACTCCCTCAACGGGGACAGTCCTCATGTCCTCCCTCCCTCCCCCCCTACGCCGCGACAGGATTTCGTCCGCACCATAATCTCACCAAACAGAAGAAATCCGGCTGCCACCTGATAAAGTGAAGATTTCGGCGCGGAACGGTTCAGAACCGAAATCTTCATTCCTGATACGGGGCCTGTCCCCATGTGATGACATGATGGGAAGGGGCTTTCTTAAAGTTGTACCGGCGATTTTTTCCTGACTTTTGTTTTCACGAGAGGTGGCGGCACTGACGGGGCTGACCGAAAATAATGACGATTTTTTTCAAAAAGTCTGTCATTGCCCCGCGAAGGGTGCATATCATAAGGTGTCTGCGGGAGTGAATCTCCCACAACCCGATTTCTAGAAAGTTTCTTTCTAACCTTGTGCGAAAGCCGAACCATCCTAGTGGTTCGGCTTCGTGGTTTTTTTTGGGGGGGGAGGTTGGCGCGGCTTGTGGAAAATCGGCAAACTTCGGGTTCTGGGTGTTGCCGAGGGCGGTTTGATTTGATACAATAGTTTTCGAGCGTCGGATTGTGAGGTCGCTTTTCGGAGATGAAAGCCGAAAGCGGCGAAGGCATGGTCCGTTGGAAACTGCAAAAGGATTGCCATGAAAAAACTATTGAGCGGAATTGTTGGATGTGCGCTTATGAGCGCTGTTGCTGCGGGCGCGGCCGAGACGGTGGCCTATGTGATTCCCGGGCAAGTTGCGGGAACGAACGTGGGTGCGGCTGCGGAAGAGGCGGTGTTGAAGCTGATGGAGACGCCTGTGGCGGCAGAAACGTTCGCTTCGTGGAAGAAGGCGAATCCGGCGCCGTTCCATCTCTTTGGCGAAGAGCGTCGCCTCGCGGTGCGCAATGGCATCGTTCCGGCGCATTGGTTTGCAGAGGGCGGCCCCGCGCGCGTGTTCCGGGGGAAGGCCCAGCCGGGCGAGTATTATGTGTTCCAGGTGTGCGTGGCAAGCGAGAAGGCGCGCGCGCTCGTGTGGGCCGCCTCGCCGGCGGCCGATGCCGTGACGCCGGCGCGGTGCGCGGTGAAGGCGAACGGCGTGAAACCGATTTGGGTGGGCGTGAACGTGCCATGCGATGCGGCGGGCAAAACGCTCACGGGGGTCGTGGAGGTGAAGGATGCGGCCACGGGCGAGGCGGCGCGCCTCCCCTACGAACTCGCCGTTTCGGGCGAAGTGTTGAAAGACGGCGGCATCCACGATGCGTGGCGCCTGGCGCGCCTCCAGTGGCTCAATTCGACGGTGGGAACTTCGGAAACGGAGCCGACGCGTCCCTTTACGCCCGTTGCGGTGAACGAGGCCACGCGTACGCTCTCGATTCTCGGGCGCGATCTCGTGCTCGGCGAGAACGGCCTGCCGACGCATTATTTTACCCGTTTCAATGGCAGCAATGCGAAGATTCTCGCCGAGGGAACCGATGCCCTTTCGCGTCCATTCGATTTCCGGCTCGATGGTAAAACGCCGCTTGCGGGGAAGAGCACTTTCACGTTCCTCAAGCGCACGCCCTGTGCGGTGAGCTGGCGTGCGACCACCGAGGCGGGCGAGGCGTGCCTCGAAGTGGAAGGGCGCCTTGAATTCGACGGTTTTGCCGAGTTCAAGATGAACGTCGTCTCGAAGAAAGAGGCGGTGAGCGTTTCGCCGGTCTTCACTGTGGCGATGCCGGCGGCGCGCGGCCGCTTCCAGATGGGCCTCGGCCGCGAGGGCGGGTTCTTCCCGGCGAAGCATGAGTGGACGTGGAATCCCAATCGCCATCAGGACGCCACCTGGGTCGGCGATGTAAACGGCGGCATGATGTTCCGTTTCAAAGGGGCGAACTTCTCGCGCCCGCTCATCAATGCCTACTACGCGTGGAAGAAGCTCAACATGCCCGAAACCTGGGCGGCGGCCGGGGGGGGCATCGTTCTTGAGAAGACCGCCGACGCGGCGACCCTGCGCGCCCATGGCGGCCCGCTCGTTGTGACGGCGGGCGCGCCCGCGCGCTATGCCTTCGACCTCTACCTCACGCCGTTCAAGCCGGCCAATCTGAAGATGCATCTTGCCGACCGCTACTTCCATTACAGCCAGCACGGCACGAAGAACGACTTCAACGTGCGCAAGGACGCGGGCGCGACGGTGATCAATCTCCACCACAATACGATTTGGAACCCCTACATCAACTATCCCTACAACGACGACGGCGGCCCGCACCTCAAAGAGGCGTTGAAGGAGATGCATGCGCTCGGGCTGCGCGGCAAGGTGTACTATACAACGCGCGAGCTCACGCAGAACCTGCCCGAGTTCTTCGCCCTGAAGTCGCTCGACGGCGAAATCTTCATGCCGCGCAATCCCGCCGTGAAGGGGTGGCCGGTGACGAACCGGAATGGGCCCCACCCCTGGCTCGCGCAGCACGTGGGCACGGACATCATCCCCGCCTGGCGTGAGAACGTGCGCTTCTCCGCCTATCCCAACCGGCTCGACCTTGCGGTCATCACCACGCCCGATACGCGCTGGAACAACTTCTATCTCGGCGGGCTCGACTACCTCGTGCGCGAGTTCAAGATCGACGGCCTCTATATCGACGACACGGCCCTCAACCGCGAGGCGATGATGCGCGCGCGCCGCATTCTCGATGCCGACGGCAACACGGGCCGCCGCATCGACATGCACTCGTGGAACCACCGCAGCGGGCTTGCCGGCGGCGGCAATTCGTCGATCGTCTTCATGGAACTCTATCCCTATTATGATCGCCTCTGGCACGGGGAAGGCTTCTCCGCCCAGAAGCCGCCCGAGTATTGGCTCGTGGAAATGAGCGGCATTCCGTATGGCCTCATGAGCGAAATGCTCCATGGTTTCAACCAGTATCGCGGCATGGTGTTCGGAATGACCTGCCGTGGCGGCTGGCAGAGGTGGACTCCGTATTCGCTCTGGAAATTCTTCCAGGAGGAATCGCTTGAAGATGCCGAACTCGTGGGCTGGTGGGACGAGGCGAACCCCGTCGCGCTCGCGGGCCCGGGGGCGGCGCCGATTCGCGCGACCGTCTACAAATTCAAGGATCGCGCGGTGGTGGCGCTTGCGAACTTCTCGAACACGCCCCAGCAGGTGACGTGGAATCTCGATTGCGCGAAACTCGGTTGGGCCGGCCGCAAGGTCGCCTGTCGCATCCCCGCCATCGACCGCTTCCAGGAGAAAGAGGCGACCGCCCCCGGCGGCACGCTCGACATCAACGTGGGCAATGGCCGCCTGATCGTCGTGCGCGCCGAATAAGATTGCATCCGCTTTACATTTGATAGTGTATTCGCCGTAATTATGATACAATATACAACCCTAGGCCGAGTGGCCTTCTTTCAACGATAAACTCTAAACTGAAAGCGAACCATGAATTATAAGTACAATTGTCTCAATCCCATCGCGGAGGTGGGGTTGAAGAACCTCGACGAGCGCTATCAGCGCACCGAGGATTTTGCCGCGGCGGATGCCGTCTTCGTGCGATCCGCGAAAATGGACGAGCTCGTTCCCGGCGCCAAGCTTCTTGCGGTGGCGCGTGCGGGCGCGGGCGTGAACAACATCCCCCACGCGGAGTACGCGAAGAAGGGCATCGTGGTGTTCAATACGCCCGGGGCCAACGCGAACGGCGTGAAGGAACTCGTTTTGGCGGCGATGCTGCTCGCGAGCCGCGATATCGTGGGCGGTATCGAATGGGTGAAGGCGAATGCGGCCGACGCCGCGATCAACAAGACGGCCGAAAAGGCGAAGAAGGCCTTTGCCGGAACCGAAATCATGGGCCGGAAGCTCGGCGTGATCGGTCTCGGGGCGATCGGCCAGAAGGTGGCGAACGCGGCGGATGCCCTGGGCGTACGCGTCTATGGCTACGACCCCTACCTTTCCGTTGAAACGGCGGTGCATCTTTCCACGACCATCACGGTGTGCAAGAACATCGAGACGATCTACAAGGAGTGCGATTTCATTACAATCCACGTGCCGGCCTTGGAGAACACGAAGGGCATGATCGACGCCGAGGCGATTGCCATGATGAAGACGGGCGTGATCGTGATCAACGCCGCGCGCGACGCGCTCGTGAACGAGAAGGACATGATCGAGGCGCTTGCGAACGGCAAGGTGCGCAAGTACGTGAGCGACTTCCCGAATGCGACCACGGCGGGCCAGAAGGGGTGCATCGTCATTCCGCACCTCGGCGCCTCCACGGAAGAGGCCGAGGACAACTGCGCCGTGATGGCCGCGCGGGAACTGCGCGACTATCTCGAGAACGGCAACATCACGAACTCGGTGAACTATCCGGCCTGTTCGCTCGGGCCCTGCACGAAGGCGGGGCGCCTGGCGATCTGCCACAAGAACGAAGCGAACATGATCGGCACGTTCACCTCGATCCTCGGCAACGCCAAGGTCAACATCGACGCGATCCAGAACAAGAGCCGCGGGTCTTTCGCCTACACGCTCATCGACGTGGATTCGCCGGTGCCGCCGGCCGTGGTGGAGGCGCTTAAAGCGAGCGATGCCGTCATCCGCGTGCGCGTGATCAAGTAAGGCGCATCCAACGAACGAACAAAGAGGAGCTTCGAATGGCGGCATTCAGCTATAAGGCAATGACCAAAGACGGGCGGCGCGTGGACGGAACGGTTCAGGCGGACGACCGGCGCGGGGCGCTTGCCGCCGTTCGCAAGCTCGGGCATACGCCGCTCTCGGTTTCGGAAGCCGGCGGTGGCGCCGCCGGAAAGAAGGCGGCAAAACCGGCTGCGGGAAAGAAGAAAAAGAGCGGCGGCAGCATCTGGGACGTCAAATTCGGCGGCAAGGCCGAGGCGATGACCGAAATGGAAGTGCTGCTCTTCACGAGTGAACTTGCAGACCTCCTTGAAGCGGGCATGACGCTCGGGCAGGCGCTCGGGTGCCTCGCCAACCAGGGCGAAGAAGGCAGCGCCCAGCGCGTCGTTTCGCAAGACCTCTGCGCGCGCATCGTGAACGGCGAATCGTTCTCCGATGCCTTGAGCCACCATCCGAAAACGTTCCAGCCGCTCTATGCGAACATGATCCGCGCCGGTGAAGCCTCCGGCGCGATGGTGAGCGTGTTGCACCGCCTCGTGGAACACTACGAGCGGTTCGACTCGATGAAGTCGAAGATCAAGGGCGCGATGATGTACCCGGCTTTCGTGATGGTGTTCGGCGTGGGCGCCGTGATCCTCGCGATGGGCTTCATCATTCCGCGCTTCAAGAAAGTGTTCGATTCGCTGGGCGGCTCGCTCCCCACCCCCACGGCGATTCTCCTCAACATGAGCGATCTCATGCTCGAATGGGGGTGGCTCGCGGCGCTTGTCATCGCCGCCGGCGTCGTCTGGTTCACCAAGTGGAAGAAGTCGCCGGCGGGGCGGGCGAAGGTGGATGGCTGGAAGCTGCGCATGCCGCTCATCAAGGGCATCGTGGCGGCGGGCACCTATTCCTCGCTCGCCTTCACCTTGCAGACGCTTCTCACGAACGGCGTCAACGTGCTGCAGGCACTCAAGATCGCCGAAGAGACGTGCGACAACGCCGTCATCGGCCAGGCGCTCGCGAACGCGCGCCTGCGCGTGACGGACGGCACCACGATCGCGGGCCCGCTTGCCGCGTCGGGTGCGTTCCCGCGCATGATGACGGATATGCTCGCCGTGGGCGAACAGGCCGGCAACATGGCCTCCTCCCTCGGCCACATCGGCATGCGCTACCAGCGCGACATGGACCGCAACATCGGCAAATTCACGAACGCGCTCGGGCCGCTGCTCATCGGCATCATCTCCATCGGCGTCGGCTTCGTGGCCTACGCGATCGTGAGCGCGGTGTTCGCCGTGTCGAGCGCCATCGGCTGAGGGATTCATTTCAAGAAAGCAAAGGAGTCAAACATGAACGAAGAAACGAAAATGGTCGAGCAGTCGGTGCGTGCCGGCTTCACGCTCGTGGAAATCATCATCGCCGTCTCGATCGTGGGCATCATGGCGGGCGTCGCGGCCGTGAACATCCCGAAGATGCTCAACCGTGCGCGCGTCACCTCCACCCGCGAAATCATCGCGGCGGCGGATACGGCCACGAAGACGTATCAGACCGACCACAGCGGCAAGGTGCCGGAGTCGCAGGACGCCTGGGTGGAAGCGCTCACGGGCGGCGACGATCCGGAAATCGAAGGCGGCCCTGACGCACTCAACGACGCGTGGGGCAATCAGCTCCACTACGAGCGCGTGGGCAAGAGCGGCCGCTTCAAAATCACGTCGGACGGGCCGGACGGCGAACCCGGTACGGACGACGATCTGACGAACATCGCCACCAAGAAGTAAGGCAAGACGCCGAAGGCGGGGTTCCCCTGTGCTGAAAAAAGGCTTCACGCTCGTCGAAATCGTCATCATCCTCCTGATCATGGCCATCATTACCGGAGGGGCCGTGATGAACGTGGGGGCGGGGATGAAATCGGCACGTCTTCGCGATGCCGCGCGTACGGTTCAGCTGTACACGCGGCACGCGAAGGCCGTGGCGTTGCTCAAGCAACGTCCCGTGGTGCTGCAGTTCGAGGAAATCTGCGAGAACGGCGAGTTCGTGAAAAGCCGCATGTCGATTTCCTCCTCCGGCGACGCGACAAGCGGCGGCGGGGGGATCGGCGTGGGGCATAACGGAAGCGGGGCTTCGGATGGCCTCACGCGCACGATTTCCGGTCTCGCCGTGGGGCAGGACGGCGGCGCGCAGGAGGTCGCTCCCGTTGCCGATGGCCCGGAGAACGAAGTCGATCCGCTCATGGCCCAGCCGCGCGAGTTCGAGGGCATCCGCATCGTCGCCAAGCTGAAGGAACAGGTGGAGGAGCGCCCGCGCATTTCCGTGTTCAGCAATGTGGATGTGCTCTTGAAGAGGAAGGCCGCCGAACAGGCGAAGGCGCGCGAAGAGGCCGCGGCGCGGGAGGCGGCCGCGCGGGAGGCGGAACGCAAGGCCGGCAAGGGCCGGGATGACGACATGACGGATGAAAAGGAAGAAGAGGAGAAAGAGTCTTCCTTCTCCGTCGTCTACGAGGCGAACGGCCGATGCGAGCCGTTCATCGTGACGGTGTACAAGGACGGCACCGACGAGCGCGACGGCCTCATGGTGAGCATCGGCCGCTTCGGCCGCACGGTCACGGGGGATTAACCGAATGAAAAAACGCGGCTTTACCCTCATCGAAGTGCTCATCGCAAGCGTGATTCTCATGCTGGGGCTCCTCTCCTCGCTCGCCCTTTTCGTGCAGAGCCAGCGCATGATGATGTCGTCGGTGCGTTTTGAAACGGCCCAGCGCGTGCTGAACTATTTCGAAATGGTCTACCCGATTCCGCCGCCGGATCAGGTAACGAGCGATCCCCTGGAGGATGACAAGCTCAACATCGAGGAAGTGCGCGCGGAGGATCTGTGCGACGATCTCGAACTCGAACTCGGGCCGAAGGACCGCGAACTCATCGCCGGTTACACCGTTTCGCGCGAAGTGGACGACATCGACGACGAGGAAATCGAGCGCAACGGCGGCATCTACACGATTCGCACGACCGTGAAGTGGGGCGGAACCCTGCGGGGCGTCGAGCCCGAAGAGGAGACGGTCGTCAAGCTGTGGTGGAAGGGAGCGGGCGGCAAATGAAACGCGCGGGCTTCACTCTCATTGAAATTCTGGTGGCGGTCACGATCCTCGCGATGATGACCGTGGTGACCTCGGTCGTCTTTTCCAGCATCACGAATTCGTGGAAGAAGTCCACGATGGTGGCCGAACGGATGCAGACTGCCGACTACGCGCTCAACCAGATCGTGGCGGGCCTTCGCAGCGCCTACTATCCGATGGACGGCAACCAGAAGGACGAATGGGGCTTTGCCCTCTACGATAACGGCGAGGGCGAAGATCCTTCCGAAAGCGACATCATCGAGTGGACGAAGCTCGGCAACTCCATCATCGGCGACAAGTCCGTGTTGACGGAAACCGCCCACCGCGTGCGCCTTTGGGTGGAAGAGGCTCCGCGCACGCGTATCGGCACGAACATCGAGGAGCCGGGCGGGCTCTGGGCCCGCGTGTGGAACCCCGATCTCTTCTCGGTGGAGGGCAACGACAATTTCGACGACGACGAATACGGCGAAGAGTTCCTGCTCGTGGAGGACGTCATCGGTTTCGACTGCGTGGTGCAGAAAGACGAGAAGGAAGTGGAGGAAGACGGCCAGCCGAAGTGGGCCGAAACCTGGGATACCTCCAACTGCGTGCCGTGGCGCGTGAAGATCACGTTTCGCATGAAGCCGCCGGAAAAGGGCGATGAACCCCTGCCGATTCTGCGCGTAGTGGAAATTCCCGTGGCACCCTTTTCGCAAAAGCCGTTTTCGCTTGATTCGAACGGCAAGGGGAAGAACGATAAGAGAGATAACAAGAATGGCGGCAACTCCGGCGGCAACTCCGGCGGCGGTGCGGGCGGCAATCGCGGTGGTGGTACGCCGACGGGCGGCGGCGGCCGTGGCGGCGGCATGCCCGGGGCCGGGGGCGGCATGCCCGGCGGCGGCATGATGCCGGGAGGGCCGATGCGATGAGGTGCGGGGTGAACAAGAAGGGCAGCGCGCTCATCATGGCGATCTGGACGATTGCGGTTGTTTCCGTCTTGGTCATCAGTTTTGCCATGGAGGCGAAACTGCAGAGCGCGGCAAACGTGTACATGCGCGAGCGCGTGCACATGGACCACCTCATCGATGCCGGGCGCGTGCTCGCCGAAATGGTGATCGCCAACCACCAGAAGGTGACGGACTATTCGGAAGACGAAGACCTCGACGAGCTCCTCGAAGACGACCGCTGGATTCTCGAAAAGCGCCAGCTCAAGCAAACCGGCTCTTCGGCCACGATCGGGCCGATCGTGGTGGACGAGAAGATCAAGGGCCGCGAAGGCTACCATAGCGGGCCCGTGGATACGTCGACGGACGAGCTTGTGGGCCGCGGCACGGTGACGGTGGAGATCGAGAGCGTGGGCGGCGGCGAAGGCGGCGGCCCGAAGTTCAACATCAACAACCTCTATCCTAAAGGGAACCCCCATTATGCGGAAATCTGGGAGAACATCCTCTACTGGGCGGGCGTGCCGGAAGAGGATCATGAGTATTTCATGAACGCGTGGATCGACTGGCGCGACGACGACGACGTGAAGATGGGCGACTATGGCGATACGAACAAGGACGGCAACGAGACGGAATACTACAAAGACCTCTGCGAGAAAAACGAAGAGGAAGTGTATAAGCCGCGCAACGGGCCGATTCCCGATTTGAAGGAACTCGCGAAGATCGGCCCGTTCCGCGAACACCCGGGCCTTCTGACGGGCGGCGTGTACAACCCCGAGGCGAAGGAAGAGGACCAGATTGTGGTGTCGAACATCACCGAGGTGCTCACCGTGTTCGGCGGCGACAAGATCAACGTGAACCTCGCCTCGAAGGACGTGTTGATGTGCATCCCCGGCATCCGCTCGACGGATGATCCCGAAGATCCCGAGGATGCCGACCTCATTTCGCAGGCGATCATCGACTGGCGCAACGGCCTCGACAAAGACGGCAACCAGGTCGACCTCGAAGAGGAGGAGACGGGTACGCTCATCAAGGATTTCTCGAAGCTGCTGGAAATCACCGAAGACGAAATCGGCAAAGAAGCGCAGGACTATCTCGGCTTTACGGGCGGCCAGGGCGACGGCGCCCTCTACCGCATCACGATTACCGCTTCATCGGTGGGCATGAAGCATGTGGTCAAAGCCAAGATGACGATCAAGGAGTCGAAACCCGTCTATCTGGAATGGGCGGAAGACCCGTGAGGCGAATGGAAACGGAAGGAGAGAAGAGATGAAACTTTCTGGAACGGCAGGAATGGTAGCGATGCTCTTGGCCTTGGCGGCTGTGGGCGCGGGGACGTATTTCTTCAAGACGGTACAGGTGAATCGGCGGCTCGCGTTGCAGGCGCAGACGAAGGAGGCGCAACTCAAGGCCAAGGAGGCGGAACGGAAAACGCGCGAGGCCGAGGCCCGTACGGCGGAGGCCGCCGCCCGCGAGAAGGAAGCCGAGCGGAAGGCGAAGGCGGCCGAAACGGAGAAGGCCGAGGCCGATCTTGCCGCGAAGAAGCAGGAAGCTGAAAACCTGAAGCGGCAGAAGGAGGCCGATGAAGCCGCCGCCGAGAAGGCCGCAG
>JAZLJP010000146.1:0-7396 GCA_045617985.1 Kiritimatiellia bacterium
AGGCGCCGCTCGTGCGCCTCGACGATGGCGCGCTCGACGGGCTCGTACTTCGCAAGCCAGGCCGCGAGTTCGGCCGCCGCAGGGGAAGCCGCTACGGGGGAGGCCGCTACAGGGGAGGCTACCATAGGAGAAGCCGCCGCAGAGGGGGATGCCGCCGGGGAGAACACAGCTGGGGAGGACGCGTGCACGGTGGTACGCGAACGACTCGCCATGAGGGCGAGAGGGGTGGGATGAGGGGATTGGGTGTGCATGGGGCATATGGTAGCACAGGCGGGAGGGGAAGGCAAGAAGAAAATGAGATTACGGTGCGGACGATGGCAATATGTTGTCATGCAAAGGCGAAAGAACTCAGATGCGCCCGGTTAAGGGCAACTCCCACTTTTTTTGAGGAGGAACCGTATGACGTACTTGGATGCCCACGTTACCCCCGATCATTCGGACTTTGTTTAAACCGAGTACGCGCTCGCAACCCTGTCCTTTAGGCGTTGGGAAGTCTAATAAGCGTTAGGAAGTCTAGTTGGAAAGTCCAATAAGCGTTGGGAAGCCAAATAAGCGTTGGGAAGTCAAATAAGCGTTGGGAAGTCACATAAACGTTGGAAAGTCTAATAAGCGTTGGGAAGTCAAGTCTAATAGGCGTTGGGAAGTCAAACTTATCGAACGAGAAGGACGGTGCCGGGGCGGGCGATTTCAACCGCGAGCGTTGTATCTCCCGCCGATCGTATGACGGCGGCGTTCATCCAGCATGGTTTTACGAGAACGACTGCGAGCGCGGCAAGGTTTTCCGCCGCAGCGGGATCAACGGCAAAGAACGGATAGGTACCCGGTAAGACGTCTGGTTCAAGGTAGATTTCGCAGGGGACTCTCCCCATGAGCGAGAATTTGCCGTCACGGACGTCGATGAGGTCCCCCCCCTCGAAACCAACCGTTAAACGGAGAATCGCGTTGGCTTCGGCTGTGAAATTCGTCGTGACGAGCGTTGTCGGTACGGAGCTCGAGAGTTCCAGGATCGTCCCAGCACCAAGATCGATGGCACTTTCGCAGAGGGGCGTTGCGAGTTCAAGCGTCGTACCTTCGCCCCGTAGGGCAAACCCTTCCGCGAGCGTCATCGATTCAACCGCATAGGTTCCGCCGCCCACGAACGTTCCGCCTTCATGCTGGTCGCCGACAACCGCCGTAAAACGCACTTCGCCGGGACCGACTTTCGTCACCGGCCCCTCTCCGCCGAAAAGAATGTCCGCCCCGTCCTCCCCGAGAACGAGCGATCCACCCGTCGTATCGAACGTGACACCGCCCTTTTCAACATACATCACCGCCCGCGAACCGGCAAATCCAAGCCCCGTCACGAGAACATCCGAATCCCGCGGCGCGAGCGTCACATCGTCAAATGAGAAATAACCGTAATGCGAAGAATAGATGCCCTTCCCCCAGACGGGGAAAACGCCGTTCTCGGGTACGAGTTCCAGTCGAATCCCCTTCAACGTCGCCATCGACGTATAACAGCGTGAAAGAAGGCCCGCCGTACACACCGTGCCCGTGCCCTCCGTGACGCCATACGTCAGGGCAAGGACGCCCGGCACCTCCACCCGCCCGTCGATCGTCGCCGTCCAACGGGTCCCCCCCAGATCGGGGGCGTCAAGCGAACGCACGGTCACATGCGCGGGAACATGCTGGTGATAGGACGGTGCGAACGACTTCACCGCAAGAACCGCAGGCGAGGCAACCTCCATCAGCGCATTGGTCGCGAACGACGCACGAACAATGGCATTCGAAAGGACGGCCGTTCCTTCCAGGCGCACCTTCGCGCCCGTTCGCGCAGCAAGATTCGTCACCGCAGGTGCCGTCAGATTCCTGAGCCCCAACTGTCCCTCGCTCACCGTCACCGCGCCAATGAGATTCGTCTGCCCTCCCGCAAGCGTCAACGCACCGCCACCGAGTTTCTCAAGCCCATCCTCTCGCGCGAGCGGAGCGGCAATTTCAACTGCCACACCCTCCGGTACCGTCACAAAGGCCGTTCCGCACCGAAGTCCCTCGCCCGCGAGCGTCACATCCGAGGCGAACACGAATCCCGCCACGGCACACGCCGCGAGATCGTTCGTCACGACAGAAGGCCCCTCGGCGTTGAAAACTGCAGTACGGCCATTGCACCAGGGGCCATACGTTTGCGTTGCCGCATCGAACCACCCCGCCGGGTCCGACCAACACCCCGCCCCGCCCTTCCACCGCAAGGCCGCCTGCGCCTCGAAAAACGCCGCATCCGCCACCTCGCCCACGAGCTGCCGTCCCGCGAGATCCGTCACCACGACCCCGGGTTCCAAGAGAAGATGCCCGCCAAACGCCACAAGCTGATGCCAGCCCGAGGCCTCGGCAGGAAGGCGCAACATCGCCCCTGAGCGTACGACAAGCGAAGTCACCGCAGCAAGCGGCGGCGCCGCGAGTTCAAGCGTCACCCCTTGCGCAACCTCCACGGCTCCCGCCGCAGCCTCAGCGGTCGCGAGCCGAACCGTTCCATTCCCTGCGAATGCAAGACTCCCCGCAAGCGCATTCGTCACGGAAAGGCACCAGGCGAGTTGCGCCCCGTCCTCCAAATAAATCGTTGTGGGGCCAACGAGTCCAATCGCCGCGCCGGAGGCGGTCGGCTCAATGGCGGAATGACCGGAAACGATCAACACGAACGGGTCTATCCCCTCATCCGTTCGTCGTCCCCAAAAGAACCGACCATACGGATCGAAACGCAAGCGGGCGTCGGTGAGACCAATCGGCCGCGCCAGATGTTCGGTCGCATCAGGCCAACCCCATTGGGAACTCGCCGCAAAGGTGAGCGTTCCATTCGTCACCGCAGCCAGGGGAATAGGCCCCGCGCCAAACGCCTCCACCGTTTCCAGCGTCAATGCCGCATTTCGAACGGCGATCGGAGCGAGGCCCGTCAACCGGCCTGCCGTCGTGCAACGAAGGCGATTCGGTGCATCTGCGTTCGTACCGCTCACGGTCATGGATGCGGGCGGAGCCCCCGCCGTTGAAACATCCACCGTCTTTTGCGAACCGGCAACGACAACCGCCGTACAGTTGGATACTCCGCCCACGAAAAACGGTTCATTCCCCATGAGGGTCAGCGTGCCGGGGACTGTCCCCGTGAACAGCATCTGCCGTCCAATACCTCCCGCCATAGTGATTGAAAGATTTGGACTCGGGCACGTCAGCGTCTCCATGACGCGCAACTCGCCTGAACCTGTCAAAGCCGCCGGTGTCTTGCCGCCGATCTCCGCCGAAACCACAGCCACCGTCTGCGTGAGAGGTGCGCCCGCCGTAAAGACAGTTGCCTTTTCCACCGTTGGGAAGCGTACCGTGGGATCGCCATAAAACATCTGTTCACAGAGCACGGAGAGGCGCATGCCCTCCATCTGGTAGCGGGAGGCATAATCCTGTCGTGCCCGGAGATGGGCCTGGGCTGGCGTCGTACCCGGATGCTCGAAGAGTTCGCGCGCGAGGTTGTACGACAGAGTTCCGGAAACGGTATCGGAGAGAACAAAACTCTCAACCGAGGGGACCCAGCCGTTACCGGTGTTGAATACGCCAACGACCGTCCCTCCAAGGGGCGAGCAAACGGCCGCGAGACCAAGCGAAGGCTCCACGACGACGCATCCCTCGATTGTATGCGTCGTCGTAAGGCTCCCCGTCTGACACGGCACGCCGAATTCTGTGAAGAGCGTGAGGCCCGTGGCGTTCGCATACTGGTCGCGCGTCAGGTGCGCCCCGGCGGCGACAACCGCGTTCAAAGCCGATCCATGCGAGCGGCAGGTCGCAAACAGAAGGTCGCCGGCAAACCAGGCGTTCCGCGCCGCCGTCAGGTTCGGATGGCGCCGCGCACAGAGGTTTCCCGTTGCATGAATCGATTCCACCACCTCGACCGGCCAATGCGGCGCAATCGTCGTTTGAAAGATTTCACGCACGGCGTATTCGCCATCCGCCACCTTAGCCGGGTGTTCGGGGCTCCACATGTTCGGCACATCGTCGAAGAAGGAAATATCACGCCGCACGTGCCCGAAAACGGTACTCCCCGGCGCTTCGCTCCGGACAAGTTGCGCGCTCGCAAGCCCAATGCGTTTCGCCCCGTCAAACGCCGCACTTTCGCCACGCGCCACCTTCGCCGCATAACGCGTTACAAGCTGAGACGGCCTCGCCGCTTCCTCGCCACCGTAAGTGAACGGAAGTGCCGCAAAGCGCGCCACGATCACATCCGGCATGCGATCGCATTGCCCACTCTCGGTTGCCGAAAGATAGACACCATCGCCATCGGGATCCCACGGATAGACGATTCCGTTTTCAACATCGTCAAGGCAGGCATAGAAGAGATCCGACGGCACCTCGCCGCCTTCCGCCCCCCTGTAGGGGAAGGCACATACGCCGGGAACGCAATTCGAAAGCGACAACTTCTCGCCCGAACGGAAATACAGTTCGGGGTTGGGCGCACGCGCATCAAGCCACATGCCGCCCAAGAGAAAGGCGGCAACGCCCGCCCGCGCCTGTTCGCGGATGAAGGCGTGAATCGATTCCGCCGCATTGCGGCAGGGCATCTTTCCGCCAAACGGATACGCCGCATAAATGGCATCGGTTCCCACCACGCCAATTGCAAGATCGGGGCGCGACAGCCGCCGCGCCGCCGCATATCCTTCCCACGCGGCCCGCAAATCAGGCGGCGCGAGAATGAGCAAATCAAGCCCCCGATCCTCCTCAAGCTGCGTAACGACGGCCCCCTTGCCCTCGCCCCCCACCAGCGCCGCAAGGAAAACCATCCAACCGATGACCGCCCTTTTCATGTTGGCATGACTACTTGAGGATGAGTACGAACCCATTCGACACGAACGTGACGAGCACATAGTTGCGGGCCGTCACCGTTCCATTCGCCGCGTATGCAATGAGCGAAACGCAATTCGGGGTTCCCTTCGCCGCTGTCAACGCCATGGCGGGAATCGTCACCTCAAGGCGCCCCTTCGCAAGCGGGTGCGGCTCGCCCAGTTTGAGCCCGTTCACAAATACGCCCACCGTCGCAACGCCCGTTCCACCCACCGTAAAGGCGAGATGGAGATCCTCGCCTTTCCAGGCGCGGCCGGGCGGCAGGTTCGCAAAGGCGATCGGCAGCACCGCCTGAGCGACGTCATAAGGACGCGTGGAGCCCGAACTACGGAAGGACGCCAGGAGCGTGGGCACATCTGCGAACTGCGCGTCAAGCCACGCGAGACGCTGGGCGAGGTAATCGCGAAGGTGCTCCACATCGGCCGCAAAACCGCGCTTCCGCCACCACTTCGCATCGTTCGCACCCCCCGCTTCAAGGAGATAGGTTTTGTAAAGATCCATTTCACCCCCCGGGGCGATCATCCGCGCGAGAGCAGCCCGCGCACCGCCCCAGTAGAGCGCGTGGAGGCGCGTGCAAAACCATGGGTCGTCCGCCCATTCGCGATAGAAGGAGGCTTCATGGCTACGCACCACCTTCCACCCCGTCGGCGCAAAAGAGGTGACAACGTCGTTCCCTACGCCCCAGTCGAAATCCCACACGGGCCCGAACTTCAAAAGCCCCCCTCGATCTTTGTAGAAGAAGCGGCTCTTGTAGACGGCGTCGTTGTTGCCAACAAGTTCCATCGCAAGCAGATAGGCCACCATCGAATCGACGTCGGCATACTGCGAATAATGAAGGCCGCTCGCATAGCCATCCACAGCCGTCGAAGCCGCGCAGAACTTCTGCAGGTAATCCTTGCACCAGTTCACCATCGCCGGATTCGTCTTCAGGTACTCGGGCGAATCGAGCATCGTCTTCAAAACAAGGTTCCCCGAGGAGACGGTGAATTTCGTGGGCGCGTCATACTCGTCCGAAGACTCGAAGAGATACCCGCCCGTGATGTCGTCTACTGCCGGATCCACCCACGAGTAGTCGGTCTCGGGCAGTCCCCGCTCTTCCGCCTCGTCCTCCCAATCGAAGATGTCCACGCTGTTCTTGTCGATACGCACGTGTTCGCTCAAGAGGTAGAGCCCCTGCCACGAACCGTTCAACACGCATTCCACCCATGTGGACTCCATGCCGAGCGAACCGATTTCATTCGCGAGGTCGGCCGAAAGCTTGTTCCGCATTGCCGACTCGTCATTGTAGTTCGCAAGGAGCACCCAATGCTTCGATTTCGGAATGCCGTAGAGTTTCGTCTTTTCCGCGAGCTTCAGTTTCCACGGCTTCTTATCGTAGTTCCGCGTGGAATTGCCGCGCACCTTGATGACCATCGCGTCGTCGTACGGGCTCTTCCACTCCTCGTTGCCCTGGGCAAAGAGCCATCCCGCATGTTCTTCCTTCGAGGCCGACGGCGTTTTCCCGTCATCCGTTGAAAGATAGAGAACGGGCAACTTCGAGAAAAGGAATTCCTTTTCGAAGAGCCGTCCCCGCGCGCCGCTCACCACGCACTTGAACCACCGTTCGAAATCGCTCTTGCGCGGCGTATACGACAAGTCGGTCGAGAAAAGCGAATACGTCTTCGACCGTGGCGAGGAACTGCGATACCATGCGGCTTCGAGGGCCGGCCTAAGCCCGTGGAACGCCGGTGCCTCCACCTCGAGCGCCTGGCCCACGCGCGGACACTTCACGTTCATCGTCACATTCGTCGTGTAAATCCCGCCGGCAAGCAAATCCCAGGCGCCATCCGCGCCGAGCCACACCAGCGCTCCATCGAAGGTCGCCGTTTCCACGCCGCTCGTCACGGCGACCGTACCCGCAAGATGCACAAGGTCGCCCGCTGCCGGCGCGCGCGCGCGCGACCAGTTCGCGCCATCGTCCCAATTTCCCGCCGCTCCGCCGGTCCACTCCATCGTGACGGGCTGCGCTTCGGATGTAGCCTGCAAGCCCGAAAAATCGGAGAACGCGCCCGCCCCGAGAAACGCAACCGTTTGGGCCGGCCGGGAATCGGCGGTGTCGAGCTGAAACCATTTTGCCCCCGAGGGATTGGCCAGCTGCACGAATTCGCCGTTCACCTTCACGAAGAACGTTCCGTAACGCCAGCCACCAAAGTCGCGCGTTTCCATGCGCACGTCGTACCACGTCTCAAGGGCAAAGGTTTCGCCCGGCACCGAAAGGCGTTGCCACCGCCCCGCAACCACGCCAGCAAAATCAACTCCCGCCGAAGCGCCCGCACCCTCCACGAAAGTGAAGGCCATGATGCCTTCCGGCGGTTCGCTGCCGAAAGACGAGGTCACAACCGGGAAAACCCGTACCTCGACGGACCATACGTTCGTTCCAGCCGTTGTTTCGGCGGTGAACGCCACCCCCGAGGTGTCGGAAAGATCCGTCTCGAAGGCGATTGCGTTCACACCCGCATGCACGACGTTCGGCGCGCTAGACGCCGCGTCAATCGCCCACGAGCCC
>JAZLJP010000147.1:0-2905 GCA_045617985.1 Kiritimatiellia bacterium
ACGACATCGGCGCTTCGGTGTTCCGCTGGCCGGGCGGCAACTTCGCGGGCGAATACCGCTGGCGCGACGGGCTCATCGCCGATCCTGACGCGCGTGCGCCCTTGCAGGGCTACACCGCAATCGAGACGCAGCCGTGCGGACTCGGCTATGACATGAACGACATCGCGATGGACGACGTGATCGCGCTCTGCAGCCGCATCGGCGCGCAGCCGTTCTTCACGATCAACGCGGCATGGGAAAAACCGAGCGATTCGGCGGAATGGGTGAAAGTCTGCAAAGGCCGCGTGAAGCTGTGGTCGCTCGGCAACGAGATGGGCTACGGACACATGGAGGGTCCGCGCGGACCCGCCGCCTACACCGACATGGTGCGTCCGCACGCCGAAGCGATGAAGAAGGTCGATCCGTCGATCCGCCTCTTCGCCTCCGGCACCTATCCCGGAAACGGACGCGAGTGGATTGCGAAGAGCGCGCTGCCGCTTTCGCCCCTCGCGGCCGACATCTCCTACCATCGCTATGACATCTTCAACCAGACGGCCTACGACTACTCGTCGAGCGCAAGTGTCGATGCGCTTTTCCGCCAGGCCTCGAATGCCGTCGATGCGGCGTTCGACTGTTTGCAGAATTTCCGGGCGATTCTGCCGCGCAAGATTTCGATCTCCTACGACGAATGGAACCTCTGGTACACGTGGTACCGCGAGGAGGCGATCGTGGAGGGCCTCTACGCGGCGAAGTTCCTGAACGAGATGATGCGCGCGTGGGACCGCAACGGCGTGGGCATGGTGTGCTACTTCCAGCCCGTCAACGAACAGGCGATCACCGTATCCCCCTTCGAGAGCCATCTCACGTCGCTCGGCGAGGCGATGCGCCTCATGAAGGGCCATGTGGGGGGCGTACCGGCCGACTTGAACCAGATTCCGCGCGAGGCGTTCGTGACGGATGCGGCCGACGGTACGCGCTATCTCACGGCGTACAACTTCTCGACGAAGGAGGCGAAGGCCTTCGCGCTTCCGCTCGGAGCGCGCCGGAACATCGTGGCGGCCGAACTGCTTGTGCCGAACGGGCTCGTGAGCGGCTGCCGCTACATGCGGCGCCCAGGCGATGCGCGGATCGAAAACGGGAAGCTCGTCTTTTCGCTCCCGCCGGCGTCGCAGACTGCCGTACGGGTGAAATAGATTGCACGACGGGCGGAAAACGGGATTTTTTCTCGGGGTCGTCTGGATGGCCTGTGCCGTTCAGGCGTCTCCCGTGCCGCCTTCTTCGGCCGTCGATATGACGCACCGAATGGAGGCGTTGGGGTCGCCGTTGTGTGCGCGCTATCCGGATTCCTTCAGGAACGGCAGCGGCGCGTATGCGCGGAACATCTGGACGATGTGCGCCTTTGACGGCCGCCTCTATATCGGCTGCGGCAACAGTTCGAATGGAGGCCCGGCCACGGGATGCGGCCCTGTGCCGATTTTCGCCTATGAGCCGAAGCTGCGGAAGTTTGTCGAGGAAGGGCGGGTGCCCGATGAACAGATCGATGTGTTTCGGGTGTTTTCAGATGGTGCGCTCTACATCCCCGGGCACGACCCGACCGAGAATTGGAAGCGGGGCAACTTCTATCGGCGCCGGCCGGGAGGGAATGCGGCTTGGGAAAAAGTGCGGACCCTGCCGATGGGGCTCCACTGTTACGACATGGTGGAGTTCGACGGCTGTTTGATCGCCTGCGGGTACGGCCTCTACGAGTCGCGCGATCGCGGCGCGACATTTGACTGGACGCAGGACGTACGCTACTATTCGTTCCTCCGTTTCCCCGATACGCTGTATGTGGTGGCAACGGCCAGCGAAGCGAAATTGGCGGAAAAAAGGCAAGGGCGCGCGTATCGGTCCTTCCAATGGGATATCCCCGGTGAAACCGTGGTGGCGCGGCGTAGAGCCGGCGGAAAATTCGAACGGGTTCGAACGGCGAAGCCTTCCGATGTGTTTCCGGCGACCTCCGAGGTTGCGGATGAATGCTTGAAGCTCGGGCGTGTCAGCGCCCTCGGGGGGCGGCTCGTCTATCTCGGCGGCATTACGCACAACGACCACCAGATGGCTCCGCTCGGCGCCTATGTCGCCGAGGATGGCCCGGAGATGTTCCGGGCTCGCCGCATCGCGCTGCCCCAAGGTGCCACGCCTTGGTTTACGCTGGCACAGAACGGAAAGGTCTATCTGCTCTATGCCCTTGCCGACGCGGGGGCGAAGACGTTTCGAAATTCTGTGGCCGTTTCCGACGACGGCGAGCATTTCGAAGAGATCTTCTGGTTTACGTCTCCGACCTTCGCACGTGCGTTTGCCTATCTGGAGGGCTACTTCTACTTCGGTCTTGGCACGGAGATTAAAAGCCACGGCGAGTACACCGGCAAGAATGCCTGGAAGGTCGAGTTCTCGAAGAAGGAGCTTTCGTCCGCCGCCGGAACGATCCTCCGTTGCCCCGTACCCCTGCCAGAAAATCGCAAACCTCATTCTTGATGATGAAAAATCAGGCTCTGTACGCAGATGCGCGCGATAAGCCCGAATTGCCCAAAATCTGCCGTTGACGCGGGTGGGGAAATTTGATAGAATACGCGCCGAAAGCGAGATGGGGCTTGATGTGAATGTTTTACAGAAAAACGCGAAGATGATGCCAAGGACGTCGATGAGACGCCCTGATGTTTGCGTTATCTGCATTTTTACCCCCCCTCGTTCATTAATTTAAATTTTGACGATTGGCGCAAGGTGCGCCTTCATGCGGGCGACGAGAGGCCGGTAGGCCTTTCGCCGTCCGTTGCCGTTTTTTGATCCCTAAAACCGAAGGAAGAGAAAACCCATGAAGAAACTGATCTTGATGCTGATGATGGCTGCAGGCGCCGCAGGGTTGGCCGCCGAGGTGGCGGTGGGCGTGACG
>JAZLJP010000148.1:0-37938 GCA_045617985.1 Kiritimatiellia bacterium
CTCCGCCGAAGAGAGCCACTACACGAAGCCCGAGGAAGTGGTCGAGTTCGCGACGAAGACGGGTTGCGACTCCCTCGCGATTTCCATCGGCACCTCGCACGGCGCCTATAAGTTCAAGCCCGAGCAGTGCACGCGCGACCCCAAGACGGGCAAGCTCGTGCCGCCGCCTTTGGCGTTCGACGTTCTGAAGGCCGTTGAGAAGCAGCTCCCGGGCTTCCCGATCGTGCTCCACGGGTCGTCCAGCGTGCCGCAGGAGCACGTCGATACGATCAACAAGTTCGGCGGCAAGCTTCCTGACGCCGTGGGCATTCCGGAAGAGCAGCTCCGCAAGGCCTCGAAGAGCGCGGTGTGCAAGATCAACATCGATTCCGACTCGCGCCTCGCGATGACGGCGGCCATCCGCCAGCACTTCGCCGAGCAGCCGGGCCATTTCGATCCGCGCCAGTATCTCACGCCGGCGCGTGATGCGATGAAGGAGCTCTACAAGCACAAGATCGTCAAGGTGCTGGGCTCGAACGACAAGCTCTAATCCTTGAGGAGCAAGTCCAGAAGAAAAGCCGATCCGCGTTTTGCGGGTCGGTTTTTTGTTGTATGCGGAACGCGGCACCCTCCGGAAACGGCATGCCCGCGCTGGAACTGATGAGAAAACAGGTCAGACCTGTTTTCTCATAACCTTTTGAGACAGAGGCCGGGCGCGAAGTAAATCTGTTGCCTTTGGGCTCAAAATCATTTATACTATATCCGCTTCTCGGAAACAAAGGGAATAACGTATGGATATGACTCGTCTTTCGTTCGCGGGCCTCGTCGGGGTCCTGTTCGTCATCGGCTGCGGTGGCGTTTCCACTGGTCTTCAAGTGGATCCGCCCGCAGATTCTTCGGCCGTTCGCGTGGCCGTTTTCACCGACAAGGGCGCACGCTCGATGGGCGCCTTCCGCCATTTGCAGATTGCGACCTTCGCCAAGAACGTTCACGGTTTCCCCGTGGATGGCAAGATGGTGGCCGAGGGCGCGCTTGACAAGGCCGACGTGCTGATCATGCCGGGCGGCAGCTCCGGCGCCGAAGCGAAGGCGATGGGGCCCGAGGGCGTGAAGAGACTCAAAGCCTTCATCCGCAACGGCGGCGGCTACATCGGTACCTGTGCGGGCTGCTTCCTCGTGAGCGAGAGCGGCAAAACTCATTCGAACATGATGGGGCTCATTCCCTACAAGAACAGCGTGAGCGGCGGCTCCGCCGATCTGCTCATCCGTTTTACGAAGGACGCCGAAACGATGATGGGCATCAAGCCGCACACGCACCGCGTGGACTACCATAACGGACCCGTCATGGTGCCCGCTAAACCCGTCGAGGGCGCGGACTTCAAGGTCATCGCCACCTATTATTCGGACGTCAACGCAAACGAAAAACCGCGCGAAACAATGGCCGGCAAAGCCGCCATCGTCGCTGGCACCTATGGTAAGGGCCGCATCGTCGCCATCGGGCCGCACCCCGAAAAGGATGTTGGCGACCACGGCATTCTCAAGGGCGCCCTGCGCTATGTGACGCATGGCCGCGCCGGCGAATGGACTCTGCCGCACCGTAAACCCGGCCAGCTCGTCGTGGGCGTGGTGGCGGACAACGCCTTCAGCGCCGAAACAGCGCGCTTCGCCCAGAAGCTGATGCGCCTCGAGGAGTTCGAACTCCAGCCTCTCTGCGCGTCCCTGATTGCGGACGAATCGGCCCGCACCGTCGACGTGATGCTCGTGCCGCCCTGTGCCGAAAAGAGCACGAACAAGGGCGCTCTCGGGGCCAACGGTAACGTCACACGCGGTTTCCTCAAGCGCGGCGGCCGCGTGATCGTGTGGGGCGAGATGGCCCCGCACTATGCGAAACTCGGTGAGGGCGTCACCGTGGTCCAAAACGGGGAAGAGGCGCTCGCGGCCCTTCGGGCCCGTGCAAAGGAACCTGCCCCCGCCCCGCGGCCGGCAGTCAAAAAGGTCGAGAAGCCCGTCAAGGTCGCGTATTATACGGACCGCGGCGGCGGCTCCTACCCGATTGCGGAATTGCTTGCAAATGCGCCGGAATACCAGCTCGACATCGTCAACGCCGAAGACATCCGCAACGGCGCATTGAAGGGGGCCGACCTCGTGGTGATGCCGGGCGGGCTTTCCAACGTTCAGTACAACAACCTCGGCGCCCTCGGGCGCGCGGCGATTACGAACTTCGTGAACGAGGGCGGCAAGTACTACGGCATCTGCGCCGGCGCCTATCTCGCCTCGCAGGCGTCCTCGCCGAAGAGCCTGCGTCTGGGCATGGTGCCCTTCAGGCACGACGGCGAATCCTATCGCGGCTGGAAATCGACCCGCATCAAACTCACGGACGAGGGCCGCAAGGTGTTCGGAACGAACGCCAAGAGCCGGAGCGTGGAGTATTGGGGAGGTCCTGTGCTCGTACCGGGAACGCCCATTCCCAATACGGACGTCAAGACGCTCGCCACCTACACGGCGAGCTCGATCAGCACCTGTTCGCCCGATGCCCGTACGCCGATGACGGGCAAAACCGCCTTTGCGGCCGGTACCGTGGGCAAGGGCAAGGTCTTCATCTCGTCGTGCCACCCGGAATGCTACGATCATAGCATCGACCTCGTACAGGGCATCCTCACCTACCTCACGGGCGTCAAACCCGCGTGGAGCCCGCGCCAGCGTCAGCTCGGCGACTACGTGGTCGGCTATGAGTCGCACAAAGACCGCGACTTCGCCCGCTGGTTTACAAAGGATCTCATGTACGCTCCAGGTTTCTTCGCCTGGGATATGCATGATCGCCATGTGCCAACGGACATGCTCTCTCTTGATGCCTTGCTGGTGATCAATCCCGCGCGCAACTCTTTCGGCCAGCAGGTCAGAGGATTCATCGCCTCGGGGCGTCCTGTGATCGCCATCGCCCGGACGCCGGAACAAGTCAAGGCCGTCGAAGGCCTCAAGGGTGTCACGGTCGTACGGTCGTATGAAGAAGTTCTGCCCGCCTTGAAGAAGTTCAAGGCGATGGCAACGCGCTGACGGGTAACGCCGAAGCGTTTTATTCGATACAGAAGAATTCTTTGCTCTAGAGTGCCGCCTTGAAAAAATCTCATTTACCCCCTTGCCCAATTTGCAATAATTCGGTATAATAGAAATTCAATTTTTTGGAAAGGCCAGAGAGACATGAAAGAAGGAATCCATCCCCAGTATGTCGACGCCACGATCACGTGCGCGTGCGGCAACGTCATTCACACCCGCTCCACGAAGGCGGAGATGCAGGTGAACACCTGCTCGGCTTGCCATCCGTATTTCACGGGTCAGAAGACGATGGTCGACACGGAAGGCCGCGTTGACATGTTCAAGAAGCGTTATGCGAAGTTCGCCGGGCTGAAGAAGTAAGTCCAAACGCTTTGGCGAAAGAGAAGTTGAGAAGTTTCTGGAGAAGTGCCAGGAGCTTTTCAACTTTTCTATTTACCCAATGGTCGAGAAAAGTCAGATCAAGTCCGTATTGGACCGCCTGACGGCCGTCGAGGCCGCGATGGGCGATCCAAGCGTGATTGCGGATGCCAAGCGCTATCGCGAGACGGTGCGCGAGCATACGTCCCTGAAGAAACTGGAAGCGGCGGCGAAGCGCTATTTCAAGATCCTCGACGACATCGAAGGCAACACCTCGCTGTTGGAAGATCCCGACTTCGCGGAAGAGGCGAAGGCGGAGATCGAACGGTTGAAGGGCGAGGTGCCGGCGGCCGAGCGCGCCGTCTTGGCGGGGCTCCTGCCGCCCGATGCGCTCGAAGGGCGCAATGCCGTTTTCGAAGTGCGCGCCGGAACGGGGGGCGACGAGGCGGCGCTGTTTGCGGGCGACCTCTTCCGCATGTATTCCCGCTATTGCGAAATGAAGGGCTGGAAGGTGAGCGTGATGAGCGCGTCGCCCACGTCGCTCGACGGCTACAAGGAAATTCTCTTTACGGTCATCGGCGAAGGCGCCTACGGCGCGTTTCGTTTCGAATCGGGCGGGCACCGCGTGCAGCGCGTTCCCGTGACGGAGGCGCAGGGGCGCATCCACACGTCCGCCGCGACGGTGATCGTGTTCCCGGAAGCGGACGAGACGGACGACGACTTCGAGATTCCCGAAAAGGATCTCCGCATCGACATCTTCTGCGCGGGCGGCCATGGCGGCCAGGGCGTGAACACCACGTATTCCGCCATCCGCATGACGCACCTCCCCACGGGGCTTGTGGCGCAATGCCAGGATGAACGCAGCCAGCAGCGCAACAAGGAGAAATGCCTCGCCACGCTCAAGGCGCGCATTCTCGACCAGAAGCGGCGCGAAGAGGAGGCGAAGGTGGGCGCCTCGCGTCTTTCGCTCCGCGGCAGCGGCGACCGTTCGGAACGCATCCGCACGTACAATTTTCCGCAGAACCGCCTCACGGACCATCGCGTGGATCTTACGCTCTATTCGCTTGACCGCATTGTGGAAGGCGAAATGGAGGGCGTTCTCGAGGCGCTGCGCGACAAGGATCTTTCAGACCGCATCGTGGCGGCTCTGGGGGCGTAGAAATGGCAACACGGCTTGTTCATCTGCAGGGTGGCGCGCGCGGGCCTTTCGCGCAGGCCGATTGGGCGTTTGAAACGGGCCGCAATTGGGCGGCGATCGGCGAAGACGGCGAAGCGAAATCCCATCTCTGTGCGCTCCTCGCGGGCCTCGTGCCGGCGCGCCAGGGGCTTGACATCACTTGGCACGCATCCGTGGAAGGGCATGTGGAGCTCGTCTCCTTCGCCCAACAGCGTGCGGCCGCGGCGAAGGGCGGTTTCCGCCAGGCGCGCTACTATTCGATCGTCGACGATGCGGGCCCGGGCGATACGGTGGCGGAGGTGCTCGCCTTTGCGCGCATCTACGACGTCAATCCCTTTGAAGTGGGGCATCCGCGTACGGCGGAACGCAAGGCCTATCGCGCCGCCTACCGCGAGGTGGTGCCGCTTCTGAATTTGAAGGAACTTCTCGATCGGGACTTTCTTGCGCTTTCGAACGGCGAGACGCGGCGCGTTTTGCTCGCGCGGGCGCTCTTGGCCTCGCCGCGCCTTCTCGTATTGGACGACCCATGCGCGGGCCTCGATGCCGAACGGCGCGCGCAGGTGAAGGAGATTTTGAACGCCCTCGCGGTGCGGGGGCTTGCGCTCTTCATCGCCGTGCGGCATGCCGACGAGATTCCGTCGTGCGTGACGGACGTCCTGACCGTCTCGAAGGGGCGCCTCGCCGCGACGGCGCATCCGCAGCCCGTTTCGGGCACGGGCACGGCTGCGGCGGCATCCGCTCCTGCGGCGCGGGCGGTGACGGAAAAGGCGGCAGCGAAGCGCCTTGTGCCCATTGTCGTCGATTTGAAGGATATCCATCTCATGGTCGGAAAGAAAACGCTGTTCGACGGTTTTTCCTGGACCATCCGCCGCGGCGAGCGGTGGGTGTTGCGCGGTGCGAACGGCAGCGGCAAGACGACCCTTCTCTCGCTCATCACGGGCGACAACCCCCAGGCGTATGCGAACGATGTGACCGTGTTCGGGCACGCGCGCGGAAACGGCGTGGCGTTGGCGGCGATTCGCCGCCGCATCGGGATGGTGAGCCCCGAGCAGCAGGCCTTCGAGGGGCGCGACGCGGCCGATCTCATGGAAGAGGCGCTCGCCGGAAATCCGGATCTGCTCCTTCTTGATGAACCCTGCCTCAATCTCGATGAACGCGCCGCCACGAAACTCAAGCGCCGCGTGAGCGCCTGGCTCCGCCGTCATCCCGCCTGCACGGCCATCTGCGTCGCCCACCGCCCCGAAGACGTGCCGGAAGGGTTTGAGAGGCTGAAGGAGTTGGGAAAAAGGCCTTGATCGTCACGGGAAAGAGCGTAAGGGCCGAGATGCAATACAGCCGCGTTTTGCCATAATAACCAACCATGTTTCAGCTACTAGAAGAACAGTATCCTTTTCTCGTCTCGCCCGAGGGAGGCGTGGTGTTGGCCATCGTGGCCGTGACGTTGTTCATTCTCTTCTTGATTGGACGGAAAGGGAGCGCGACCCCTGTTTCGAAAGCAGAGCTTGATGAAGCCGTGAAGCGGGCACGGGATTTCCAGAGCGAACTGTCGTCCGCGCGCGAGGGTTTTATTGACAATCGTGTGGTTGAGGGTTGGCAGAAGTCCTATGCGTCCGATTTTGCCGTGCTGTCAAAGGCGCGCAAGCGGATTGATGCGGAGGTCCGTGCGATTGACGACGTGTTCTCCGATCTCCGCAATCATGTCGATCGATGGAATGCGGCATTCATTCAGGAAGAATCGTCCGAACACGATGCGTTCTTTGGCCGTTTGGATGCGAACCAGCGTGAGGCCTGTGTCGCCGATGAGGTTGCGACGCTTGTGGTGGCGGGTGCTGGAAGCGGCAAAACCAGTACCATTGAGAAGAAAGTCGAATACCTGGTGAAGGTTCGCCATGTCTCCCCCGAGGATATCCTGCTTCTGGCCTTTACGAACAAGGCGGCGGATGAAATGACGGAACGCCTGGCCGCCGCGCTGCCGGAAGCGGGCCTTGCGGCAACGACATTCCACAAGTTCGGCCTTGGAATCGTCAAGGTTCATCGGGCGGGTTCCTACGACATCTGTGAGCCGCAGTTCTGCACCGAAACCATTCTTCATGCGCTCTCACCAGATGCCCTGACGGACGAGGAGTGCCGCGGCCTCCTACGGTTCTTTGCCTTCTGCTTGAATGCGGAACCCCCTCGGCCGAATGAGTTCAAGACTTTCGGCGATTATATCAACGAAACGCGGAATTCGAACTTTCAAACGCTGCGTGGAATGACGGGGAAGGGGCCTGCCGATAAGACGACCTACAGTGGCGAGGAGGTGAAGAGTTTTCAAGAACTTGAAATCGCGAACTGGCTGTTCCTGAATGGCATTGCCTATGAGTATGAGCGAAAGTACGATAAGCCGCTTCCTCCCGAAGGACCGGTGAAACACCGCCATTATAAGCCCGACTTCTATCTCCCGGACTATGACATCTGGATTGAGCATTTCGGTATCGATGAAAACGGTGAACCGCCATCGTTCTTTTCAAAGGCCGAGAAGGCTAACTATAAAGCGGGGATCGTCTGGAAACGTAACGTTCATACCTCGAATGGAACGACATTGGTCGAGTCGTACTCGTGGTGGCATTCCAAGGGAGAACTGACCGACCGCCTCTGGGAGGCTTTGAAGGTTCACGGCGTCAAGCGTCATGGTGTTGATCCGAAACCCCTGTGGAAGTCGCTTGTCGAGTCGTCGCGAGCCAATTTCATCCGCGAATTTGCGAGATTGGTTTCTTCGTTCATTACGCTGGCGAAGTCAAACCGCATTACGTCCGATACCCTGGAGAAGGTCCTCGAAAGAAATCACCTTGACGGCAATGCGTGCCGAAGGGTTGAGGTGTTCCTTGAACAGGTCCGTCCGCTTTTCAGGAAATACGAGGAAAGGCTCTTGGCGGAGGACGCACTCGATTTCAACGATATGATCAACGAGGCGACGGATCGTGTCGTGGAGAGTCCAGACGACCTGCATCGATTCCGCTATGTCATCATCGACGAGTTTCAGGACATTTCCGCCAATCGCGCGAAACTAATCCAGGCCGTCATCGCCGCGACGGGGGCGAAGCTCTTCTGCGTGGGGGACGATTGGCAGTCGATCTACCGTTTCGCGGGAAGCGACATTTCGATCTTCACCCATTTCTCCGAACATTTTGGTTTCGCGCGGACCGTTCGCCTGGAGAATACATATCGCAATTCCCAAGAGCTTCTTGCCGTCGCCGGTGCATTTGTGATGAAGAATCGCCAGCAGTTGCGCAAGGATCTGAAGAGTACGCGCCATTGCGAGAAGCCCATTGTCTGTGTTCCCTATGGCGGCTCGCGAGAGAAGCCCGAGGCGCTTCGGTCGGCACTCGAAGAGATTGCACGCGAGGCGCAGGGACGGGAAACGAGCGTTCTCCTTCTCGGCCGCCATAATCTTGAATCGTCGGAACCGCTTGAGATGGAAGGCATGATGGCGAGTGGCAAGGGCGAGCATTTCATCTGGAAGACCCACCGTGAACTGAAACTTACTTTTATGACCGTTCACAAGGCTAAAGGACTTGAAGCCGACTATGTGATCCTCCTCAATTTCAACGACGATCTGCTCGGTTTTCCGAATACGATTTCCGACGATCCGATTCTTGCGCTGCTCCTTTCAACCGAAGAAGAGCTTGCGTTTGCCGAAGAACGACGGGTGTTCTATGTCGCTTTGACACGAACGAAAAACCGTATCTACATTTTGGCCCCGACGCAGGGGACTTCGGTTTTCCTCGAGGATTTGCCGAGGGAGGTACAGGAAACCGTCACAGATGACGGGCATTCACGGGTGTCCTGTCCGAAGTGTCAAAAAGGACATCTCGTCCTCAAGCACCGGTCGGGAGATGTCGATGATTCGTTCTATGGGTGTTCGAATTATCCCCGTTGTGATTATACGCTGAACCGGCAACGTGTTCCGATCACATGCGAGACGCCACGCTGCACCTGCGGAGGCTTCCTCGTGCCGAAGCGCAATCCGAAGAATGGTGGCTCCTTCCTCGGCTGTACCGAGTATACGCGCCTTCAGCCTTATCGCCATATCAGCCTTCCGCTCGATTCCGTGCGCAAAAAGAAGTCCTGTTAAATTCGGGAAGAGTTGTAAGAAATCCTTCCGTTCGCCGTTTAATTCTCTGACGACACCTAATAAAAGGAAGGATACGATGAAGAAAACGCCCTCGTTGATTGACGTACTGCCCCAGCATGGAGTCTGCCACACATTGGAAGAGACGGGCCGGCTGATGGGAATCACGCGCGAACGCGTACGTCAGATTGAGAAAAAGGCCCTGGAGAAGCTGCGGAAACGTTTGGCCGCACGCGGCTACAAGAGCATTTCCGATCTTCTTTAATCCCCTCGTCCACCCACCTTCGGGTTCGAGACGGGCAACTCGCTCTCGCCAGGCGCTCATCATACCATGCAGGGTGCCTGTTTTTTGTTTTGGGGACCGATGGGACGGATCGGACGGATGGGACCGATCTCTTGTGATAGGTCCTATAGGCTTTATGGGATTGATCGCATGATAGGTTGAATGTGTTTTATGGGATTGATTTTGATGATCGGCCAAAAGTAGTCTGAACGGCGTCTTTTGACACCTCATCAATAGGTGTGCCTAATCCAGCCGAGGGACGTTCCTGTTTTCCATGCGACATCTTCTTGATCGATTCGATCGACCAGCGCAAGGCGCTGCACGCCTTCAAGGCCGACGAAGGTCAGAACATGTGTCAGCCGTGTTTCATCCAGCCATCCCGCGATCTGTTGCAAGAACATCGGGAATTGCTGCCGTCGTGAGGATTGTGGCAGTTGTCCGGATGGACGTTTGTACATCTCTGTTACACTCAACACGCTCAACATTTACGATGTCGTTTTACGATTTCTACCACTCTAGCGTCCCCCGCGCTTTTGTGGTATAATAATCTTGTTCGGTTGCGGAACAAAAATCCGACGCCGGGCGGACATAGATGGCTCGTCCATCGCCGCGTGCTGGAACACGCGCAGATGAATTTGTATACGTAATTTCGCTCCGACATCGGAAACCTGGAAAGCTTCACTAGAGCAGCGAAAGTACGATGAGGTTGTTTTGTCCAATTTGGGCACGCCTTGTTGTGCGGCTCTTAGGCTTTCCAGGGCCTCCGATGTTCGCACGCAAGGCGGTGCCCTTTAAACGAGAAAGTATGAGCCGTGATCAAAGAGAGCACCAGGCGGGAAGAATCCCATAAAGAAGGTAGCGGGGTGCGTCGGAAAATCTTGTGTGCCGATGCGGGGTTTCGGTTCATTGATTTATTTGCGGGTATCGGGGGAATTCGCCTTGGTTTTGAGGCCGCAGGGAATCGGTGTGTTTTTACATCCGAATGGGACAAGGATGCTCAGGCAACTTATCATGCGAATTGGCCAGGTGAGCAAATCTTTGGCGATATTACAAAAGTCGATCCGAAGAGTATTCCTGATTTTGACATCTTATGTGGAGGTTTTCCTTGTCAACCTTTTAGTATGATTGGGAAACGTCAAGGTTTCAAACATCCAACGCAGGGAACGTTGTTTTTCAACGTTAAAGAGATATTAGAAGAAAAGAAACCTCTGGCTTTTTTGCTTGAAAACGTTCCCGGTCTGCTAACCCATGATCATGGAAATACTTTTAAAGTAATCATGGAGACGTTGGATGAGTTGGGGTACAAAGTTTTTTTCAAAGTTCTTGATGCTGCAGATTTTGGAGTACCCCAACATCGTAAGCGCACATTTTTTGTGGGTTTCAAAAAAGAGTTGAATGTCCTATTTGAATTCCCGAAACCAACGGTGAATCAGCCGGTTGATGTACATTTGATATTGGAGACTGAGGCAGAAATTAAGAGGAATCCGTCAAAGAATTACAAGTCGGGATTTACGATTACAAAACACCTTCAGGATGTTTACATATTTAAAAAGGATGATGGACATCCGCAGATAGTTGATGACTCATTTCATGGTCCTGTCAAGACGCTCTGTGCAAGTTATCATAAGATTCAGCGTGTGACAGGAACCTTCGTTCGCGGTGGCAAGACGGGATTGAGATTGTTAACCGAGCTTGAGTGTAAGCGTTTACAGGGATTCCCTGATGAATTCAAAATACCTGTATGTCGGACGAGTATGTATCATCAGTTTGGAAATTCTGTCGCCGTACCTGTTATTGAGGCGATTGCCAAAGCAATGACGAAATCTTTGAACGAAACGGAGTTGCCATGATTAGAGAGGCCGAGAACAATGCAGCGAATGGAAAGAATTTTCAGGCATATCTCTATGACGCGCTTTTAGAGTTGTCTTTAAAGGGGCGATTGAGGTCAGTTGTAAAAAACTATGGGTTGCGTCATCCGGGTTATTCGAATCCACAGCAATATTACGCGCCATTTCTTCTGACGTTCTCTACGGGGAAGTCGTGGGCGATTTTTACAACAACTGCTTGCCGAACGGATCGGATTAAAGGGCAGCAATGGGATGCAGACCACTTGAAGTTGTTGAATACAGATATTGAACGTGTTTATCTTGTTTATCCTGATGATGCGTTACCAAAGGAAAAGGTGGCGTTTGCTAAACAACAAGAAAAATATGACAATATGTGTGAGTTTTCGCGTATTGACAGAATTCTGCCGACAAGTGAGTTCTTGGGTTTGCTCCAAGGTTAATGATTGAAAATGGATGTCCTCATGTCTACAGTTAATATTACACCCACTCCTCGCATTCTGAATGTCCTTGCGCATACGACAATGGATCCTGTGGATGCGCTTTGTGAATTGATTGATAATGCAATCGATTCGTTTGAGCATGCTAAAGGCCAGGGACTTGATGTTGGGACGCCAACAGTTCGGGTCGAGATCCCCTCTGTCAAGGAAATCTCCCAGCGCCAAGGATATATTCGAGTGTCAGACAATGGACCAGGTATGACATTGACACAGGTCCAGAAAGCACTTTGTGCGGGATACTCTTCAAACAATTCTTTCGACAATCTTGGTTTGTTTGGAGTGGGATTTAACATCTCGACAAGTAAGTTTGGAATTCGCACGCGAGTAGCGACGATGCGCCCGGGTAATCAGCGGTATCTTTGTGTGAATTTGGATCTTCAGGAAATTAATCGAACCAAATGTTTTGAGGTCCCTTATGAGGAGAAACCGCAATGCGCGTTGGATGAGTTTTTCCCTAGCCTGTGTATGCATGGTACAGTCGTTGAGGTTTCGCACTGGTGGCCTGAGGGTGACACAAATCATGCATTTGCATTGAGCCTAGCGAAAATTTCCGACACACAATTGCGTAAAACATTAGGGCGCAGATACTCGACACTTCTTCAAAAGAAACAAGTCAAATTGATTTTGAATGGACACGAGTGTGTGCCATTCCGCCATTGCGTATGGCGAGCGGATCGGTTTGTTATGAAGCAAGGTGTGAAAGTGCCTGCTGTCATGCAAATTGATGAAGAAGTGGGAGTGGTTCGTAAGTGCGAAAGGTGTGGTGCTGAAGTCGGGGCTTCGCATGAGTGTCCTGAATGCCATTCACTTGAGATCCGCGAGGTCGTTCAGAGGGTTAAGGGGTGGATAGGTGTTCAGCGCTATGAGGATAAGGCTAAGTATGGAATCGACCTTATCCGAAATGGACGGTGTATTTGCGAAGCGGAAAAGAATGCATTTTTCTTTTTTAAGAATGAAGATGGAATTTTAGAGAAGGAATATCCGCAAGACAATGGTGGCACGAATGGCCGTATAATCGGGGAACTTCATTTTGATTTCGTTCCCGTTGGATTTACGAAAGAGGATTTTGATCGCTCGAGTGTTGAATGGCATAAGGCGATTGCCTGTGTACGAGGGGAAACATCATTATTGCCGTCTAGGATCCCTGAAGGTAAAAACAATAGTTCACCGCTCTTTCGGCTGTTTCAGGCTTATCGTAGGAGCGATCCTGGACCGACATGTTTGTATATGGGGGTCTATGACGAGACTAAACGAGGACCGACGCGTATCTCAAAGGATGTCATTGAAGATTATTTGAAACGTTTTGAGAAGAACGAAAATGGATTTGGTTGGGATGATGATGCCGAGTGGTACAAACATGTTGAGAATTGTTTGACGCCTCCGGCTTCTGGCTTGCCATGTTGCCCGAATTGTCAAATGGAACTTCCCGAGGGAACGGTTGAATGCCCAGCCTGTGGGACGATTTTGCAAGGCAAGACTTGTACTTCATGTGGGGAAAAGATTCCTGTTTCGGCCCAGCAATGTCCAAGATGTGGTGCAGGACAGGGGGCTGCTCAAGGTGGAAAAGAAACACAAGGATGCGATGGTTTTGGGAATGGCCTCGGAGGTCCTTCGGGGGGCGGTGATGGGCAAGACGCGTTTTGGTTTTGCGCAGTTTGCCATGCGAAGAACCCTGCGACTGAAAACTGTTGTACGCAATGCCACAACCATCGCGGGGCGCTTAATCCGCTGGACGAAGAATATTTGCGACTTCATTCAGACAAAAAGGATGAGTTGTCACGGAAGGATATAGCTTTCCTGCTTCCCAATGGAGAGTTGACGCCTAAAATTTCATTTGATGTTTTCTTTACACAAAGTAAGATAGAACCCTATGTGCCGGATAAGCGATGTCTGAAAACGCTTCCGTTTGTGGAAGTTCGTTCGGCAAATTCTATTGTCCTATTCGTAGATCCTCGGGATGGACTTTTTGCACGAGGAGAACTTGCAATTAAGGAAGTTGTGGCTGAGGAAGTGGCACAACATGTTTATGAGTATTCGTTGAAAGCGCAATCTCAGGATGACCAAGCACTTCGGCTGGCGGTACTCGTCAACATTATCAAGCGGACATGTTGGCGAGAGGATTTTGAATTGGATAAGCGCAGCATTAACGAGAAGATATCAAGAATATTTAGGGCTGTAAAGGAACAACTCGTTGAAAACACATCGAATGAGGACGATTATTTCTCCGATCTTGATGATGACGACAAGGCCGAAACACTGCGAACCTTGGCTTCAAATGGTGTCCCCGCAGACAGGTATTCCTCAGTTTGCACGAGTGGCGAATTCCTTAGGTATGTACCGGATCGTTTTGTCGTTCAGTTGTTCACGAATTATCCGAAAGATTTCTTTGACAAGGGTGTCTTAAAGCCGTCTGTTTCGGAAGATACGGTTAAACTTTTTGGAGCTGAAGCTGTTCAGTCGCAACATCAGTTGAATGTACAACAGGTGCTTGGTTACTTGCAGACGTTGTTGACTTTTTCGGAAATGAAACAAGTCGCCAATCCTGACAGCGATTATGTCGCTCTTGTTCGTCTTTCAGCGAATGCTTTGATTAAAAAGTTGGCAATCCATGTTTAAGGACATCCAAGAAACACTTGCTGATACTTGGCAGGCATTTGAACGGAATGTCTGTCGCTTCCTTGTTTACCAGAAGTATCGCAACGTTCGTTTAGTTGGTCAGTCCAATGACCACGGAGCCGATGTTATTGCCAATGCGCCAACTGGAAGACGGTGCGTAATTCAGTGTAAACATTGGAAGGGCAAAGTAGGACGAGCAGACATTGACAAGACCTTGGAGGCAATGCGCCTTTATCAGGCTGAACTGCCTTATGTCGTTTCCTTGAATGGGTTTGATCAAGAAGCTTGCGCGCGTAAGATGCAGTTGATCAAACTTGAACATCCGACTTATCTCCAGTTATGGGATTCTAGTCGAATGGTTGAGATGTCCAAGTCTCTTCCAGAATGGTTTAGTGACCCGCATTTTAAGTTGAGGGATTATCAGGAACGAGCTTGTCAGCGCATAGTTGAATGTTTTGTGAAGGGGGTCAAAAATAGGGCGCTAGTTGTTTTGGCAACGGGTTTGGGAAAGACGGTTGTCGCTGCGGAGTCGATCAAGAGGATTCGGTCCTTGACCTCTATCAAACGAGTTCTTGTGATGGCCCATGTCAATCCACTTGTGGAACAGCTCGAAAGAAGTTTCTGGAAATTTATATCAAAGTCGGATTCTACTTTGATTTGGAATTCCAACGAGCAACATTCAATGACACAGTTGGCTTCGGCGGATTTTACATTTGCGTGTGTTGATTCAGTGGTGGCAGCAATTCAGAAGGGGGAACAGTTGCCCCGTTACGATATTGTTCTTGTTGACGAGTGCCATCATGTAGGGAGTGAAACTTATAATCGAGTTTTGACAGAACTTGGTGCAGGGAAATCGGGAGGCCCGTTCTTACTTGGATTAACGGCAACACCTTGGCGTGCAGATGATGATGGAGGGAATGCTCCCTATGAGTGGTTTGGGGATCCATTGATTTGTGTGGACATGGTAGACGGCCTTCGTAATGGGTTCTTGGCAAATGTTGACTATCGAATGTTTACGAGTAATATTGACTGGAAGGTTTTTGCTGACCCCAAGTATCAAAAACATCCGTTCTCTGTTAAGCAGTTGAATAAAACAATCTTTGTACGCGAATGGAACGATGCGATTGTAGACCGATTTAAAGATGCTTATTTGGAGGTCAAGTCATTTTCCCGTGAAGTTCGGGCGATTGTGTTTTGTGCAACGATTGAACATGCAAAGCTGCTTGAGAGTAAGATTAACTCCCTCCAGTTTTGCGTGGCAAGAGCCCTCTATTCTGGAGGAGGAAAAACTGAAAACCAGACTGGGTTCGATCGTAATCGGATTCTTGCCGACTTTTCAGATGGACGTGTGAATGTGATTTGTGCAGTCGATATCTTCAATGAAGGTCTCGATGTGCCGGATGTGAACTTGATCGTTTTTAACCGAACTACACATTCTCGGCGAATATTCATTCAGCAGCTCGGCCGCGGCTTGCGTTTGGCGGAGGACAAACAGAAGGTTGTTGTTCTTGATTTTGTTTCCGATGTCCGGAGGATAGCGGAAGGAATATCTTTGAAAAAGTCATTGGCGACGACATCAAAGCTTGTCAGCATCAATCATTCTGTGACGTTTCGTCGAGAAGGTGGCGAAGAAGATCCAAAACACGAAGCATTTCTTAAAGGCTGGTTGGATGACATCTTGAATGTCAAAGATGCTAATGAACAATGGGAACTTAGATTCCCGCCGATTTTGGGATATCCTAGTAGTTGAAGTGCCTAGATGGGGGGGGGGGGAGGAGGGTCGGAGCTTGTTGATACAGTAGCATTGATACAGTGCCCCTTCAGCGATGGCGCAAGATATGGGTCGAAGGTGAAGATTCTGTGGAGACGGTTCCCCGTCATGAGAAAACAGGTCAGGGGCTATACCACATCGACTGAAATAATGGAGGGCTCTTGGAGATGTGCTCGCCACCGATTGCCCGGTAATATGAACTGAACTGATGTCACGTCCTGAATTGGGCGGAGAGGGTGATTCCTTGGCGTTGGGCGTCCCAGTCCCAGTCGACGTCGAAGCCGGCGTTACCCCAGATGCCGAGGCCTCGCCAGTCGTCGTCGAAACCCTCGCTGGGGAGGAAGTTGGCTGCGGCGAAGGATGAGAGAATTTCGATGACGTCGTCCTTTTCGAGTTCCTTGTAGATGCGTTTCATCTTTTCGTCTTTGTCCCGAATTTTGAAGAAGAGTTCGATTTGGGCGATGCCGTCTTCGTCTTCATCGTGGGATTCGATCCCGTGCAGCCAGAGTTTGAGATCATCGAGGTCGTCCTGATGCCTGGACCGTTCGCACGCCTGCCGGTTTTCTGTCGATTGATTTGTGGGTGTCATATTGAGTCCTTTCGGCTGGCGGCTATCCTACCGGAATCCCTGATGGATGTCCGGCGGAAGATTCAAGTTCCTTTGAGAAAACAGGTCTGACCTGTTTTTGACCTGTTTTCTCAAATTCTGTGTGGATTGTCCGCCCGAAATCATCAGGTGGTCCGCAATTTGCAAATTGTGGGTAGGGTCGGGGACCGTCCTGTGGGATTGGGGACTGTCCCCAGCGGCGAGATTGCTGTTCGGGCGTGGGGCGACGGTTCCCCAAAGAACCGATTCTCAAGTATTGCAATACTTTGGAATCGACTTGGGTTTTCGAAGGGAACGTGACACGCGAGATTTGGCCGTAGTGGCTTCGTGGTCTGATTCTGAGGTTTGAGGGAAATAGTCGCTCGACGGGTCGAATGCTCAAAAAATCTGGAAAATACAAGTCCGGTCTTGCCTTTCGGCTTAGAGTATGTGATAATACCGGCAACACACGAGCCGGACCGCTTGCCTTTCAGTGGGGAATGTCCATAAAGGGCGCGTTTCTTTTTATGACAATCACAGTTTCACATCCGTATAAAAACCTTGGGTTGACTATTCTTGGATGCATGTTTTCGTTTATGTGAGAAACGTCTGTGCGCATCATGGTCGTTTATGGGATAAAATCTATCAATTAGACCACAGCTGCCTCCAGGAAAGAAATGGGATTGTGTCCGTTTGAGCAGCGAGCGTATCTATTCAGTTGCAATGATGCTTAATTGGGTACTCTCGAGTTCGATTTTTTGTGCCGCTGAAGTTGACTCGTGGCGAAAGAAACTTGAAACGCTTATGGGACGATTTCAGGAACGCTTTTCATCCCTCATGCCCTGTATGGGTTTCCCTTGTGATGGAAAGAGCAGGAAGTTTGGCCTTCTCGTGGTTTGAAAATTTAAAGGAGACAGAAATGGCGCTTGGAAAGATTGACTTTTATCCACTGAAAAATCGGAGATTGGTTAAGTTGTTTTCGCCGTGGGGGTTGAATTCGGTCATCGCCGAGGGTATGACCTTGGATTTGGTGAATGCCGATATGACGCAAAGGAAACTCTTGGTCGTAATGCCGGCCCTGCGTTTTGGCGCTGGCATGGAGAGGCACCGCAGGCAATCAGACAGCATCGGAGTTTTTTCTTCTGGTAAGTGGCCCGTGGCCTGCGGCATCGCTGAAAGGCAGGGGGCGGGGGAGGCCCGGATTGTCTGTTGCGGTTCGCTTCCTGATGGATCGGACGAACGAAAAAGGTATTGTCGCAACATTGGGGATGACATGTCGCGCCCCACTCCTCAACGGGCAAGATGCCCGTTGTCCCAGTTTCGTCATCGCCAAACATGCGACAATGCCAATTTCTTCCCCGGGAACTCGACTCTGCGGCGCGTTCGGAGAACGCGCCCTACCTTGGGGTTGGATGGCGGGGCATTTTTTCGCGTATCGATTCGAGGCGGTTGAGGGCGGCGTTCAGCGTCTTTTCGCTCTTGGCGAAATGAAGGCGGATGAGATGGTTGACGGGTTCGCGGAAGAAGCTCGAACCGGGTACGGCCCCAACGCCGACTTTTTCGGCCAGGTCGATGCAGAACGCGAGGTCGCTGGCATAACCGTAGTCGCCGATATCCAGCATCACGTAGTAGGCGCCTTGCGGGACCGTGTGCGCGATCCCCAGGCGGTCGAGTCCGGCGAGGAAGAGGTCGCGTTTACGCGTGTAGGTGGCTGTCAGTTCTTGGTAGTAGTCGTCGCCGAGCCGCAGCCCCGCTACGGCGGCCGCCTGCAAGGGCGCGGCCGCGCCAACCGTCAAGAAGTCGTGTACTTTGCGTACGACTTCGATGATCTGCGGCGAAGCGATCACGTAGCCGAGCCGCCAGCCGGTGATCGAATAGGTCTTCGACAACGAGGAACAGGAAATCGTCCGTTCGGCCATGCCGGGAAGCGAGGCGAGGTAGGTGTGCCGGTGGGGGGCGTAGACGATGTGTTCGTAGACTTCGTCCGTAATGACGTAGGCGTCGTACTTCGTCGCGAGTTCGGCAATGAGCAGGAGTTCATCGCGGGTGAAGACTTTGCCGCAGGGATTGGACGGGTTACACAGCACGAGCGCCTTCGCCCCGCTTCGGAAGGCGTCTTCCAGACGATTCGCGTCGAAGCCGAAATGCGGCGGCACGAGCGGCACGTAGATCGGCTGGGCGCCGCAGAGGATCGTATCCGCGCCGTAGTTCTCGTAGAACGGCGAGAAGACGACCACCTTGTCCCCCGGATCGATGACGGACATCATCGCCGCCATCATGGCTTCGGTCGATCCGCACGTGACGACGATCTGGGTATCCGGATCGATCGGCAGGCCCATGAAGCGGCGCTGCTTCGCGGCCAGCGCTTCACGGAAATCCTGCGCGCCCCAGGTGACGGCGTATTGGTGGGGGCCTTCCGCCGCCGCGCGCGCCAAGGCGCCCGTCAAGACGCGGGGCGGATCGAAGTCGGGAAAGCCCTGGGAGAGGTTCACGGCTCCGCAGTGAAGACAGACGCGTGTCATCCGTCGAATGACGGAATCGGTAAAAGTTTCAGTTCGTTTTGAAAGGTTTCTCATCGCCCCACCATTATACCATACTTTTGCGTTTCGATGAGAAACCTAGTCCAGCTGTAAAATCGGTTGCGTATGGTTGCCGATAGATGATATAATATCCTTTCTTTCGGAGAAAACAAGATGGCAGAACAGATTTCATTCGAGCCCCCTCGGGGAATGCGGGATTTCTATCCCGAAGACATGGTGTGGCGCAATCGCGTGTTCGACGCGTTCCGCGCCGCCGGCGAGGCCGCCGGCTTCGAGCCCTACGACGCCTGCGTGGTGGAGAGCTATGAGTTGCTCGCGCGCAAGGCGGGCGAGGAAGTGGGCGAGCAGATCTACCATTTCAACGACAAGAGCGAACGCCACCTCGCGCTGCGTGCGGAGATGACGCCCACGCTCGCGCGTATGGTCGCCCAGCGCCAGGGCACCTTGGCGTTCCCGATCAAGTGGACCACGATCGCGCAGTGCTTCCGCTACGAGCGCATGACGAAGGGCCGTAAGCGCGAGCACTACCAGTGGAATTGCGACATCGTGGGCGAAGAGAGCGTACTTGCCGAAGTCGAAGTGCTCGGCGCGGCGTGCGACGCGCTGCGGCGGATGGGCCTGACGATCGACGACTTCCGCGTGCATGTGTCGAACCGCGCGCTCCTTTCGGAGCTCCTCGCGGCGAGCGGCATCCCGGCCGATCTCCATGCGCAGGTGTTCCTCGCGCTCGACAAGCGCGGCAAGATGCCCGACGAGGAAATCGCCGCAATGCTTCGCGACGGTGGCGTGGATGCGCTCGGCGTGAAGGCGACCTTTGCGATCATGGATCTGAAGACGCTCGACGAAGCCGAAAAGCTCGCCGGCGCCGGCTCGCCCGCCGTGGCGAACCTGCGCGAACTCTTCCGCCTCGCGGGCCTCGCCGGCTTCGCCTCCGCGCTCGTGTTCGACATCTCGGTCATCCGCGGGCTCAGCTACTACACGGGCATCGTGTTCGAGTGTTTCGATACGAAGCGCGAATTCCGCGCGATCTTCGGCGGCGGCCGCTACGACAATCTGCTCACCACGATCGGCGGGCAGCCGGCGACGGCCGTGGGGCTCGGCTTCGGCGATGTGGTGGTGACGGAGCTCTTGAAGGCGCGCCTCGGCGCGGATGCGGCGGCACCGAAGAAGGGTGTCTACGTGGGCTGGATGTTCCCCGAACAGCGCGAGGCGGCGCTCGCGCTCGCGGCGCGTCTCCGCGCGGCGGGCGAATGCGTGAACCTCGCCCTGCGCAAGGCGAAGCCGAAACAGTTCTTCTCGCGCGCCGGCGCGAGCTCGTGCGCGAAGGCCGTGTTCCTCGGCCCGGACGATGTGGCCGCGGGCCAGGCGAAGATGAAGGATCTCGTGACGCGTGAGGAAACGACGATTCCCCTCGCGGCGGAGGCGCACGCGGAATGACGCATGCGGGTCAGATGGGGGCGGCGCTTTTGGCGCTTGCGGTCGCTTGGGCGGCTGCGGGCGCCGAGACGCCGTCGAGCGCGATTCTGCGGCTCTTGAATTCGCGCACGTCCGGTTCGCCCCGCACCTACGCGGCGGCGGCGGAAGAAGTGGCCGTGCAGGCAAAACAGGGCAAGGCCGTCTACGCTTTCGTCCTCGGCCTCGTCTCGCGTGAAAAGAACGCACCGCCGGCCGCGCGGCTTGACCCCGAAACGCGCGCGCGCTATCTCGACGGCAATCGCGCGCTCATCCAGCAGATTGCGCTCAAGCACAACAATTCGATGGCGCTCTATCTGTTGGCGCTTGAATCCGGCGATACGAACATGCTGCATCGTGCGGCCGATGCGGGGAATGTCCAAGCGCAGAACGCGTGGGGGTCGCTCATCTTTTCGATCGCGCTTTCCGATCCGCAGGCGGCCTCCAATTCGGTTGAACGCACTTTGCTTGAGGCCAAAACCTATTTCAGCAAGGCCGCCGGAACGGGAGATCCGAACGGTCTCTATAATCTCGGCATGTGCTATTGGCGTGGGCTTGGCGTGCCGCGCGACGACATGACGGCGTTCAATTGCCTGCGAACCGCGGCGGAAAAGGGCCACCCCGAGGCAATCAACAACATCGGCGGATTCTTTCGCGACGGATTGCTGGTGGAACGCGATCTCGAACTCTCCACGAAATGGTTCGAGAAATCGGCAAGCTATGAAAATCCGTACGGCCAGTACAACTACGCGCTCGCGCTTCGGCGGGGCGACGGCATTGCGAAAGACGAGAAAAAGGCTATCGGATTTCTGGAGAAGGCCATGGCCGGCGGGTGTGTTGAGGCCATCAACACGCTTGGTGTCGCGTATTGGAAAGGCGAGGGCGTGAAGGCCGATGCGAAACGCGCGTTCGGGCTTTTCATGCGGGCGGCGATGGACGGCTATCCGCCCGCGATGGAGAATGTGGCGAGCTGCTACGACAAGGGCGAGGGGGTGGATTCGAGCGATCGCAAGGCCTTTGTCTGGCGGATGCGTTCCCGCGCGGCGCGCGGCGATCGGGCGGCGCAGGAATGGGTGAGCCATCAGGCGGATTGAGAGAGGTTAGGAGATTCATGAAGAAGAAACTTGAGAAGACGGGCGCACAGACGCTGGTGGATGCTTTGGCCAAGGCGGGGACGGAGGTCCTCTTCGGTTATCCGGGCGGTCAGGTACTCGACATTTTCAACTGTCTCCCCGAAGCGCCGTTCCGTTTCGTGCTCGGCCGCCATGAGCAGGGAAGCGTGCACATGGCCGATGGTTACGCGCGCGCAACGGGAAAGCCAGGCGTGGTGCTCGTGACCTCGGGCCCCGGCGCCACGAATACGATTACGGGCCTTGCGACGGCCAACATGGACGGCGTTCCGCTCGTGTGCATTACGGGCCAGGTGCCGATGAACCAGATCGGTACGGACGCTTTCCAGGAAGCGGATATGAACGGCATCTGCCGTGCGGTGACGAAGCACAGCTTCCTCTTGCAGAGTGCGGACGAAATCCCCGAGACGGTTGCCGAGGCGTTTTACATTGCAACGCACGGGAAGCCCGGCCCCGTTGTGATCGACATTCCGAAGAACGTGCAGCGCGCGCTCACCACGGCGGAATATCCCGAGCGCGTTTCCCTGCGCGCCTACCATCCTGAATGCACGGCTACGCCGAGCCAGATTTCGCGCCTGGCGAAGTTGATCAACGAGGCCGAACGCCCCGTCGTCTATGCGGGCGGCGGCGTGATCGCGGCCGGCGCCACGAAGGATGTGGCGAAACTCGCACGGAAGGCGCAAATCCCGGTGACCACCACGTTGATGGGCCTCGGGGCGTTCCCGGAAACGGATCCGCTCGCGCTGCGCCTTTCCGGCATGCACGGCTCGGCGGCTGCGAACTACGCCATCAATTCGGCCGATTTGATCATCGCCCTCGGTGTGCGGTTCTCCGACCGCGTGACGGGCAAGCTTGCCGCCTATGCGAAGAAGGCGAAGATCGTGCATGTGGATTGCGACGCCTCGTCCATCGGGAAGAACGTGCACGCGCATCTCGGGATCGTCGCGGACGTGAAGGACGTTCTCACCACCGTCGCGTCGCGCGTGAAGGCGGCCGAGCATCCGGCGTGGCTCAAGCAGATCGACGAGTGGCGGAAGACCCGCCCGATGACGTACAAGCCGATGCACCCGAACGTGATCATGCCCCAGAGCGTGATGGAGGCCATCGACCGCGCAACGAACGGCGAGGCGATTCTCGCGACGGACGTCGGGCAGCACCAGATGTGGGCGGCGCAATATTTCCGCCACACGCATGCGCGCCATTTCCTTTCCTCCGGCGGGATGGGCACGATGGGCTACGGCATCCCGGCGGCAATCGGCGCGGCCATCGGAAAGCCCGACCACAAGGTGGTGGCGGTGTGCGGCGACGGCGGCGCGCAGATGACGTTCGAGGGACTCGTGGTGGCGGGGGAGCAGAAGCTCCCGATGACGTTCGTCGTCGTCAACAACGGCTGCCTCGGCATGGTGCGCCAGTGGCAGGAGCTCTTCTACAACAAGCGCTATGCGGGCTCGATCCTCACGGTGAAGGGGCGTTGCGCGAACGAACGCCTCGACGAGGATCTGCCCTACGATTATCTGCCGGATCTCGTGAAGCTCGCGGAGGCGCATGGCGCCGAAGCGTATCGCGTGATCGACCCGGCGAAACTCGATGCGGTCATCAAGAAGGCCGTGCGCTCGATGAAGACGACGTTCGTGGAAGTGATCGTGGAGCCGCGGGCGAACGTCTATCCGATGCAGCCCGGCGGCCAGCCCGTTGAAGGCATGATCTTCAACTGACGCGAAGGGAACCGTGGACGATGAAAGGCGTACGGGGCATGCTTGCGCTTCTTGCAGCCGTCGGCTGCATCGCCGCCGCCCCCTGCGCCGTTGACGCCTCCGCCGAGAAGGAGCGTATCGACAAGGCCGTGGAGAACGGCCTTCGCTTCCTCGCGGGGGCGCTTCATGTGGATGGTTCTTTCGATGGCGGCGGCGGCCGCACGGCGGCCTTGCCCGCGCTCGCCGGCATGGCGTTTCTCTCGAAGGGGTATCTGCCGGGACGCGCCCCCTACGGCGACGCCTTGAACCGCATCGTCGATTACGTGCTCGACCAGGCGGATTTGAGCGAGAAGGCGTCCTTTCGCGGCTACTTGGGGCTCGCGGATAACGGGCGCATGTACGCGCATGCGATCGCGACCCTTTTCCTGAGCGAATGCTCGGGCATGGTGGATGCGAAACGCCAGCGGCGCATCGATACGGTGCTTCCGCTCGCCGTGCGGCTTATTCTCGAGGCGCAGCGGCAGCCGAAGTCGAACCCCGACCATGCGGGCGGCTGGCGCTACCATCCCGATTCGAAGGACGCCGATCTCTCCTGCAGCGGCTGGGCGCTGATGGCGCTTCGAAGCGCGCGCTTGAACGGCGGCGGCGTGCCGCCCGAGGCGATCGAGCAGGCGGTTCTTTTCATCAAGCGCACGCGGCGCGAGAAGGACGGCGCGTTCAGCTATCAAGGCAACCGCGGCCAGTATGCCGAAACGCTGTCGGGGGCGGGCATCCTCTGCCTTGAACTCTGCGGGCGCCACCTCGCGCCCGAGAGCCGCGCGGCCGCGCGCTTCGTGCGCGAGACCTACGAAAAGGCGCTCTCGCCCGAGGCGCGCGGGTATGTGTTCTACGGCCTCTACTACACGGCGCAAGGGCTCTTCCAGATCGGCGGCGACGAGTGGAAGGCGTTCTATCCCTGGCTCACGGCCACATGGCTTCCGAAGCAGCGCCCCGATGGCTCGTGGGTGAACGAGCACAACGGCGCGGAAGGAAACCCCGCCTACGCGACGGCGATGATGATCCTCGCCTTCACGGTGCCCTACCGTCAGCTGCCGATCTACCAGCGAGACGAAACCGTTGACCTCTGATCAGGCGCGGAAGAGCGCGGTCACGGCATCGTCGATGCCGTTGACGTCCACGACTTGCGTTTGCGTGATCGGCGCCGATTCGAGGGCGGCGAAGGCGGGCGGGGGCGTGGCGAGGACGTTCGCGTTGAAGGCGCGTGCGCACGTTTCCGGAAACTTGTAGGGCGTGGCCGTTGCGGCGACCACTGCGGGGCGCCCGTTCGCCGGGTAGCCGAGCTTGCGCGCGGCGGCCGTGGCAACGGCGGTGTGCGGGTCGAGTACGTAGCCGCACCGCTCGCGCATGAGGCGCATTTCCTCTTCCGTCTCCTCGGGCGTGACGGCGGCTGCCTTGAAGGAGGCCTGGAGGCGCGCCTTCGCGGACGCGTTGAGCGCGTAGCGGCCCGTGGCGGCAAAGTCGTTCATGAGGCGCCTCGTTTCCGCTGCGGCGGCCGCGGGGGCGTCGAACCCGCCGTTCAGGAGCCAGAGAAGGCGCTCGACGTTCGAGCTCTTCCGGATGTCCATCGAAGGCGAATTCGTCACCGTGAACGTGTCGCCCGGATCGTAGACGCCCGTTGCGATGAAGCGCGTCAAAACGTCGTTGATGTTCGAGGCGCAGACAAACGAGTTGATCGGCGCGCCAAGCATCTTCGCATAATAGGCGGCGAGGATGTTGCCGAAATTGCCCGAGGGAACGACGACGTCGAAAGATGGTGCCTGGTTCGTGGCGCCCGATTCCCGGTGCGCGAGCTTTGCGGCGGCGAGGAGGTAGTAGCCCACTTGGGGAACGAGGCGGCCGATGTTGATCGAATTCGCCGAGGAGAGCGTCACGCCGGCCGCTTCGGCCTCGGCGCGGATCCGGGGATCGGCGAAGATGCGCTTCACGGCCGCTTGGGCGTCGTCGAAATTGCCGCGGATGGCGATGCCGTGCACGTTCTTCGCGGCGGGCGTCGTCATCTGCAGGCGCTGGATGCGCGAGGTGCCCGTGTTCGGGAAGAAGACGGCGATTTCAATTCCTGGCACGTCGGCGAAGCCGGCCATGGCGGCCGAGCCCGTATCGCCCGAGGTGGCGGTGAGGATCAGCACCTTTTCGCCCCCATCGGAGCGGGCGGCTTCAGCCCCCGCCCCTCCCGCGCGCGCGGCGGCGACCATGAGAACCGGGAGAACGGAGAGGGCGACGTCTTTGAACGCGCCGGTCGGGCCGTGGAAAAGTTCGAGAATCTGGAAGCCGTCGGCCGCAACGAGCGGAATCGGGTCGTTCGCGGGGAACTTCGCGAGCAGGTTCGCGATGGCGCGCTCGCGCACGTTCGCCTCCACATCGTCAAAGAACGCGCCGAGCGCCAGGCGTTCGGCATCGGCGAGCGTTGCGATGCGCGAGAGGTCGACCGCTCTCGGCTGCGCATACGGCACATAGAGGCCGCCATCCGGCGCCAGCCCGCGTAGAATGGCCGAAAGGGAATCAACGGCGGCGGCGCCGCGCGTACTTGGAAACTTCATTTTGCCTGGTCCTCGATCTGGGCTTCCGAGAGGGTGGCGTAGCCGGCGTCGGCAAGCACCTTTTCGGCCTTCGCATTATCGTCGAAACGGAACACGAGCACGGCCTGCTCGCCACGATGGAACGAGAAGGCGTAGCTGTATTCGATGGCGCAACCGTGGTTGGAAAGAATGGTCACGATTTCCGCCATGCCGCCGGGGCGGTCCGGCACGGTGACGGCGAAGACGGGATTCGTCTTCACGAGGTGGCCGGCCTGGGTGAGGACCCGCTGGGCCTTGACGTGATCATCCACAATCATGCGCACGATGCCGAAGTCGGTCGTATCGGCGAGAGAGAGGGTGACGATCGAAATGTCGTTGGCGGCGAGCGTCTTGCAGATTTCGGCGAGCTGGCCCGTACGGTTCTGGAGAAAGATGCTGATCTGATTGATGTTCATGGGATTAGCCTTTCGCGCGGTTGTCGATGACGCGCTTGATCTTGCCTTCGCTCCGGGGGAGGGAGCCGGGTTCGACGAGGATGATCTTCGGGGTGAGGCCGATGATCTGCTTGACGGCGGCGAGAACGCGCTTGCGGAGCGCTTCCATGTCGCGCACGGAATCGGAGAAGGCCTCGGGGGTCACTTCCACCTTGATCTCGAAGAGGTCGAGCGTGGCGGTGGAGGTGAGCACGATCTGGTAGTGCGGCGCGACTTCGGGCACCTTCAATAGGCCGGTCTCGATCTGGCTCGGGAACACGTTCACGCCGTGGATGATGAGCATGTCGTCCGAACGCGCGGAGATGCGGTCCATCACGCGCATCGTACGGCCGCAGTGCGGGCAGATGCCGGGGCGGAGGCGCGTGAGGTCGCGCGTGCGATAGCGCACCATGGGTGTGCCGAAACGGTCGAGCGTGGTGAACACGAGCTCGCCCTTTTCGCCGTCGGGAAGGGGCTGGAGCGTTTCGGGGTCGACGATTTCGGGATAGTAGTGGTCTTCCCAAATATGGAGGCCGCCTACGCCGCAGTCGCCGGCGACGCCCGGGCCGGAGATTTCGGTGAGGCCGTAGATGTCGTGGGCGACGATGCCGGTTTCCCGTTCGATCGTCTCGCGCATCGCATCCGTCCAGGGCTCGGCGCCGAAGATGCCGTGCCGGAGTTTCGTATCGCGGCGGAAGTCGATGCCGAGCTTCTTCGCGATTTCGATGATATGGAGGAAGTAGGAGGGCGTACAGGCGATCGCGGTGGTGCCGAGGTCGCGCATGAGCATGAGCTGCTTTTCCGTATTGCCGGCCGAGGTGGGCAACACGGCGCAGCCGAGATGCTCGCCGCCGTAGTGGAGGCCGAGGCCGCCCGTGAAGAGGCCGTAGCCGTAGGAGACCTGCAGAACGTCCGCATGCGTGAGGCCGTACATCGCGAGGCAGCGCGCCGTGGCGTCGGCCCAAACCTCGATGTCGCCCTTCGTGTTGGGAATGCAGATGGGCTTGCCCGTCGTTCCCGAGGAGCAGTGGAAGCGCACGATTTCGGTCATCGGCGCGGCTGTGAGCCCGGTGGGATACTCGTCGCGCAGATCGGTCTTCTTCATGAAGGGGAACTTCGCGAGATCGGCGAGCGTCACGAGATCGCGCGGCTTTACGCCTGCTTCGTCGCAGCGGCGGCGGAAGAGCGGCACGCGCTCGTATTCGTAGGGGATGAGCTTCTGGAGCTTCGCGAGCTGGAGCGCGCGAAGCTCTTCGATGGGCATGTAGTCTTTTGCTGAAATCGAGTTTGTCATGGGGAAATCCAATTCAACCTATCGTATCAAGTTCCTGAAGAGCGTCCAGGAGGGCGGCCATGTCGGCTTCCGTTCCGATGGTGATGCGAAGACGGTCGCCGGTTCTCGGGCCGGGGAAGTAGCGCACGAAGATGTGACGGAGGCGGAGCTGCTCGAAGAGCTCGGCCGCCGGGCGGTGGGCGGGCTTGGCGAAGAGGAAGTTCGACTGCGAGGGCGGTACATCCCATCCGCGCGAGCGGAGAACGAGGGAGAGGCCTTCGCGCGTCTTCTTCACCTTTTCGACGTTGGCGCGCATCCACGCCTGGTCGCGCAGGGCGGCGCAGGCGACGGGTTGCGCGAGCGCGTCGACGTTGTAGGAGTCCTTCACCTTGTAGAGGGCTTCGATGAGATCGGTGGGCCCGATGCAGAAACCGAGGCGCAGGCCTGCGAGGGAGTAGCTCTTCGAGAGCGTGCGCATCACGACGATGTTCGTGTTTGACGGGGCCGTCGCAAGACTGACGCACGAGGCGTCGGCGAAATCGGCGTAGGCTTCGTCCACGATCACGACGCCCGGGAAGGAGGCCGCGAAGGCGGCGACGTTTTCCTGCGGGTAGCGGATTGAGGTGGGCGCGTTGGGGTTCGTGAGGAGGAAGAGCGCGACGGGCGTAGAATCCGCGCCGCGCACCACGGGCTCGGCCCAGGTGAAGTCGTCCGCCAGAGGCGACGGCACGAAAGGCACGTTGCGGATGGCGGCGAGCGTTCGATAGAGCGAATAGGAGGGATCGAACGAGCCGAGCGCCTCGTCGTCGTCCACAAAGGCGCGGGCGGCGAGCGTGAGCACTTCGTCGGACCCGTTGCCCACGAAGACGTGCTCGACCGTGGTAGCGTAGAGCGCGGCGATTTCTTCGCGCAATTCGGAGAAGACCGGATCAGGATAGCGGCGCAGCCGGTCGAGGTCGATCGCCCCGAGCACCTCGGCAATGCGCGGCGTGGGCGGATAGGGATTCTCGTTCGTGTTCAGCTTGACGACCGACTTGACCTTGGGCTGTTCGCCGGGCGTGTAGGGAACGAGGGCTTGGACTGATTTCGCGATTCTCATTTTGCAGTTTCTCTAGGCCCCGGGCTGGGGGGCGTCTTATCAAGCGTGACAGAAAGGGGTTTCAACAGAACCGCGCTCGTATGATAGGCGCGGCGGGCGACGAGGAACACGAGGTACTTTTCGTCTTCGCAATGGCTGATGACGTTCGCGACTTCGGTGCTGCCTTCTTCGCGCATGTGCTGGCGAAGGACTTTTACGTTGTTTTCGAGGCGTACCGTGTTCTTGAACCAGCAACAGCTGTTGTCGTTCGGCCGATCGGGGTTGCCGCTGGCGATCGGCAGGCAGGTAAAGAGAAACCAGCCCGAGTTTTCGATCTCGATGGTTTCAATCGGCCGCCGACCGCCATCCACGTTCACGTCGTTGTAGGCAGATGTGGAACGATAGGTCGTACAACCGGTGAGGAGAAGGAACAACGCCAACGTGAAGAAGGAAGGGACGATGCGGGAAATCATTTGGTGTCGCCTCCGTTCGGGATTTCATTGAGGAGCAACTTCATCTCGCGCGACATCGCGCGCCGCCGCGCGGCATCGGCTTCGATGGTGGAAACTTCCGCATGCTTCACGAGAACGGCCGAGAGCTGCATGCGCCGATAGGTGAAGATGTAGGGGATGGGAAGGGGAAAATTCACGCCGGGGATGGAAAGAAGCACCTGTTCGTTGCTGAGAAGCGCAAGATCGGCCACGTCGCATCCCCGGGATTTGGCATATTTCGTAAGGCGGCCCTGGAGGATGTCTTCCTGCACGTCGTTACGAAACAACCGAAACGGCATTCGAGCGCCTTCTACTGCGTTGCCGGTGGCGAGCGGCCACAGATTGAAGAGATACCAGCCGTCGTTCGAAACGACGGTATGCGCGACGGGCGGCATTTCCGAACTTGCATGGAGGCGTAGCCCCTCGCCGGCCGCTTCGCTCAGCGAAGCGGTTTGCAACGAAAAACAACCGGCGGCTCCCAAGAGGAGCGTAAAGGCCGTCGATTTGAGGGTGAATTTTTCCATGCCATAAATTATACCAAATCAGCTTGACAAAGTAAGGTAAATAATCATAAAATATGAGGCACATGCACGATTATGCTCTCAAGATCCTTCAGGCCCTTTTTGTGGCCGGTTTCGTTGCGATTGCCGTGACGGGTGTGGTGATCATTCTTCCGAAATATCGCCAGGCTCGTGATTTGACAACCGAAAAGAATCGTATTCTCAAGAGAATTGAGGAAAAACGGGCCGAAATTCAGGAAATAAAGAATAAACAAGGGCGGTTCAACACGGATCGGGAATTCGTGGAGGCGCTTGCGCGCCAGAATCGGCGTGTTTTTCCGGGTGAGCTCGTGTTTGTATTCGACGACTAGTGCGAGGTCGTTCTTCCCATGGCGAACTTCTTCCGCTTCCTGCTTGCGCTTGCAGGGCTTCCGTTTGCCTGGGCGGTGACGCGTGTGGGCGGGGATGTGCTTGTACTTCTCGTCGCGAACGAGGGGCTGTTCTCTCGTGCGGGGGTTCCTGCGCTTTTCGGCGGCTTTCTGCTCGCATTCGTTCTTCTCCTCGTTCTGCCTTCTCCTACGCGCCTCTATGTTTTCGGCCATGAGTTGACGCATGCCGTGTGGGGGCTCGCTTTCGGCGCGCGGGTTTCGAACCTCAAAGTGGGATTGCGCGGCGGATCCGTGATGCTCACGAAGTCGAACGTGTGGATTACGCTTGCGCCGTATTTTTTCCCGTTCTATACGGTGGTCGTGATTCTCGTCGCCCTTGTGACGCGCCTGTTCGTCACCCCCTTGCCGTGCCCGGCCGCGTGGCTCGCGGCCATCGGTGCGACCTGGTGCTTTCATGTCTTTTTCACGCTCCGGGCGCTCTGCCAGCGCCAGCCCGACGTGGAAGAATACGGGCATCTCTTTTCATACGCCTTCATTTGGATTTTTACGGTCTTGGGCGTGGTGGCGGGCGTTGTCTGTACGACGGAGATTACGTGGGCGGAGGTGGGGCGGTTTGTGGCGTCGCGTACCGCCGAGGCCTATTCCGCCGTGTCCGCCGGTTGTTTCTGGATGATTGAACGTGTGCGCCGGATGCGATGAATCTCTACGTCCATTTTCCGTTTTGCCGTGCGAAGTGCGCCTACTGCGCCCTTCTTTCGCGTGTGGGGAAGCCGCCCGCCGTGCGCACGGCCTACGTGGAACGGCTGCGGCGTGAGATCTGTGCGCGGGGCGATGAACGCTATTCGACCATCTACTTCGGCGGGGGTACGCCCGCCCTGTGCGACCTTTCGCCGATTGACCTGCCGCTCGCGCCGGCGGCGGAGTTCACGGTTGAGCTCCACCCGCTCGACGCGACGGCGGCAACGCTCGAGATGCTCCGGCGTCTCGGCGTGAACCGCATTTCGATGGGTGTGCAGAGTTTCGACGATGCGGCGCTTGCGGCGATGGGCCGCGGCCACACGGCCGCCGAGGCGGAGGCCGCCTTCCGCCGCGTCCGGCGCGTCTTCCCGAATGCGGGGATCGACCTGATCGCGGGCTGGCCCGGCGTGACGGAACCGGTTTGGCGAACAACGCTTGCACGGCTGCTGGCGCTCGAGCCTGTGCATGTGAGTTGCTACACGCTCATCCGTGAGGAGAAAACGCGTCTCGACCTCGCCGTGCGCCAGGGCCGAACGACGCTGCCCGACGACGCGGCGGCGCTCGATCAGGCCGCCCTTGCCGGCGCGGCGCTTGCGGCCGCAGGGCTTCGCCGTTACGAGGTTTCCAACTATGCGCGCCCCGGTTTTGAATGCCGTCACAATCTCGCCGTGTGGCAGGGCGAGGACTACATCGGCCTCGGTGAAGGCGCGCATGGCCGCGAAGGGTGCGTGCGTACGGTCGGCGAAGGCGATGGGTACGTGCGCACCGCGGTGACGCCCGAGGCGGATGCCCTCGAACGCGCGCTCTTCGGCCTTCGCACGGCTGCCGGGCTCGATCTTGCCGCCGTCGCCCGCCGCTGGCCGCTCCTCGCCCCGCGCCTTCCGGCCTGGCGCCGGGCCCTCGCCGCGCTCGTCGCCCCCGGCATCCTTACATCGCCCGCCCCCGACGTCTTCGCCCCCACGGCGCGCGGCTTCGAGGTGTGCGATGCCGTGATGGCCGAGCTCCTCTCTGAAACGCCGCGATGAAAGTTTTCGTTCCATTCGTCTTGCCCCCTCTCGTGAAATGGGGTATAATACTACATTGATCTACCAAGAAAGCATTGATTTATGACACTCGAAGAACTCGAACAGGGCAAGGCCGCGTCGTTGGCCGAAATCGCCGCGGCCGCCGATGCGGCGGCGGTGGAACAGCTTCGCATCAAGTATGTGGGCCGCAATGGCTCGATTCCCGCGCTCATCAAGGGCATGAAGGATGTGCCGAAAGAGGAGCGCCCGGCCTTCGGCAAGGCCGTGCAGGCGTGGCGTGCCGAGGTCGAGGCCGCGCTCGCGGCAAAGGCCGGAAGCGGCGCGGGCGCGGGCGAGAAGGTGGATGTGGATGCTACGCTCCCGGGCCGCTGGGCGGCACCGGGCGTGGAGCACCCGCTCAGCCGCGTGATCGCCGATACGGCGCGCATTTTCGGCCAGCTCGGTTTCACCGTGGCGGACGGCCCTGACATCGAAACACGCTTCAACAACTTCACGGCGCTCAACACGCCGGCGCACCACCCCACGAACGACCGCACGGATACGTTCTGGATCGAGAGCGCTGAAGTGCGCGGCGAGGGCGCCACGCGTACGCCCGAGGATCTGCTCCTCCGCACGCAGACTTCGCCGGTGCAGATTCGCACGATGCTCGCAAACAAGCCGCCCGTGCGCGTGATCTGCCCGGGCCGCACGTACCGCCGCGATACGACGGATGCCACGCATTCGGCGAACTTCCACCAGATCGAGGGCCTCTATGTGGATACGAAGAGCGTGTCGCTCGCGGATCTCAAGAGCGTCTTGGCCTACTTCGCGAAGGAAATGATGGGCGATAGCGTCACGGTGCGTTTCCGCCCGCACTTCTTCCCGTTCACGGAACCGTCCGTGGAAGTGGACTTCTCCTGCCATGTCTGCAAGGGCAAGGGCTGCGCCGTGTGCAAGCAGTCCGGCTGGATCGAAGTGGCGGGCGCCGGCATGGTCGATCCGCGCGTCTTCAAGCATGTGGGCTGGAATCCCGACGAAGTGAGCGGCTACGCGTTTGGCTTCGGCGTGGAGCGTATCGCGATGATCAAGTACGGCATCCCCGATATCCGCTGGCTCTACGAGAACGATCTTCGTTTCCTCTCGCAGCTTGTGTAAACGGACGAGTTGGAACCTTTCTGCATGGGACGTCGCGCGCCGCTGGAGCACGGCGTCCTTCGTCTTTACAGAAGAAGAATTCGTGTTTGCTGAATCCTTGGAGCGTTTGCTATAATATGAGCATGAAAAAATCAATGATGACGGTGCATTCGTTTTTGAGTCTGCTGGTTCTGGCGAGTCTTGCGGCGGCCGTTGAGGCTTCTCCGCGTGAGGAAACTTCCGATCCCGTTGCGCGTCTGGCATTGGCGCGCTTCAATCCGCAGTGGCCAAGCGCGCAGCCCGGGATGACCTACAGCAAGAATCTGCCGACGGCGGCGCTCCTCGGCAACGGGGCGCTCGGCGCGGTGAACGGCGGCGACGAGAACCGCAAGTTCTTCGAACTCACGCGCGGCGATCTCTGGAGCTGTGGCGACATGACGCAGGCGTCGCCGATCTCCTTCGGCTATCTGGAAATCGTCGGTGGCGAAAAGTCCGTTGGCTCGACCGACACGCTCGACATCGTATCCGCAACGCTGCACACCGAGGGCAAGTTCGGCAAGGGGGCGGTGAAGCTTGACAGCTTTGTCGCGGCGGGTGAAGATCTGTTCGTGGTGAGGGGCGTGTCGTCCGCCGACGACGAATGGACGCTGCGTTTCACGGCCCACAGCCAGAGTCCGCTCGGACAGTCCGAGGCCCATGGCGCGGCAGACGGCTTCTGGGTGCGCCGTTCGACGGTGAACCTCGCGCCGCAGAATCCGCATAGCTGGACGACGAATGCGACGGCCTCGGTGAGCGCGGTCGGCGCCTTGCTGTCGGCGGGGGTCGTTCTCAATCCGCGCAGCGCCGAGGCCAAGTTGAAGATCAAGGCGAACCGGCCGTTCGCGATTGTCGTTTCGCCCGATCCGGTGCGCCGGTTCGACAGGACGGCGCTCGATAGGATCCAGTCGGCGCATGCGGCCTGGTGGCGCACATGGTGGGGCCGTAGCCGCGTCGCGCTCAACGACGAGGAACTCGAGCGCTTCTACTACGGGCAGCTCTATCTGCTCGGTTCTTGCGTACGGCAGGGCAAATTCCCGCCCGGCCTCTACGGCATTTGGCCCACCACGGATGAGCCGTCTTGGAAAAACGACTTCCACCTCAACTACAACTATGTGGCCACCTACTACGGCTGTTTCACGGGGAACCGGCCGGAAGTCGCCGAGCCGATGCCCGATCCGCTCATCGCGTATCTGCCGCGCGCGCTCGTCAACGCGAAGGAAGGGCTGCGCACGCTTGAATACAACTACAACGGCAAGCGTATGCTGAACACGAAGGCCTACCTCGATCGCCGTAAGGACCTCGCGCAGGGTATCGACGACGCCGCATTTTTCCCCGTGTGCATGGGCCCGTGGGGCCTGACCGCGAGCGGCGACTACCAGCATTGCGGCCAGATTTCCGACGGCGCCTTCCAGTGTGCCGTGATGTGCACGCACTGGGAGTATACGCTCGACCGCGCCTATCTCAAGAAGGTGTGGCCGGTACTCGACAAGACGGCGAACTTCTTCCTGAAGTGGTGCGAGAAGGAGACGCTCGCGAACGGCGACTACCGTTATCTCGTCTACGATTCGCATTGGGAGGGATCGGGGCTCGTGAAGAACAGTTCGCCCGCGCTCGGCGCGGTGCGGCGGCTTTTCGCGACGCTCGTCGAGGTGACGCCGGTTCTGCGTGAAATCGGCATTGACGTGCCGGCGGCAAAGGCGGCGGCCTGGCGCGACTTCGCCGAGCATTTGAGCGAGCTGCCAACGGGCCTCGCGAAGGTGGACGGAAAGGACGTGCGTACGCTCTCGGGCGTGGAGGAGGCGGATGGCCGCGCGAATCTCGCGCTCTGCGCCAACGCCGTTACGCTGGAGAGCGTGATTCCCGGCGAGGCGTTCGCGTTTGATGTGACGGATGAATTCCGCGCCATTGCCACCAACACGGTGAACGCGATGATTTCTGCCGCAGGAGACACCATCTGGCTCAGGGGGGCGAACCAGACGCCCAAGCTCTATGCGATGGCGATTCGCATGGGGTATCCCTGCGAGCCGATCATTGCCGCATTCAAGAAACACGAGATCCGCGGGCGTCTCCAGAAGAACTTCCATCTGCGTGACAATGTGCACGGGGTGGAAAAGATCGGCGCGATGGAATTCGTCAATTCGATGCTGCTGCAGAGCGACCGCGGCTTCGTGAAGGTGTTCCCGAACTGGACGGGGGCAGATGCCTCGTTCGACCATCTGCGGGCGAAGGGGGCCTTCCTCGTTTCGGCCAAGATGACGGCCGGTCAGGTGACGCGCGTTGAAGTCGTCGCGGAGAAGGGCGGCACCTTCCGCCTCGTCGACCCGTTCGGCGGCTGCGTGACGCCGCGCGGCGTGACGCGCGGGCGTACGCGCTTCAGCGGCGAACCCACGCTGGAGGTCAATTTAAAGCCCGGCGAGCGCGTGGTGTGGGAGCGCCCGCAGGACGTGTGGGGCGCGGGGGACTCGCGCGTGCCGGCGGGCTACCGGGAACTTGCCTTCATCGAATCGACGGGCGAGCAATGGCTCGATACGGGATTTGTGACGACGGAACAAACGGCGATCGACATCGACTTCACCGTCACGGGCGACTTCGGGAACCACGCCTATTTCTGCGGCGACTGGGCCAATCTCGGACATCTTCTCGTTCTTAAGAATGAATCGCGGATGGAGTTTTACGGCGATTTGCCCCACCTGCTTGTTTGCCCGACGGTGGGCAAGCGCCGCTATCGCCTCGCGGTGGCGCCGGGCGGCGCGCCGAACGCGTTCCTCTACGACATCGCCACAGGCGCGCAGATCGCCGCCGCCACGGTGGTGCTGCCGCATGTGGAGAGGGGGCCGATGACGCTCTTCGCGGCGAATCACGCGGGTCTCTATCCGGCCGCCTATCGTCTGCACGCCTTCAAGCTCGTCCACGCGGGCGAAACCGTGCGCGACTACGTGCCGGCGCGGCGCACGCGCGACGGTACAGTCGGCCTCTACGATCTCGTGACGATGACGTTCGCCGCGAGTGTCGGACCGAAACCGTTCCGCGCGGGGAACGTGGTGGCGTCGCCCTCTGCGGCAAAGAACGCCTTCCGCTTCTACCGCTTCAAAGTGGATGCGCAGACCGGCGACGGACTGCAGATTTCCGAAATCAAGCTCTTCAACGGAACGACGGACGTGACCCGCGCGGCGTGCCATCTCCATTTCGACGCGACGACCCGCGCGAACGCGCGCTTCGTGCTCCGCACGACCTTCGAGCCGGCGTTGGCTTTTGACGGCGACTTGAAGACGAAGTGGTACGACGACCGCGCTGGCAACCCGCAGACGGTCAAAGCAACATGGGTCACGCTTGAATATGCGCAGCCCATCGAAGTGACGCGCTACGAATGGTACACGGCCGACCAGACGTGGCGCTATCCGCTGCGCAGTCCTGCCGAGTGGCATTTCCAGGGGTCGAACGACAACCGCACCTGGACCGATCTCGATGTGAAGAGAGACGTGCGCACGACGGCTGCCGATGCGACGCGCGCCTACGTGTGGGAGAAGGGGAAGGCTTGGCCGATCACGCAGGCGTATTCGCTCCTCACGCACGACGGCCGGCGGATGGTGGCGCGCGATATGGCGGGGAGTCCGCTCTTTGAACTCGTGCCCACGAATGCGCTGCCGTCCACGCTGCCGCCCGTACGCGAGTGGAAGATCTACTGCCTCACTTCGTCGCATACCGACATCGGCCTCGACCGTTCGTCCTATTGGAAACGCCACGGCTCTGTCCTTTACATGGACCACGCGCGCGAACTTGTGAAGGCCGATCCGAACGACGCCGATCCGGCGGCCTACCGCTACACGATCGAAGGATTCTGGTTCTTCGACAACTATCCGATGGAACGCGGTACGGCGGCGACGCATCAATACATCAAGGACGTGATGGCGCGCAACCGCGTGGGCGTTTCCGCCCTTTGCGCGGGCAACATCACCGAGGCGTACGGCTTCGAGCAGATGTGCCGGAGCGTCTATGCGCGGAAGCGCTTCGAGGATCGGTGGCACCTTGCGCCGAAGACGATGTTCATGGCCGACAATCCCGGGCTTTCATGGGGGCTCGTGCAGCCGTGTGTGGAAGCGGGCGTGGAGAACCTCGTCTTCCTGCCGAACCAGTGGAATCCGCTGCCGTCCACCATCTGGCCGCGCGACAAGTCGAAGCCGTATCCGTTCCACAACCCCGACGCGGGGGCCGGCGGCAGTCGGGTGGACGTGCGCTGGAAATCGCCCCTGCCGATGGTGTATTGGTGGGAGGCGGCCGATCGCTCGTCGAAGATGCTCGTGTGGGCGCACAACCATTACATGATGTCGTCGCATCCGTTTGGCATCAACGGCAAGGGCATCGCCGCAATGGAGCGGATGCTTCCGGAACAGCTGGCGCTGACGGAAAAGCGCTATCCGTTCGACGTGTGGTTTGTTTCCAGATACGCCGATTTCGAAGATCCGAACACGCGTATCAGCGATTCCTTCAAGGCTTGGAACAAGAAATGGCGGTGGCCCGAGATGCGCACGGTGGCGAATCCCGACGAACCGTTTGACTTGCTGCGGGCGAAGTGGAGCGATCAGATTCCAACCTTGCGCGGCGACATGGCGAGCGGTTGGGTACAGTTCCTCCACTCGATGCCGGAATGCCTCGCCCGCAAGGTCGTCGTCGACCAGGAACTCGCTGCGACGGAAGCCGAGGCCGCTGTGCGTGCGGTGACAAAGGGCGAGCCGTATCCCGCCGAAGATTTCGCCCGCGCCTGGTGGGGTCTCGTCATGAACGATGAACACAGCTATGCAACCCCGGAAGGGTATCAGGGCCGCCGCATTTTCGAAACCATCATGCAGCATTTCGACTGGGTTGAGAAGGCGGAGCAAGCCGCAGAGCGGTTTGCAAATGGAAAATTGAAAATGGAAAATGTAAAATGGTTTGAGGCTGCGCATCGGGGCGAGAAGGGGGCGGTTCAGTGTTCGGGCGGTGACGCCCGAACCCTCGAGAACCGCTACTACCGCGTGAAAGAGGAAAACGGTCTCATCACCTCGATCTACGACAAGGAGCTTGGCCGCGAACTGCTGAACGGCCCCGCGAACGATTTCCGCTACACGCGCGACAACCATAAGACGTGGGAGAAGGATGCGGCGGCGGCGCTC